>JAJYFA010000229.1 GCA_021790995.1 Acidobacteriota bacterium
CGCGGCTCGCATTCGCTGCAATGGCAGCCGGCCAATGACGATCGCGCAGCAAGCGGCAGTGACCATCTCGCCGTCCTCAAGCCGGTCCCGAGGGGCTGGCGCTTCATCGCCGATGTTCAACACGAGCCGTCGCTCTGGCGCCTTCCTGGCCAGGAGCAGGGCTCCTCGATCGAGATCCCTGCCGAGGAATCTCACAAACTTTTTCATGAGAGAGAACGCAAAGTGACAAATGCCTCTGCTGGATTGTTGATTCTGGTTTTGGCTGGCATGATGAATGCCAGCTTTACCCTGCCCATGAAGTACACCCGCCGCTGGGCGTGGGAGAATACCTGGCTGGCGTGGACAATTCTGGCGCTGCTCGTGCTGCCTCCTGTCGTCACCCTTGCGACGATTCCTCACCTCGGGCAGGTTTATCACGCCGCCGGCCCGGGCATCATTACAGAGGTTGCGGCCTTTGGCGCGGGATGGGGCGTATCGCAGGTATTCTTCGGCCTGGCTGTGGATGCGATCGGCATTGCGCTTACTTTCTCTCTCGTTCTCGGTACGTCTGCGGCGGTTGGCACGCTGGTTCCGCTTCTCAGTCTTCATCACGAGCGGCTGAATACACCGGCCGGCCATGGCGTACTGGCGGGTGTGGCCATGGTTTTGGTTGGAGTCTTGATCTGCGCGGTGGCCGGCAGCCGTCGCGAAAAGGCACTGCGCCTTGACGGCGGCTCGCAAAAGAATACGACCCTGGGCCTGCTGCTCGCGATTTTCAGCGGCCTCGGCGCGGCCTTCGTCAACTTTGGCCTCGCCTTCGGCGCTCCGCTGGCGCGAACCGCGGGGCAGTTTGGGGCCAATCCGCTGAATACTTCAAACGCCGTCTGGATGCCGCTGATGATCGCCGGCGCCGTGCCTAACCTTCTTTATTGTTTCTGGCTTCTCAAAAGGAACCGAACCGCGGCCAGGTTTCCTGCGGGTGGAATCGGTCACTGGGGACTGGCCCTGCTGATGGCGATCTGCTGGTTTGGCAGTACGCTTCTCTACGGTCTCTCGACGGTCCAACTCGGCTCCTGGGGAACGATCCTGGGCTGGCCGGTCTTCATGTCGCTGATCGTTATTACGGCCAGCCTGCTTGGCATGTTGACGGGGGAATGGAAGAACAGCGGTGCTGCTCCATTGCGCATTCAGTGGAGCGGCGTGATCATGCTGGTGATTGCCGTCTTCATCCTTGCGGCCACTTCGCGCTCGCTGGGCTGATCGCCTTGCGGTCATGCCGTGCTTCCGTCCATGATTTCGGGTGAATTTTTGAATCTCCCGGCAGCCCAACTGCGATAGCTTCTCCGCGGCCGCTGCGGATTTCGCATAAGAGCGCGGCGCGTCCATGCGGGATTTGGCGTGAGAAATGCGGGTTATTGTGCTCTCGCCTGAGCAGCCGAACAGGGAACAATCCATGGCTTGGTTACGAACAGTATCACCGTGCGCGCGGATGCGTCCGGTCGTAAACCTCGGTCAACTGTGCGGTGGTGAGCTGTGTATAACGCTGCGTGGTTGACAGGCGCTCGTGACCGAGCAGCTCCTGAATGGCGCGCAGGTCGGCGCCTTCTTCGAGCAGATGGGTGCCGAAGGCGTGGCGCAGCGTGTGCGGGTGAACATCGGCGGGCAGGCCACGCAGAATGGCGATGCGCTTCACGATGCGGCCCACGCTGCGTGTAGTGAGCCGCGCTTCACCGCCCCTTGCGAGGCCGCGCAGTTGCAGGTTCACAAACAGCGCGGAAGTGCGGACTGGCTTGCCTTCGCTGGCCGCGGCCAGGCGCGCGTCGCGCTCTGGCAAGTAGGCGCGCAACGCATCGGCAGCCGCATCGCCCAGCGGAACGTAGCGTTGCTTTTGCCCCTTGCCTCGCACCAGAATGGCTTCGTTCGCCCAGTGAATGTCGTCGAGGTTCAATCCCGTCAACTCTGCGTTACGGATGCCGCACCCGTACAGCAGTTCGAGAATTGCGCGGTCGCGCGCGGGCCAGCTTGCGGCGTCGTCGCGCACCGAATCGACCACGCGATTCATCTGCTCGATCGACGGCACGCGCGGCAGGTGTTTGGGCAGCCGCGGCGTGGAGACCAGTGATGCCGCGTTTTGCTCGACGTAGTGGTTGCGCGCCAGCCACTTGAACCAACTGCGAATGGCCGCCAGCGCCCGCGCTGCCGAGGCCTTCGACAGTCCACGCTCGTAGAGCGCGCCGAGATAGGCGCGAATGTGTGTGTGCTCAATTTGAGCAACTTGCGGCGCGCCACCGCGCTCAACCAGCCACGCTGCGAAGCCATGCAGCTCTCGTGCGTACGCGCGTAAGGTATGCGGAGATGCACCGCGCTCGTTGGCAATCATCCGCAGATAAGCTTCGACCAGATCCCCGAGCGCACTGACGGTTTTTGGGCCGGCAACATGCAGCGCAGCAGTTGCGGTCATGGTTTTTCCTCACCGGGGACAGTGCGTTTGACGAGCCGCGGGCCGGGCCGCGGGGCGGCATCGACTTCGGCTTCAGCCGGACGTTGCATCGCGCGCGGATGATGCGCGCGATGCACGGCTTTCAAACGGCCCAGAGCCAGGTGCGTATACACCTGCGTGGTGGAGATGTCGGCGTGGCCCAGCATCGTTTGCACGCTGCGCAGATCCGCGCCGTGTTCCACCATGTGCGTGGCGCAACTGTGGCGCAAGCCGTGCGGACTTGTGGAGTGATTCGCGTTCTTCACCAGCCGCCACACCCATTGCCGTGTAAGCGGCATTCCACGCAACGAAAGAAACATCCGCGTCCGCTCGTGCCGTGGCGCAGTCTGCGGCGCCCGTCCTCGGCGCGCCGAGCTGATGCGGTCCAGATGCGGCCGCCCCTCGCGAAGATACTGCTCCAATACCTCGATCGCCATGCGTCCCAGCGGAACAATTCGCTCCTTGTCGCCCTTCCCGCGCACCTGCACGCGGCCAGCATCGAAGGCGAGATCGCTGACGTTCAGCGATACAACCTCAGAGACGCGCAATCCGCCAGCATACAGCAACTCCAGAATCGCGCGGTCGCGCAACGCGGTGGCTTTGGCCTGCGGATGCGACGCCGCGAGCGCCGCCCGCTCCAGCATCTCCGTGACCTCCGGTTCAGCCAGCGACTTGGGCAGCACCTTCCACGCCTTGGGCGACTCGATGTTCACCGTGGGATCGCGATGAATGCGCCGGTCGAGCAGGAGCCACTTGTAGAATCCGCGCAGGCAACTGAGTTTGCGCGCCGCGGAACGGGCATCGATGCCGTGATTGCGCAGGTGCTCGAGCAATCCTGCCACATCGTCATCTGAAGCTGTGAGCAGCAGTGCGTTGCGGCCCTCCAGAAACTCGGCAAAGATGCGTAGATCGCTCAAGTAAGCTTCGCAGGTAAGGGGGCGAAGTCCTTTTTCCACGCGAAGATAGATCCCATAATCCTGTAAGAGCCCGAGATTGCCCGCGCCATTCACACTATCGATTATCCGCGCCTTGAAGTTGTACGTGGGCGCAAACAGGCGGTTACCGTACCACGTTCATTACGGCATCAACATCATCAATACGAGTTTTGTAACGGCCTCGCGGATGGCAGGAGACAGGTGTTAGTAGCCGGGGCCCGGTCCACCATGAATTGCCTGCTGGTAGCCAGTGCGGAAGCCGTGCCTGTACTCCGCGAGCATCGGCGGAGGCACGGGAGGATTGCGGAACCTGGGGTGGCGTCGCAGGTTGGGCGCAAGTCCGTGCCGTATATCGTGGCGCGCGGCAAAGAAGCCGTCGTGATAGCCTTGTTGCGCCGCGGCGCTCCAGGCCGGCGGCGGGGGGACATACATTACGGGTCGCGGATGAGAGCACCCGGCCACGGCCAGCGGCAAGGAAAGTAGAGCCATGAATGCAAACAACTTGAGCTTCGTCATTGAAGAACCTCGGCGATGCGGATGAGATGCCACGCCGCCATTGCGGGCTGGCGCTTCCTCGTCAAACCCGCGTTCGGAAAAAGTGTTGCTCGAAAGATGGCGATCAAAGCCCTGGAGCGACCAGTGACCCACAGGTGGGATCGCGCCGCGCGGAATTCTGTCGATCATGCCATGGATCCTGCATCCCGGATGCGGACCTGTATTCTCTGCGCACGTATAATCGGAATCGACTCTGTCGCGGTCGCCGGACTGGGGTGACCACTGAAATCTGGAGCCTGTTCACTCTCTCCATGAAGCAGACCCTCACGCGTCTCGCGCTCACGCTGCCTGTTGTGTGGCTGGTGGTTTCGCTTGTGTTTCTGCTGATTCACCTGGTTCCCGGCGACCCGGTGCAGATGATGCTGGGCGAAGGCGCTTCGCCCACTGATCTCACGGCGCTGCGTCACCAGCTCGGCCTCGACCTGCCGCTGCACACGCAATACATCCGCTACTGGGGAGGGGTTCTGCACGGCAACCTGGGTACGTCGATTCGTCTGCACGACTCGGTCGCGCATCTGATCGGCCAACGCTACCCATATACCCTCGCGCTCACCCTGGCCGCGCTTCTGCTGGCGCTGGCGCTGGCGTTACCCGCAGGGATTGTGGCGGCCGTGCGCCGCGGGCGCTGGGCCGATCAACT
>JAJYFA010000061.1 GCA_021790995.1 Acidobacteriota bacterium
TCGAGCTCTGCCTGGCCGGATTCCACGCGCGATTCGTCCACGTTCCGCCCTTCTTCACCCTTTGCTCATTTTGACGCAAAGCAGGGCCGGTCCGCTCGCTGGAAGATAAAGAATTGACCGGGCCCGGCAACAATGCATCCTCGCCCAGTGATAGATGCAGGGATATTCTCGATCCGGCGCGCGAACGGTTGTCTTCCCTTCCCGTCCATTTCCACAGCAAACGCGAAAATGGATGACCTCCATCGGCAGCATGAGGCGCCCGGATCGTTATTGCTGCTTTGGCGCTCCCTGCTGTGCCTGCTGGGCAGGTTTGGCTGCCCCATTGTCCGGACCCACGTCGCTGGAGTCATCCTCACAGCTTTGGTTGCCAACTGTATACGCGCGCTTGACTCCGCGCTCGGCGGCAAGCCGCGTGTCGAGGCGTCCGTCGCGCACCGCGAGCGCATCTTTATATTCCGCAAGGGCTGCGCTGCGATTGCATTGAATATCGAGAATGCGCCCCAGGTAGATGTGCGACCAGGCGAGCAATCGCTGGCTCTTGCTGGTCTTGAGCGTCTCTTGAAACTGCGTCACGGCTTCGCCGATGATCCGTTCGGCATCGTCTTCCGACACGCCGGGATGCACGCTCAACAGATCGGCGCGCGCCATAATGAAATGCGCCCGCGCCGCATCTGCATCGGAAGCGGCCGTGCCCTGGTCCGCGGCCAGCACCTTTTGCGCCATGGCCATGGCGCCTTTCACGTCTCCGCTGGAAAGCTTCGCCTCGGCCAGATCCAGCCCCGTGAGCTGCCGCGGCTTGCTGCGCTGCAATACATCCTCGTCGGCCTCCTGGTCCCAATCCGTCTGCCGCGCGCGGTGCACCTGCTGATCTACGTCCATGCTGTAGACCATTTCGCCCATGATCTCTTCAAGGCTTGATGGCTGCTTCTCAAACTGGATCATCTGCTGGTAAAAGTATTGCGTCAGCACGAATCCCTGCCGCATGTCGTGCTCTACCGTGGCCCATCTCACCGCATCCACCTTTTGCTGATAGAGCTCGCGCTCGTGCTCATAGCGCGGCAACTGCGAGCGGTCAATGCCCGCGGGAATCTTGTACTCGGGGACGCCAGTATCCATGGTGCGCGCCTCGATGGCCTTAATCAGGCACTCGACGGTAAGCGGCGTGGGGTCGGAACGGAAGCGGAACGGGAGCGGCGCGTCGCTAATCGCCTTCATAATCGGCTGCTCGCGCGCCAGAGCGTTGGTACGCGAGTACAGCAATGGATCGATCACGTAGTGCAGATAGGTGTGGCGCACGGCCGCCATGGGAATCTGTCCGTACTTCGTCGGAGAAACGACCACGATGTAGTCGGTTCCGTAGATGCGAGCGTTCACCATGCCCGGCGAAAGCTGCGGCTCGACGACCACGATGAATCGCCTGCCGCTATATGTGACCGCAGGCATCTTGAGATAAACGTTGGTGTCGACGATCATCTTCGAGAGTGGGTCGTGCAACTGCGCCGTCTCCTCATCGTAGGTGTGGTGCACGATCAGCCAGATGCCGTGCAGGTCCACGGCCTTCGCAAACTCTCGCAGAATCGGCGCGATTTCCGCCACCTGTGTTGAGTCGGGTGGCATCTCGGTGAGGTCGGCTGTCAATTCAAACGCCGGCGGCGGCGTCATGTACAGCGCCAGCGAGATGTATTGGGAAATATCTTGCTCGGTGCCGGTCATGCGATGCTGCGCAATGTAAAGGCACAGGGCGTCGCGCTTGGCGCGCGCGGTTTCGCTCTTCGCAAAGGCCTGATTCATCTCGTCGCGAATACGCTGGCGGACGGGTGCACTCTCCGGCAAGCCTTCGTCGTAGCCACAGGCGTTAAGCGCGGCAGCCATCGCGAACACCGGCTCGGCGCTGATCAGCGAAATCGTGGGGCCGGCGGGATCGATGAGCGACGGCGCCTTTTCGCGGGCGTAAACCTGCGCGTTGGAGCCGCTGGAAGAACTGGACGAGGACTGCGCGACGGCGTTCGCGGTCAATCCAGCCAACACGCTGAAAACTGCGACGGTCGAGAAAACAAAATGCTTCGAAAAACGCAAGATCATGAAGATGCCCTGCCTGCAAGTCTAGTGAGACGTTCCGGTGGGGTCAAACGGAGACGATCGAAAGTCGTGCTGCGTCAAAAGCTGAGGCCGGTTAAGAAGCCTTGAAATAGCTCAATTCACGATCCGTTGGGTCCAGGGACAGAACGTTCAGCTTGTGCTGCCCCTGCCTGGTTGCAGTCTCGTTTTAAGTCGCCGGCTTCTCCTGCATAAAAAATGTCAGGTGCGAGCCACGGGTAAGAGTGTCATGGGTAAGAATCGGCCCGGAGTGCACCTGGCCGTCGACGAGCAGTTTGCCGACGTATACAGCCTTGGAACTTTGACCGTGAGCTTCGATGGTTGTGGTCCTGCCGCCTGGCATGCGCAGCGTGACGCTGTCGAAAAGCGGGCTGCCTGTCACATATTCCGCCTTGCCGGGTGTAAGCGAATAAATACCCATGGCGCTGAGGATGTACCACGCAGCCATGGAGCCTGTGTCCTCGTCGCCGGGATAGGAATCCGGCGAGAAGAGCTCGGCCATGGAGCGGCGCACCCAATACTGCGTGCGATCGGGGCGGCCGGCGATGGCGTAGATATAGAGCAAGTGGTGCGAGGGCTGGTTGTTCTGACCGTATTGGCCGAAATTCACCGCGGCCATCTCCGACATCTCGTGAATCTCCTGCCCATAGATGCCAACGTGGAAGATGGGCGGGGTGGACATCATCTTGTCGAGGTTGGCAACAGCGCGTTCCTTGCCGCCCATCGCGTCGATGAGCCCTGGGATGTCCTGCATGACATCCCAGCGATGCTGCCAGGCTGAGCCTTCAACGTATGGGCTGCCCCATTGAAACTCGTCGAAGGGCTCGATCCATGCCCCATTCGAGAGTTTGCCACGCAGGAAACCTGTGCCGGGATCGAAGATCTTGCGCCAGTTGCGCGAGCGCGCGAGGAACATGGCCGCATCGTCGTTCTTGCCAAGTGTTTTGGCCACCTGCGCGATGCAGAAGTCTCCGTAGGCCGAATCGGTGGTTTCAGCGGCTGACTGCGCCACGTGGTCTGCGGCAACGTAACCCAACTTGAGGTAATCCTCTATGCCGCGCCGGCCATAGCCCGCACTGGGATCGCCTGGCTGCGTGGCGTGCTTCTTCAGACCCTCATAGGCAGTGGCGAGATCGAAGCCATGGATGCCCTTGGCCGCAGCGTCTCCAAAGACTGCGTCAATGAGACTGCCCGTCATGCACGCGCGGTAGCCGGGCGCGGGAAATTGCGGCAGCCATCCGCCTTCCTTGTATGAATTTACCCATGCCTGCAGAATCTCCGCCAGCCGTTCGGGGTAGACGATCGACATGAGCGGATACCAGGCTCGGTACACGTCCCAGTAGCCGTGATCGGCATACATCACGCCTGGTTCGACTTTGCCATTAAAGGCGCTGAAATGCTGCGGCATACCGTCGGCGTCCGGTTCATGCCAGGTACGCGGAAACAGCAGCGCACGATACAGACACGAATAGAAGGTAGCGCGCTCGCGGTCGCTGCCGCCCTCAATTTGAATACGGCTGAAGTGCTCAGCCCACCGGCCTTTCGTTTCCGCGCGGATCTCGTCTGCACTCTTTGTGCCCAGCTCACGGCTCAGATTGCGCTCGGCCTGCTCGTGCGAGATGAAGGATGTAGCAATGCGGGCTTCGACTTGCTGGCCTTTGACAAAATGCGCGATAGCCAACTGACTATCGTGTTCGGTGGAAACTTCGCATCGATTCCATGGCCCTGCAAAGCGGACAACATAATACGTCGCAAAGTTTTTCGGGACTCCACCGTCATTGACGCACGAACGAAAGCGGAGCGTGCGCCTGTCGCTGCTCATTTGAATGGCTTCAGCGCTGCGCGGGACTTCAATAAGCAAACCCGGCGCGCCCGGGCCGCCGATCTGCGCGGTTACGAGCGAGCATCGCTCGGTGGGAATCAGTTCCACGTCGGCCTGATAGCGTAGCAGGTTAAAACGGAATGAATAAGGGTGGAGATGGGAGTCTTCGGGGCGCCAACTGGAGGCGCGCGCCTCGGGGCGCGGATTGGGGTGGCCGCACATTGGCAAAAAAACCGCTTGCCCATAATCGGAGAGCCAGGGACTCAATTGGTGCGTGCAGCGCAGTCCCTGCAGGCGGCGGTTATCAGGCTGAATCATCCATGCGGTGCCGCTCTCGGACTGGAGCGTCCAATGGGCCATGCCGAAGGGCATTGCCGCAATAGGCAATGTATTGCCACGCGAAAAAACAGGCGTGGAACGTGCTCCCTGCAGTACATTCACAAGGTCGAGCGTATTGGCGCCCGCTGCCTTGTCGGAGACTCCCAAGTCTACGTCGTTCTGAGCTAGCGCCTTCGCTTTTCCGTCCAGCGCCGCACCGAACGCAGCGATTCCTGAAGCTTTGAGAAAATTTCTTCTATTCAGTCCGTTTCCGCCTTGCATTTCACCATCCTTCCAGGTTCCTCCATCTTAGTAGACGGGTCTCCGAAAGGGAGTGCACCCTCGTCGAAAGCGCTGTAAAAAGCCTCGAAGTGGCAACGCCAGATGATCCAGACTCAACGCAAAATGGAGCCACACTTGGCATTCTCAGGCAATCCAAAACCTGGGTGATCAAAGCCCATATTCAACTCGGTATAGACGTGGCCATGCGCCATGGCGGCTGCCAGGAGGAGGCAGTTGAAGACCAATGCCCGCAGTGTATTTAACTCGCGTTGACAGCACGTGACGCTAACACTGCTACATCCAGTGGCCTGAGCGGCACTTGAGTGATTGCTTTTTCTCCTGAGAGCAGATCTTCCATGGGATTCGGCAGACTAATGGCGCTGTGCGCTGTCTCGGTTAGATTGAGCAAGAAATAATAGATCGTCCCAGCATCCTGACGACTTACAACCTCCACGCCATAGGGAGCATGGATGAGCGGAGAAAGCTTCGCAACCGACGCTGCTGCGTGCGCCAAGGATTCGTGGAATTCATTCTGTGCGCTATCTGTGCCAGCATAGATAACCCATCCATGGCCATAACTGTTACGCGTAACTGCGGGCATCCCAGTCATATGTCGCCCACGGAAGGCAGCAATGGGCTCAGCGCCATGCAGTACGAGCCGCTCAAGAATGGTACGTGGCGCCAGAACGGTTTGGTCACCGGCAAAGACGATACCTAACTCCGCACGCAGTTTCTCCGACAACATACCCGGACCATATTCGACCAGGTCGAGATTTGATTCGGCACGCACACCAGCAATCTCAGCAAACACGCCAGGAGAAAGAACTCGCCGCATACCGCTGTTCGTGTTCTGCGTTCCCGCCCTGTAATGCAGCACCAATCATGGATCGCAACGCATGTAAGAGGATCTTTCAGGCGGCCCTCTGGTTTTACTCGGTGAAACGCAACCAGCATCCCAATTGCTTTAAAACACCTCCTTAGGGCCTAAATCACGGCGCTCTACGCTATTTTGCAAAGTTCTACCGCCTGCGGTAATATTCTGCAGCATGAAACCGCCATCCATCCTTGCTCGCAATGAGACCGCGATGAAACGCTCGTACACAATTCAATCCGTAAGGCGCGCCGCAGCGGTCATCAAGGCGTTTTCATCGCAATCAGAGGTGCTGGAGCTGCGCGCAGTGGTCGACCGGACACGGTTGAACAAGGGAACTGCGTTTCGAATGCTGGAGACGCTGGTTGAAGTGGGTTTCCTGGATCGCGTGGGCAAGCAGGGCTATCGCTCCCGGCTTCAGCCAGTTCGTGCACGGCACTTTCGCATCGGGTATGCTTCGCAAAGCAATCTTCTACCCTTTACCGGGATTGTGACAGACAGCCTTATGAGCGCCGCCAGCGAAGCCGAGGTGGATCTCGTTGTCTTGACCAACAAATTCAGTTCGCGACTTGCGTTAGAGAATGCCGAGAGATTCATTAAAGAAAAGGTCGATTTGGTCATCGACTCGCAAATTAATTACGACGTTGCCGCCCAGATCAGCGCCCAGTTCTCCGATGCCGGAATTCCCTTTATTGCCGTGGATATTCCCCATCCCGGCGCGATCTACTTTGGAGCGGATAACTACAAGGCCGGCCGCTTGGCTGGCCGGCATTTAGCGCGTTGGGCCATCAAGCACTGGAATGCAACTGCGGATCTAATCATGTACCTCGGCGTAGACGCAGCCGGCCCCATGCTGAACAGCCGCTTGACCGGCATGCGCGATGGCTTGAGCGAGATCCTGCCCGAAAGCAAGCACATCCCGATTTGCCACTATGACACCAAAGGTGGCCAGTTCGATGCAACGCTCGATCTTGTACGCAAGCATCTCCGCCGGCGTAGCGGACAGCGCGTGCTGGTCGGAGCGGTTAATGACAGCGCAGCGCTTGCGGCTCTGCAGGCGTTTCGCGAAGCCGGCCGTGAACGAGAGTGCGGTGTGGTGGGTCAGGACGCAAGTATCGAGGCAAGGCGGGAAATGAGAAGGCCGTCAACTCGCTTGATCGCATCTGTTGCATATTTCCCGGAGAATTACGGACCGCAACTTATCAAGCTGGCCCTCGAAATCCTGGAGAAGAAGCGAGTTCCTCCGGCTGTCTTCATGGAACACGAGATTGTTACACCGGAAAATGTGAACAAGATTTACCCAAACGATTTGTGGATGCATCCAGCAGCGGGCTAATGACCGCGCCCCGGACCATTCGATCACAATTTGTCAGCCTGTCACGGCGGCGCTGCCTGTAGTCGAGTAATGCGATTCGATCTCATTGCGGCATATCACCACGTTTCACTGCACAAAACGCTGGAAGCCCTGTTCCCTTTCGCAATAGGGATCACATTCCCTGAAGAATTGCAGATTCCAGTTGATCCTAGCGGTTTTATTCTGCGAAACGCAGCGTATCGTGAGTATTTCAGGATTGCTCTCTTTTACATAACGGCTAGGATGCCATATCGGAGTGAGATTGAAATCACTGAAACCGCGCGGTGTGTGTTCTCCCCTCGCAACGCCGTTGAGTGCAGATCATCTCCATGGGGTCCATCTCGATGGCGACTGTCAGCGGCGGCTCTTTGCGCGTGAATGAAGACCGGCAGATCAATCCGCCATGCTTCGCAACCCGAACTTTCAATATGCAACACGAGATACAAGGAGCAATGCCATGAGCGCGACGATTGCGGCAGCCAGGACTGTCAAGCAATACAGAATGTTCATCGATGACGAATGGGTGGATGGAGACGGTACCTTTCCGGTGCTGAATCCTGCAACCGAGGAGGTCATTGCCGAAGTGGCTGCGGCAACTCCGGAGCTCGTGGATGCGGCAGTGCTCGCGGCTGAGCGGGCGCAGGGAGAATGGGCGCGCCTGCCGGCAATCAAGCGGGCGCGGTATCTTCACGACATCGCCAAGGCAATCCGCGCCAGAAAAGCCCACTTAGCGCACACCATCTCGGAAGAGCAAGACAAGGTTCTTCCTTACGCAGAGACTGAAGTAGAGTTCTCCGCGGAATATTTCGATTACATGGCCGAGTTTGCGCGCCGCCAATGAACTGAAGTTCGGCGAAACATAGATCAACCACGAACACTTCGAAGCGATTCAGGGATTCCACGCAGGATGGCACAAATCGGGCATTGGCGGCGCCGATGGACGTTAGGGTCTGGAAGAGTTTCTGCAGACGCGTGTGGTGTATCTCAGTTATGACACAAGCACAACGTAGCTTCAGACAAATTCGTCAGAGTTTGCGCTGGGCGTACAAAGCGGCTACCGTATAGGAACAAATGGAAAAGACTCTCGATCTCAAGTTAGCTGAACTCGCACGGAATCCCGCGTCGAACACTTTCATTCTTGCCGATGCCAAGGACGCCGACATGGCTTTCGGCATTGCATCGCCCGGCCACGCTGCCGATGGGCGGCTTCGTTCACTGAGCGAGTTTCGTGAGCACATTCGCGAAATCGTTTCGCAGGGGATCGTCGACGTCATGCTCATGTCCGCGAACACTTCAGAGCTGCTGACGATCCGCGAGCGACTCTTTGATGATTCAGGCGTCACACCTGCTGCGCGCGCTAATGATACTACCGACATTCATCTGACAAGAGGCGGACGTTATGCATCTGCTCCGTCGCGGCCGTTTGCAACAACCACGATTGATCACATTCAGGCAGGCAAGCATCCGTGCAGCCCTGAAGAGCGTCAACTCGGAGCGGACCTCGGTCTCTACTCCGTCACCTTCAATAACGATCCTGAGCACGACCTGGCGACGCTGCAGGCATACAAGGCTTTTCGTATCGAAGCCGAAGAGAAGCGGTTCCGTCACTTCCTCGAGGTATTCCATCCCAATGTACCGCCCAGCGAGCATCGCCTCTCGCCAGAGACGATTCCATTTTTTGTGAACGATCACGTTGTGCGCATGCTGGCCGGTGTTCCGCGTGCTTCGCGACCGTTGTTTCTCAAGATTCCTTATGCCGGACCCAAAGCGATGGAAGAGCTGTGCGCCTACGATCCGTCATTGGTGGTGGGCGTGATGGGAGGATCTGCCGGCACAACGCATGACGCGTTTTCTCTTCTCGATGAAGCCAAGCGATACGGCGCGCGAGTTGCGCTGTTTGGCCGCAAGATCAATTCCGCGGAAGACCAACTCTCGTTCGTTCGGCTTTTACGCAGCGTGGCAGACGGCGAGATCGTTCCGGCTGAAGCTGTCAAAGCGTACCACGGCGCGCTACAGGCGCAGGGCATCGCTCCGCTCCGCAGTCTCGATCAGGATATGGAGATAACTTCCACCTCTATAAGTTACGCGAGATAGCAGAGGGTCGGCTTCATTAATCCAGTTCAAGAACAGGACACGAAGTGAGATCTGAGACCGGAAGACGGAACATGAGAAAACGGTATGACGTTCTGGGAGTGGGCATTGCCGCGGTGGACGACTTGCTTTATGTTGCAGAGTATCCACCATCAGACTGCAAGATTCCGGTTTCAGGCAGTGTTCGCCAGGGGGGCGGGCCAGCATGTACAGCTATGGCGACAGTTGGCACGCTGGGAGGACTGGCAGCTTATGTGGCGCGTTTCGGCAACAATGAGCTTTCCAATTACATTTCATCATCGTTGGAACTGCGCGGCGTCGACACGTCACACATCGTGAACGATCCCGCAGGAGGACCCTACCATAGTGTCATCGTCGTCGATCGCGGGGGCCATCGTAACGTGTTTTACGATCCTGCACTCTATCGGACTGTCGCTGCGGAGGACCTGGGCGATGCGCTGATTCGCTCGGCGAAACTTGTGCTCCTCGACCACATCACGGATCCGAGTCTGGCTCCGGCTGCACGCAAGATTCGCAACCTTGGAGTCCCGATCATGGCGGACATCGAGGGCCACACGAAGTCAGCCACAGAGTTGGTCGAGTTTGCGGATTATCTGGTGGTTTCCAGCTCATTTGCAAGCTGGATGAGCAATGAATCCTATCCGCGCGCGGCCTGCTCTTCTCTGGCGGCTGTGCATCGGCGCGCCACCGTCGTCACGGACGGCCGAAACGGGTGTTACCTCTGCACGGACGGGGATCAGTCTGCGCGGCATTTCCCCGCATTCCAGGTAAACGCATTTGACACTAACGGCTGCGGCGACACATTTCACGGTGCATTTGCCTTTGCGATCGCTCGCCACGTAGCTGTAGAACACGCAGTTCTATTTGCTTCTGCTGCCGCCGCTTTGAAAGCGACTGCGGCCGGCGGCAAGCGACGCGGGTGGGAAGCGATTCCAACCCTCGATGAGGTTTTCGAGTTTCTGCAAACCAGACTTGACGAGCCGGCGCGGTCCTCCTTATTGAAGCAACTGCAGGTGCTGCGAGATCCCACAAATTCCACACAATGAACAAGGGGTTCCGCGCTCTGGAGCGGAAGCGTACCGGTTATTGCTCGCCTGTTATTCAGCTAACCGGCTTGTGCGATCTTCATCTCAGTGAAGAATACGCATGGCGCAACTTAGTGCGGGGCCGCAGATCGTACGTTCTAAGATGAACTGCGAGCAGTATTTGACGGAGCGAAAAGATGTACGTGAGGCATTTATCTAAAGGTGATTGCATCCAGCGTGGAGCACATGCACTGCTCCACGTTTTGGGATTCGCTTGCGCACTTGTACTGCTCCTTCCAGGGGTTTCGATCCCGTCGCGAGCAAGTGAGCCTCACACCGCGCAAACGCTGGTGGCTCTCTCTGTAACACAGTCGGGACACGCGGTGACACTCTCCAACGGATTTGTGCAACTAACTTTCGACCGTGCGTCTCTCCGTGTGACTCACCTCTCCGCCGATCACTCAGGTCAAGGAGATTTTCGCACTGAACTTCTCGCCCCCGGTGGAATCACGTTTGACGATGCGGGCAGCGATGAGCCGGCAACTGTACAGAGCCTGCATGCGGATCCAATGAGCGCGACTGTCGTAATTGGCTGGACCGCGCGAAACGAGCACCTGGCGGCTCATGTGACATTTCATCTGGATGCGGGCGAGCGCGGGGTGCATATCGCAGCCGTGTTACCCGGGAACTCCACAGCAGGTGTCCGCGTTATGCTGCGGCAGTGGTTCCTACTCGGGATCTTCAACAAAGGTGTTGTGCAGTATGTCGCGGGACAGGATGAATCCTTCTCATCTATAAGTCCACTGCGTCTTTTCTATACCTTGGATCGCACAAACGGCTCCGTGGCGCTGGAGCCGGATACCGCCAAGCCAGACTCAGAAGTGACGCTGCTTTCCGGTGCGGCGACCAATGAAAGCGGAATTGTTTTTCGATCGCGCATTACGACAGATACTACCGATGTATGGCGAAAGCAAGAGCCGGTAACGAAATCGCCAGCTCAGGCTGGACCCAACCTCAGAATCAGCTTTACTCTCTACGCCAACGATCTACCTTACCCAGCGCACCGCGATGATAGCCGCGTAGACGGCCTGAATATAACGCAGACACATGACCTCACAGCTTATTTTGCATCTATCTATGGATCGGCTGCCGGTATACTTGGGTCGTATATTGAGCCAGGGAGCGCCTATCCCACGCTTGCGCATCCAAAGAGGGCTTACGGAAAAGCGTTCAATTTCTTCGATCCCGATTCGTGGGAGGTTGTTACAACGCTGGCCTACTCCGGCGACCCACTTTTACAGAACGAAGCTCGCAAAGTACTCGAACGCTCCGAGGCTGCACAACGCAGTGACGGCCAGATTCCACACCACTTTGAGGACGGGCGACCTACCTTTTTGTCGATCGCAGGATCGAGCCAGACAGGGCCGAATATCTTTTGGACGCTGGCTGCGATTCAATACGCGATGGCCACCGGCGATGAAGAGTGGTTGCATCTGCACTATGCTCATCTACGGATGGCGACAGATTGGGTGCTGTCACGCTATAACCCACAGATGCAACTTGTACGCGCCGATGGCCCTCTGTTCATCGATGTATTCCGGCGCAGCGGGTTCACGCTCGACACCAATGTATTCACTTACCACTTATTGGGAGAGATGAGCGATGTTGCAGCGTTCTGCAACGATGAGAAGACGGCCATTCGCTACCAGACAATGCGAAAGACCCTCCGCGCCGGCATCCTGCGCAAGTTATGGAATGGACGCGACCACTTCATCACAGAACGCCACGCGGACGGGACCGCGCGCGACTTTGTCGATTACGACGGCAACTTTGCAGCGCTTGCATTCGGCATCCTGCCCGATGGGCCAAATGCTCGCAGGTTACTGGAGCGCCTCGACAGGGGCCCCCATACGCATCCAGGCGGATACGGAACATGGGTCTCCGAGCGTCGCTACGAAAAACAAGACTGCTACAAGGGAAACGATGGCGATTCCGATGTAGCCATGGCGCGCATCTGGTGGCTCGACATGGCGGCGCGCGTGCAGATGGACGATTCCGCGACGTTCTCTGCACTTTTCAACAAAATAGAGCATGACATTCTGCAGAATGTGTGGATGCCCGAGCGATTCGATGCCGAGGGGCGCCCCGCACACAACTCTTACTACCACGAGTATCCTGAGGTGTGGGCCATGGCACTGCGAGAGTTGCGGTACGGCGTTCGTGTGACTCCGGAGAAAGTCGCGATTCGTCCGTTCGGAGTAAGGGGCTTTTCGCTCCACCTAGGCAACCTTCGCGTCGACTATAGCCCCGTACGCGTGTTGTTGCTGGCGCCCGGATCGAACGAACGCACTGTTACACTCGCAGGTCTTCTGCCCGTGCAGCGGTATGTTCTTTCAACCGGCGAACGGTTAACCGCCGATGCTCAGGGAACCCTCAGTTTTCGTGCGAAGAGCGGGATCCCGCTGACGATTGTGCTGGAGAAGTAACGTCACAAGGATAGCGCGGTGGAAGCCAGACTCGATTTAGGCGCGAGAAGCGAACGAAAGCGTACAGATATAAACGATGCATCTTCTTCCCCGCTCGCATGACGCCAATCTCGCACGTGCGGTAGTACAACAAATGTGCGTCGATGTTTTCGATTGTTGCCTGCGCAACTTCTGCTTCGTGAGCTGGAGCATAGATCTCGGCGAGAAGCAAGCTGTCAGGCGCCATGGTCATTTTCACCGCCGCTGATAGCCACTTCTCGCTATCTTCTTCCTGCTGTTCGGTGAGTGCTGCCATTTTTCCACCTGCCAGCTTTGCCGCGCTCCCTATACTGTCAGCATGGCTAGGGTTACGATGTGCGGGTGGGCACTCGAAAGCGTCGCGCGACGGCAGGGAGCAGCGCGCATCGCCGGCCTTGACGAGGTGGGCCGCGGGCCAATTTTTGGGCCGGTGGTCGCCGCCGCTGTCATCCTTCCTCAAAGCTGCCGTCTTGATGGCCTGACGGATTCAAAGCTATTGACGGAAAGGCAACGCGAAGCCTTCGACGCAGAGATTCGCGTCTCGGCCGAGGCGTGGGCCATCGCAGCCGTCGATGCGGAAACCATCGACCGCATCAACATTCGCCGCGCCTCGCTGCTGGCCATGCGCATGGCTGTGAAACAGCTTGCCGTTGCACCTGATTATTTGCTGATCGACGGGCGCGACACGATCGATTGGCCGTGCGCGCAGCAGGCCGTGGTCAAAGGCGATGCGCGCAGCCTTTCGATCGCGGCGGCAAGCGTGCTGGCCAAGGTGCATCGCGATCATTTGCTGGTCGAGTTCGATGCCGTCTATCCCGGCTACGGACTGGCGCGGCACAAGGGGTACTGCTCGGCCGAGCATATCGAGGCGCTCAGACGGCTTGGCCCAACGCCGCTGCACCGCAAAAGCTATGCGCCCGTAGCGCAGAGAGGTTTGTTCGCCTGAGGCAGTGAGTCGGCGCGCTTTACGAAAGTTCCCGAGCCTGCGGGGGAGACTAAACTCGCGCAGCGGAGGCGCGCGCCTTGCGCCGGCGATTCCACGCCAGGATCGGCCTCGCACACAGAAGGATTGCGAGGACCAGCGTCAGCGGCGCGGGCGTGATTACGCCGGTCTTCACCTTCCACCAATAGTGCGCCACGGCGGTCAATGCGGCCAGATAAATCAGCATGTGCAGGCGGTTCCAGTTCTTACCGCCAAGTTTGCGAATAGACCACGTGGTCGACGTGGCGGCGAGCGGCAGGACGAGCAGGTACGTCGCGACACCCATGAAGATGAAGCGCCGCTTCTCGATGTCCGCCTCGATCGTGCCTGGGTCGAAGCCCGCGTAAAGGCCCATCCACGTGAGCATATGGACCGAGGCGTAAAAGAACATGAGGAGTCCGAGCAGGCGACGGAACTTGACGAGCCAGCTCAGACGCGGCGAGAGCGCGCGAAGGGGCGAGACAGCAAGCGTGGCTGCGAGGAGCCAGATTGCCGTCAATCCCGTGACGGAGGCGATCTCAGCAGTTGGGTCGGGACCGAGCGAGTTATTCACCGCCCGCCAGACAAGAAGCAAAAGCGGCGTGAGACATCCGATCCAGACGAGCGTTTTGAGAAGAACGAGATTCGTGCGATTCATAGCGATCAGGCAGGTCAGCGAGTTGAATTCGTCAGCAAGTCTTTGCGCGCGCAGGCTGCCAGGAACAAAACGGCGCGGCAAGTGATCCGTCTTGACTATTCCCTATTCCTGTATTTTTGTTCCCTGTTCAGAAATCTCTCCGCAGGTCCATTCCTTTATACAGGTAAGCCACCTGATCGGAGTAGCCGTTGAACATCAGCGTCGTGCGGCGCTGCGCGTAGAATGGTTGTCCGATGCGGCGCTCCGTCTTCTGGCTCCAGCGCGGGTGGTCGACGTTCGGATTGACGTTGGCGTAGAAACCGTACTCGTTGGGGGCTTGATCGTTCCACGTGGTGCGCGGCTGTTTTGAGAGAAATCGCACCTTCACAATGGATTTCGCGGACTTGAAGCCGTACTTCCACGGCAGAACGATGCGCACTGGCGCACCATCCTGGTTGGGCAGAGTTTCACCATAGAGTCCGAAAGTGAGAAGGGTGAGCGGGTTCATGGCTTCGTCCATGCGCAAACCCTCGGAGTAAGGCCAGTAGATGGTTGCGTCTTCGTAGGACCACTTTTCAACCTTGGGATTGAAATAGGAGAGGAACTGCACGTACTTGGCGCTGGGGAGTGGGTTGCACTGCTTGATAAACTCCGAGAGCGAGTAGCCAACCCAGGGAATCACCATGCTCCACGCCTCGACGCAGCGATGGCGATAGACGCGGTCTTCGAGCGGGCGAAGCTTGAGGAGGTCATCAATGTCGAAGGTGAGCGGCTTGGCGACTTTGCCTTCGACCTTGACGGTCCACGGACGCGTTGGCAAGCCACCGGCATTTTTGGCGGGGTCGCTCTTGTCCACGCCAAACTCATAGAAGTTGTTGTAGTGCGTGATGTCGTAATAACTGGTGAGCTGCTCGCCTGTCGTGGTTAGCGGGCTCTTGACCGTCTGCAGCCTGGTTTCCGCGTGGACGGCCTGCGGCACGGCGAACTGCGCCAGACGATCTGCGCCAAGGGCCGCGGCGCCTGTTGCGGCCATGCCCTTCAGGAAGCGGCGGCGTGAGAGATAACGAAAGTAGTCGTCGCGAGGGGTGATCTCGGACGAAGAAATATCCGATGGTTTTCCAAGAAGCATGGGTGACCTCGCCGGGGAAGGCGTGCTGCAATTATTAGACAGCTTGCAGTGGTCAAGGTTTCAGGAACTTCGAGGAATTAAGGCGGCAACGTTCCGCAGCTACCTGCGTTACGCAAGGGCGCGCTATCTCTCCATTCATACAACGATCCCGGCCGAAGCCGGGGTCACGGTCTTCTCGCGGGTTGTTTGCCAAAGATTCCTGCCGGCTGAACGGGGCTGATCACCACCGCCCGACCTCTGAACTCCGACCATACAGCTATACGCGAACCTTGCCGGTCACGCGATCGATCTCCTTGAGGCGCGCGGCTTTGCCACGGAGTCCACGCAGGTAGAAGAGCTTGGCGCGGCGAACTTTGTAGCTGCGAACGAGTTCCACCTTGTCGACGACCTTGGAATTGAAGGGGAAGATACGCTCGACGCCTTGGCCGAAGCTCATTTTGCGCACGGTAAACGTGCCCTGGGGGCCCTTGTTGACAGCGATGACGAGGCCCTCAAAGGCCTGCAGCCTTTCCTTATCGCCTTCTTTGATCTTAACTTGCACGCGAATCTGGTCTCCGGGCACAAAGGCCGGCAAATCGGTGCGCTTGAGCTTGTCAGCCAGACGCTGCATTACGGGATGAATGGACATGATTCTTCCTGCGATGGACTTTCTAGAGTGATTCCTGCGAACAACCGCAGAAACTCCAGTTTATCAAAGAATTGCGCAGCAGACCTGAATTTTCCTGGCCGACGAATCCTTTTCCGCGCGGATTCCGCACCATCCACTTTCCGTGTACTGTAATCAGCTGTCCTGCAAGGGGTTATCCCGATCTCCGCACAGGTAACCGGGAAGCCCTGATTTAAAATGAATGAGTGCGGCTCCGATGCCCGCGCAGGATCGAGCGAAAAAACGATGTTTGAAGTTACCGTGGAGGCAGACTTTTCCTCCGGCCACTATCTTCGCAACTATAAAGGCAAGTGCGAGAACCCACACGGCCACAACTACAAGGTCCGCGTGACACTGGCCGGGGCCGAACTCGATCCGGCAGGGCTGCTGCTCGACTTCAAGCTGCTCAAGCAGGTGCTGCGTCCGGTGATCGAGCGCATCGACCACCAGATGCTGAACGATCTGGAGCCATTCACGGTGTTGAATCCCTCGGCCGAAAACCTGGCCAGGTATTTCTACGACGAGACCAACCGGCATCTCGCGGATGTGACCGCCGGCCGCGTGCGCGTAAAAGACTGTACGATCTGGGAAACAGACACGACGACGGCTACCTACTACGAGTAGCCGCTGCGGTGAGGACAGCATCCTCTGTCGTACTGCGGAAGATTAGTTGCGCCAGTGAACCTCAGACGGGCAATTCAAAAGGCGTGCTTGGGTTGGTCCTCGTTCTCTGAATGATCGCGGCTAGGCAATAAACCAGAGCAGAGATCAGCAACAGCGCCCTCATGCCGAAAATGAATGAAAGGTTCTGAGCCAGGCCGCCTGCAACCGCCCCAAGCATGTTAGCGCCAAAGGCCCAACTGTTCCCTGCCGCACGGCGAAAATTCTCTGTGAAGATGATTCCAGCAAAAAAGATGGGAACGCAGTAGGCGAAACAGATAAGGATTCCCACCAGAATCCCTGAACCGGGAATGCGATACCATGGGACCACATAATCCACAATCAACATACCGCACAAAACCATGTAGTGGAGGTGAAGCTTTTCAGGTCGATGGTGCCTGACCCAGAGGTTGGCCGCGAGCAATACTGCCAGGATGCCAGTCAATGCGACGCAGTTGACGATCCAGGTCGTTCCAAAGTAGAGGCCAAGGCGGTTCACCAACTGCGTCTCCACCAGGAGGAAGCCCGCACCAAGCAGGAAGAATTGCCATGTCGAACTCTCTTTCGGCCTGATCAGCGGACCCACCAGGTAGAGGGCCAGGAGCAGCACAACAATCGAGACAGAGTAATACGCGCGCGGGATCGAATGGCCGTAATGATAGATGTAGGGCCAGTCGTCCGTTGTGCTACAGGGAGCGCCGACGGTTGTGAGCTCAAAGTTGGGAGGCCGTGCGGCAATGAACGCCAAATTTGGCGGATCCTGAGCGCGTTTCCACAGCGCGGGAGATTTGGATTCCAGAAAAACTGTTGCGCTTGAAAACATGCCGAGAGCGCCGGCATGGTAGGCTACAGGCTCGTGATTGAAGACCTGTGTCAGCATTGAATAGAATCGCTGCCCGATCCAGGTCCAGGGTGGACGAACCTCGAATTTCAGCATCAGCACTCCGTCGTCGGTCAGCAACTGCTTTGCTTCCTGAAGAGACTCTCGCGTGTAGACGTAATTGTCCACACGCATGTTGCTGTAGCCGGAGAACTCGGTGTGCGAGTCCAGAAGAGCAAAAATGATGACGTCGTACCTACCCCGGCATTGCCGCATGAAGTTTCGGGCGTCGTTGTTGATAAAGCTAACTTTTGGCGAGCTATATGGATGCTCGGGGTGAAGACGTCTTCCGATCGATGCGACGACGGGATCGATTTCGACAGCGTCAACGTGGTCGGCTCCATGGCGCAACGCTGCCGCCACATCGTTTCCCGCGCCCGAGCCAACCACGAGGACGCGGCCCACATGGCGCACAAACTGAAATGGGCTATCGTAGGAGCTATTCAAATATTGACTTTCGAGATATGGGTTCCGTGATAAATAAGAAGGGGTCGCATTTGCGATTGTCATGTACCCTTCGTTGTTTACGTCGATGCCATACTGGCTGTTGCCCTCATCGAACACCGAAAGTTTCTGGTAAGGCGACCAGTAAACCTGGGCAACATCGAATTGCCTGAGCGCAATGAGCGTCACTGCCAGGAATGCGGCCGCAACCAGGTAAGTGCGCCATGAAAAGGACTGCGCAGCGACGAGGAGCAGGAAAGCTAGGGCAAACCACCACGAAGGAGAGAGACGGAAATACGAAAGAATTGCGAGAAGCCAGATGCCAATCAAGCTGCCAAGGAGATTGACCGAGTAAGCTGTGACAGTGTTCGAAGCCGATTCAAGGTAGTAACCTACCCAGCGGCCGATCGGAATCATTGTCACGCAAAGCAGGAAGAGGAAGACCATCACGATCAACAGATACATGATGAATGCGGCGGCATATGTATGTTTATCCAGATGAGCAATGCCGCCCCAAAGCGCCGCGTCGGAACTATAAGAGAGCACAGAGGACATGGCCATCAAAAGCGAGTGCCAACCGCGCAACGGCAAAGCAACCATGGAAATAAGGCCTGTGGTTGCCGCCAGCGATGGCCACAAACTGGCGCGCTTTGCGGACGTGAAGCAGCCCACGCCAAATCCCAGGAAGCAGACAATTAGCGTCAGGTTCTGGAAAAAGGCGAATATCTTGATCTCAGTCCCAAGCCAACGGATGAGTACCATCTCAAGGTAAAGTCCCGCCGAACTTATGAGAAATAGACGCCATGTTGATATTGATTCTGTCTGTTTTACTGTTTTTGATTCCCTGTCCGCTGTCTGGATTGCTTGGGTCATCGCTGATCTTCCTGCTACGCTTGAGATTTTGGTTCGGCGTGGTGGAAATTTCACTGCTTTGGTGTCTAGGCTAGCACGGAACGAGCCGGATTCAGGGCCGCCGCAAGAGCATTAGGCACCCGATGAATTACCCATCTGTTTTCTGAGGTGTACATCGGATTCGATGATTGGGCAGGCTGCGGAATTACGATCCGTGATCACGCAAAGAACGGCGATCCTGGTGAATAGCCAAGGCCGAGGCGACTGTTTCGCATAAATCCCAGATGAGAACGGCAGGCGCTTTTCTCAATTCATCCGGCTCGACTTCGACTTGAGATATTTGTCGAAGGGGATCTCGAAGTAGAAGAGATCGTTGCCTTCCGAGTCATGAATCGAGCGGATATAAAGATGGGCGCCGACAAGCGGATTGCTCAACCCCGAGAGATCGTAAAACAGAAAACCGGCGCGCGTGGTGTGCGGCTCAACGGCCAGGGCCGAATACTCGAAGGTATCGAAGTCCTGCTCGATCTCCTTGTTGCTGCCTTTAGGCTTGGTGTGGATGGGTGGAAACGGCGCGGGCAGGGGGATTGAACCACCCATGCGTTCCTTGCGCGTCATCAGCCGTTCCACGTCTTCGGGCTCGGCGGCCTGGATGCGGTCGCCATCCGCGGTTTCAAAGAGGATGCGCGCGTCGCGCAGCGAGATGGGCTTGTCGCCGAGGTTGGTGACAATCAGGCGTACGGGCATGACGTCGTGGGCCAGGTAGTCGACGCGAAAGATAGACTCCTTTTTCTTTGTATCGTAGGGATCGACGGCGATGGCTACGTGCTCATCTGGGTGAATCTCGACCGCGGGAAAGGAGGCGGCCGGCTGCACCGGGGGCGGAGTGTGTTCGGCGGCGAAGCCCGTTGCCGCCAGCCAGACCAGGAGAAGCGGAAGACTGCGCGAAACTTTCATTGTGCCCGACTGTATCATTCTAGGGTGAACCACACCATGATTTCGATTCGGCGCTCAACGATTAGACCGGCGGAGGAACGAATCGGTACGGCATGACGCTATTTTTCTATAATCTTGCCCTGCTTGTGGCGCTCGTGGCCGGGGCGCCGTGGTGGATTTGGCGCATGGCCACCGCGCAGAAGTACCGCGAGGGCCTGCGCGAGCGGCTGGGGCGCGTCCCAAAGCGGCTGCTTGTGCGTGCAGGAGACGCGGAACGGCAGCTTATCTGGGTCCATGCGGTAAGCGTGGGCGAGGTGCTCGCCATAACGCGACTGGTGAAGACGCTGGATGCGACACTGCCGAAGTGCTCAGTGGCCATTTCGACAACCACGCGCACAGGCCAGGCGCTGGCGCGCGAGCGATTCGGAGAGGAGCGCGTGTTTTATTGGCCGCTCGATCTGCCGTGGGCGGTGCGCGCGTACCTGAGCGATCTCAAGCCGCGCCTGCTCGTTCTGGCGGAGACGGAGTTCTGGCCGAATCTGCTCGAAGCGTGTTTTCGCCGTGGAATTCCCGTCGCGGTGGTCAATGCGCGGATCTCCGATCGCTCGTGGCCGCGCTACAGGATGCTGCGGTGGTTGTGGAAGCCGCTGCTTGGCCGGCTGCGCTCGGTGCAGGCGCAGAGCGAGACGGATGCCGAGCGCCTGATCGCGATTGGCTGCACGGCGGCTCGGGTTGCGGTCGCGGGAAACCTCAAGTTCGATGTGCGCGCGGCCGAGGAGGCCGAGGCGACGCGGCTGTTGAAGACGATTGCGGCGGGCTTGCGCCTGGTGGTTGCCGGAAGCACGCTTGAGGGAGAAGAAGCGGCGCTGCTGGAAGCATGGCCGCGGCTGCTGGCCTCCGATCCGCAACTGGCGATAGTGCTCGCGCCAAGGCATCCTGAACGGTTTGCCGGCGTGGCGGCGCTGATCGAGCGGTCCGGCCGGCGATGGGTTCGGCGGTCGGAATGGTATGCGCAACCGGCCGAGTTGCTTGAGGCTGGCGAGATCGTGCTGCTCGATACCATCGGCGAACTGGCGTCGGTCTACTCGCTGGCCAGCCTGGCCTTCGTCGGTGGCAGCCTGGTTCCTGCAGGCGGACACAATCCGCTCGAACCGGCGCAGTTTGGCGTGCCGATTGTCATGGGTCCGCATTACGCAAACTTCGTCGCCATCACCGAGAGCCTGCGCAGGCAAAACGCCTTGCGCATCGCGGCAAAGGAAGAACTGGCCTCGGCGTTTATTGAACTGCTGTGCGACCAGACGGCCGCAAAGGCAATGGGCGCGCGGGCGAGAGAGGTTTTTGAGCGGCAGTCGGGCGCGACCGACCGGTGCGTGGAGGCCATTCGCGAGTTGCTTGCTGCAAATGCAGATCAGGAGCTCAGGCCATGACGCGCGCCGCGCGTCCGCTGCTATGGCCGCTGGCGCCGGCCTATCGGCTGGCGCTCGCGCTGCGCGAATTCGAGTTGCGCACGGGGCTCAAGCCGGTGCGCCGGTTGAGCTGGCCTGTCGTGAGCATTGGGAATCTCTCGGCGGGCGGAGCAGGCAAGACGCCTTTTGCGATTGCGCTCGCAAGGGCGCTCGCGGCGCGAGGCGTGCACATCGATGTGCTCTCGCGCGGCTATGGACGGCGGCGCTCCGCGCTTCCACTTTTGGTTGATACCAGTGGGACAGCGGAAGAGTTTGGCGATGAGCCGCTGGAGATTGCACACGAGGCTGGAGTTCCGGTGGTCGTGGCGGCTGAGCGATATGAGGCTGGGATACTTGCCGAGGAAGCAAGCCGGCAATTCAGCGAGCCCGTAAGCCCGCATTTTTGCGTGCATTTGCTTGACGATGGATTTCAGCATCGGCAGCTTCACCGCGATGTGGACATTCTGCTCCTGAGTTGCAGGGACTTGAACGACTATTTGCTTCCGGCCGGCAATTTGCGTGAGGCGTTGCGCGCGGCGGAGCGGGCGGACGTGATTGCGGTTCCGGCGGTTGAACCCGAGGTAGCGGATTGGGTGAAGGCGCAAGGCTGGGAGCGGCCAGTGTGGCGGCTGCGACGGCGGATGGACGTGCCGCATGTCGATGGACCGGTGATTGCATTTTGCGGGATTGCGCGGCCAGAGCAGTTTTTCGCAGGACTGAAACGCGCGGGCCTTCGCATCGCGGCGCGCCTGGCCTTTGCTGACCATCATCTTTACACAGCGGACGATCTGAAGCGCTTGGCAACTGCCGCGCAACAGAATAGTGCGGCGGCGCTGCTCACTACGGAGAAAGACCGCGCGCGGTTGGGCGAAATGGCTTCGCTGCTGCCTGCGTCTCTGCCGCTCAAGGCCGTTCCGCTGCGCATCGAGATTGCAGACGAGGCCGCGGCAATCGACTGGCTCCTGAATCGCATTCGCACGCCGCGTACGCCGGGCTAAGCTCGCTCCTCCACGGGAATCCAGTGCGTGGGATACGCGGGGCCGATGTACTCTGCGCGTGGG
>JAJYFA010000230.1 GCA_021790995.1 Acidobacteriota bacterium
TACTTCGGCGACTTCGCCGCGGTGAAAGGTGTGAGTTTCTCCGTGCGCAGAGGAGAGATTTTCGGACTGCTTGGAGCCAACGGCGCCGGCAAGTCCACAACCTTCCGCATGTTGTGCGGTCTGCTTCCGGCCTCATCGGGAACCTTGCGCGTGGCTGGCGCCAATCTGCGCACCGGCAAAGCATCGGCGCGCGCGCACATTGGCTATGTCTCGCAAAAGTTCTCTCTCTACGGCGCCTTGAGCGTTCTGCAGAATCTCAACTTCTTCGCGGCCGTTTACGGTCTCAGAAATCGCCGCAAGCAAGACCGCATTGCATGGGCGCTCGAAGAGCTTGAGTTGAAGGACTACATCGCCATGAACGCCGCGGATCTGCCGCTCGGATACAAACAGCGTCTCGCTTTGGCCTGCGCGCTGATGCACGAGCCGAGCATCCTGTTTCTCGATGAGCCGACTTCGGGCGTCGATCCGCTGGCGCGGCGTGAGTTCTGGGCGCGCGTCAACGCGCTCGCGCACGGCGGCACCACCTGCCTGGTGACAACGCACTTTATGGAAGAAGCCGAATACTGCGACCGGCTGGTTCTGATGTCGCTGGGCGAGGTACTGGCAGAGGGAACACCGCGAGAGATCAAGGACAAGGTGCGGCGCGCCGGCCAGCCCAACCCCAGCATGGAAGACGCCTTCATCTCCCTGATCGAAGAACATGAACGCGTCAGCCGGAGGGCCTCATGAACTTCATGCGCGTCAAGGGCCTTATGCGCAAGGAGGTGTACGAGATCGTTCGCGATCCTTCAAGCATCGCCATTGCCTTTGTGCTGCCACTTGTGCTGCTGCTGATCTTTGGCTACGGCGTTTCGCTCGATGCGCGCGGCGTTCCGGTCGCTGAGGTCGTGGATCATCCGACCGATCTCACCGCATCCTTTCTCGGCGAGCTCGAACATTCACCCTGGTTCGCGCCCACGCGCTATCCCGATCAGGCATCCGCAGAGCGAGCCATGATGCAGGGCCGCGCCCAGGCCATCATCTGGCTGCGCAGCGACTTCTCGCGGCGCGCACTCAGCACCGGTTCATCGCCGATTCACCTCACCATCAACGGCGTCGATGCCAACCAGGCGCGCATCATCCAGAACTATGTGAACGGAACCTGGCAAACATGGCTCGCGCAGCAGGCGGCGCTTCATGGGCAGCCACTCGCAATTCCCGTCGCCGCCGATGTGCGTATCTGGTTCAACCCTGCGCTCAGAAGCCGCGATTATCTGATCCCGGGGCTCATTGCCATCATCATGACGCTCATCGGCGCGCTGCTGACCGCGCTCGTAGTTTCGCGCGAGTGGGAGCGCGGCACCATGGAAGGAATTATGGTTACGCCGGTCGCGAAGACGGAGATTCTGCTCGGCAAGCTCATTCCCTATTTTGCGATGGGCATGGGCGGCATGGTGCTTTCGACGGCGATGGCTGTCTTCCTGTTTCAGGTGCCGCTGCGCGGATCGCTGATGGTGCTGTGTGGAACGGCCGCGCTCTTTCTTCTGACTGCGCTGGGCATGGGGCTCATGATCTCGGTGCTGGCGCGCAGCCAGTTTGTCGCGGCCATGGTCGCCATCGTCACCACCTTTCTTCCGGCATTCATCCTCTCCGGATTTCTGTTCGATATTCGCTCCATGCCGCAGCCGATTCAGATCCTGACGCACATCGTCGCCGCGCGCTACTTTGTTGCCATGCTGCAAACCACGTTTCTCGCAGGGAACCTGCGGTCCGTGATTCTGCCCAACGTATTGGGCTTGGGTGTCCTCTGCGTCGTGTTTCTAGGCTTGTCCGTATTGCGGTTTCGCAAGAGGTTGGACTGATGCGAGCAAGAGTTCTGCGCGTTTTCGCGCTTGTTGTCAAGGAACTGCTGGCCCTGCTGCGTGACCCCGCCAGCCGGGCGGTTCTCATCGGGCCGCCGATTATTCAGCTCATCGTGTTTGGTTACGCCGCAACCTTCGAGCTGAAGAATGTTCCGTTCGTGGTTTACAACCAGGATCAGGGACAGCTCTCGCGCGAACTCATTGCACGCTTCGCGGGCGCGCCCAGCTTCAACCTGGTGCAGTGGGTGCACAATCAGGAGGCGATTGCACAAGCCATCAACAACAAGGCCGCTCTGATGGCGCTCGACATCGGACCGAACTTCAGTAGGGACCTCGAGCGCGGACAGCCGGCGCACGTGCAGATCATTCTGGATGGACGAGACTCCAACACCGCCGCCATTGCCATGGGCTACGTGCAATCAATCGTGACCGAGTTTAATCAGGAGCAGATCGAGCAGCACGGTGCGAGGCCACCCACAACGGTGCTTCTCGACCGCGCCTGGTTCAATCCCAACCTCGACTCGCGCTGGTTCATCGTTCCCGGCATCTGCGGCATCCTTACGCTGCTCGTCAGCATGCTCGCCACCGGGCTCTCCGTGGCGCGCGAACGCGAGATGGGAACCTTCGATCAGATCCTCGTCACCCCGATGCCGCCGGCGGAGATTCTGCTTGGAAAGGCTCTGCCGGGATTCCTGGTAGGCACGGCGGAAGGCACATTGATTGTCCTGATGGCCGTGTTCTGGTTTCACGTTCCCTTCACCGGAAGTCTGCTGGCCCTTTACTGCGGCCTGCTCTGCTTCCTCTTTTCTTCGGTTGGCATCGGACTGATGATCTCGTCTCTGGCCGTTACGCAACAGCAGGGACTGCTCGGCGTCTTTCTCTTCATGGTGCCGGCCATCGTGCTATCTGGCTTTGCAACGCCGATCGCCAACATGCCGCGGGCCGTGCAATACATCACGCTGCTCGATCCACTGCGCTACTTTCTGATCGTCCTGCGGGGCAGTTTTCTCGAAGGCGGCGGAATCGCTCTCTTCTGGCCGCAGTATTGGCCGCTGCTCACAATCGGCCTGATCAGCATGATTGTGGCCGGCAGCCTTTTCCGCAAACGCCTTGCGTGATGGACGCAATTTTATCGTGCAGTGCAGCGGCGCCTCTGCGTGTTTTGCTACGAAGCAACTTTGCGACCGTTCACATCTTCTATTCGTTCGCCTCTGCGAAGTAGCGCCGTTGAAAGTAGAAGGCGACATTGACCAGAGCGATCATGACGGGAACCTCAACGAGAGGGCCAATCACCGCCGCAAAGGCCGCGCCCGAGTTGATTCCAAAGACAGCTACCGCCACCGCAATCGCGAGCTCAAAATTATTGGAGGCGGCCGTAAAGGCGAGCGTAGCCGTTTTGCTATAGTCCGCGCCGATCGCCTTGCCCATCAGGAAGGAGACAACAAACATGACCACGAAATAGATGAGCAACGGCACGGCGATGCGCAGAACATCCAGGGGCAAACGCACAATGTATTCGCCCTTGAGCGAAAACATTACAACAATTGTGAACAGAAGAGCGATCAGGGTCAGAGGGCTTACCCTCGGCACAAAGCTGTGATCGTACCAGCCATGGCCTTTTATCCTCCGCAGAGTCATCCTCGTGACCATGCCTGCCAGAAACGGAATGCCTAAATAGATGAAGACGCTTTTGGCGATTTGGCCGATAGAGACATTCACTTGAGCGCTGTGGAGTCCCAGCTTGGCCGGCAGCACCGTGACGAAGATCCACGCATAGACAGAATAAAAGAACACTTGAAAGAGCGAGTTAAACGCAACCAGACCGGCTGCATACTGCGTGTCGCCTTTAGCCAGCTCGTTCCACACGATCACCATGGCAATGCATCGCGCAAGACCGATCATGATGAGGCCCGCCATGTACTCGGGACGATCGCGCAAAAAAATAATGGCCAGCACGAACATCAGCACCGGACCAATGATCCAGTTCTGCACGAGAGACAAGGCCAGGATGCTCTTGTTGCGAAACACCTCATGAAGCTCTTCGTACCGCACCTTCGTGAACGGCGGGTACATCATCACGATCAGGCCGATTGCAATCGGTATCGAAGTTGTGCCAATGCTGAGGCGATTCAGAAACGGCACCACGCCTGGCACAAGCCAGCCGAGCAACACGCCCAATGCCATGGCCGCAAAGATCCATGCGGTCAGATAACGGTCGATAAATCCCAGCCTGCCGATTCCGGCCTTCGTCATGTTGTCAGTTCCCTTTCCTGATGGCGCGAACTGCTTGCCAGGCGGCTGAATGATCGCCGCCTTGACGAAAGTGCGGGCGCTGTTTTCGCGCACGCGGGCAAAGGAGCACCATCTAGCGTCCCAGGCTTCTTCGCGCCACAACATGCGCGCGCAAGCCGGGCGCGATCCGCCTGCATCGATTTCTCTTCCTTCAACCAGGCGAGAATCTCCTTGAGAATCCGCTCGGCGCCGGCTCTGGGCGGCATCGCGATGCGATAGTGCATCCACTTGCCTTCACGCCGGGCCGCAACGATTCCAGCGTTGCGCAGGTAGGCGAGGTGGCGCGAAATCTTGGGCTGAGGCTGGCCAAGAACCTCGACAAAATAACAGACGCAGATCTCCTGGCCGCCCATGAGATTCAGC
>JAJYFA010000231.1 GCA_021790995.1 Acidobacteriota bacterium
TACGCCCGATGGCCACAATGGCCACGCCGCTGCTCGCTCCCGGATTCATTGCCCCTTATTCTACGGAGCGGCCATCGAACGGGGTATGCCGCAAAAGATACATCCGGAACGATGATCCCCTCCGCGCAGTCCGGAAGCCTCTCACACCTCCGTCATCTCGCGGCCCTTGGCCTCGTGTCCCAGCGCCGTCAGCCCGGCGAGCACCACCGCAACCACGGCCACGGTTACGGCCAGCACCGCGGGATAACTGCCCCATCGCTCAGCAGCCAGCGCCTGGCCTTTGCCATTCCACGAGGTGAGGAGCGCGCCCAACTGGTACGCCAGCCCTGGCGCGGTGGCTCGCACCGGAGCCGGCGACAGTTCGGTCAGGTATGCCGGGACCACGCCCCACGCGCCCTGCACCATGAACTGCATCAGCACCGCGCCGATGCCCAGTGTAATAGCCGTGTGGCCGTAGGCGTAAAGAGGAATCACGGGAAGCGCAAGCAACGAAGCTGTAATGATCGTTCGCCTGCGGCCCCAGGATTCAGAGAGCGCGCCGAAGACGATGCCGCCGCCAATCGAGCCGAAGCCGTACAGCACGCCAATCAGGCCGATCGTCTCCGGCTTGAGCTTGACCGCGACGGCCAGGAAGGTGGGGTACACGTCCTGCGTTCCGTGCGAGAAGCTCATGAACGCCGTCATCAGGAGCACCAGGAAAAGGAACGTGGGCAAGAAATGCGCAAGCTGCCGCAGCCACGTTGGCCGGGAGTGCAAAGCGCTGTGCTTCTTTCGCTGTTGCGCTGCTGCCAGCCATACCGGCGACTCCGGAACGCGCGCCTGCACATAGAGCGCCAGCACCGCGGGAGATGCGCCCAGAATGAACAATCCCCGCCAGCCGATCCCGGGCAGGACCAGACCGTGCCAGTGAACACCGGCAAACAACAGCCCGAAGGCTGCCGAAGCCAGAATCGAGCCCACAGCGTAGCCTTCCTGCAGAATGCCGGAGAACGTACCACGCCCCTCTTTGGGCAGGCTCTCAAATGCAAGCGCAGCGCCCACGCCCCACTCGCCACCCATGGCGATGCCGAAGAGCGCGCGCAAAACCAGAAGCGCGTTGAGTGAAGGTGCAAATGCGCATGCCAGCTCGATTACAGAAAAACCCACAATGTTCGCCATCAGCACCGGCCGGCGCCCGTAACGGTCGGCCAGTACGCCGAAGAGCAGCGCGCCTATGGGCCGGAATGCCTGCGTCAAGAACACTGCTCCCAGAACCGCCGAAGGCTGAGAGTGGAACTCGCCGGCAATCGCCTTGACGCAAAAAACCAGCAGGAAAAAGTCAAGGCTGTCCAGCGTCCAGCCCAGAAATGCGGCGATGAAGGCATTCCGCTGCGCGCGGGTAAGCCCTTGAAACAGATTGAAAACCGGCATAGGCGGGAGGATAGCAGAACGGCGCGGCCCTTAACGGGGCTGCGAATATATAAAATAGTTGTTGCAACAACTATCGCCCTTGGTGCATCTTATTTCTTAGCAGGACTTGGCGACCTTTGCCCTGCGCAGCCGCGCACGTGCGGCCCGGCGCTTCCCGCATCGCCGCGGCCGTCACGATCCTTGCACTTCAAAATAGGAGCTTTTACGCATGAAACGTTTGGCAGTCCTTACCGGAATCCTGGCCCTGGCGGCGCCGCTGGCTCTAGCGCAAGCCTCCACCTGGGTCTCCGACCCCAACCATAGCGAGGTCGATTTCAGCATCGCCCACATGAGCGTGTCAAAGGTGCATGGCCGCTTCGGTAACGTGAAGGCAACCATCGTTTACAACCAGACCGACGTCACCAAATCCACCGTCACGGCCACGATCGGCATCGGCACCGTGGATACGGGAGTCGAATCGCGCGACCAGGACCTGAAGAGCACCGACTTCTTCAATGTCGATGCCATGCCCACTGCTACATTCAGCAGCACCAGCGTGGAGAAGAACGGCAGCCATCTCACCGTCACGGGGAACCTGACGCTACACGGCGTTACCAAGCCCGTGGTGCTCGATGTTGCGGGTCCCAACGGATCAATGACCGATCCTGTAGGTCATGTTCATACGGGTTTTTCCGCCACCACGACCATCGACCGCACCGCATTCGGCATCGGAACCCGGTTCCCCGCTACCTTGCTTGGGGACATGGTCGCGCTCGATATCGAACTTGAGGCAATCAAGCAATAACAGGATCAGCAAACTTTGGAGAGCACGCCGATGGCCAACCTGAAGTTAGAGATTCAGCAGGAGCCCCCATTCTCCAGTGCGGAAGAAGAGGCATTTCTCAACCTGCTTCGCACCTCGGATTGCCTGAACCGCGCCTTTTTACAGAAGATCCGCGGCTGGGGCCTCACCCCGGCCCAGTACAACGTTCTGCGCATTCTGCGCGGCGCCACTCCCAATGGACTCCCCTGCGCGGCGATCGGCGAGCGCATGATCGCCGCCGACCCGGATGTCACGCGCCTCCTTGGGCGGCTGAAGCGGCTCAAGCTCGTAAGGCAGCATCGCGACCGGCAGGACCGGCGCGTGGTATTGACCTTCATCACAGAGGAGGGCCTAGAGCTGTTGAACGCCATGGACCCGGCCGTGCGCAACGCCCCAAGAGAGCTGCTTGGTCAAATGCGCCGCGCCGATCTTGCCGAACTGATCCGTTTGCTCGAACTGGCGCGACAGCACTGCGCCGGCAAGCCGGGCAGCCAATAGCTGCAAAGACACAGCAGAGATCAACCCGCCACGCCGGACAACAGATTCTCATGTGCGGCGGGCCGGAAATCGCGGTGGGGGACTTTGCAGAGCAGGAGACGTCCCGGAAGAAGCCTGGATGGGCCAATCGGCCTAAGTGCCGGCGACCTTTCGCGCCATGGACTCTTCTTCGATTTCTCCCTGGATGATCTTGTTGTGCAGGCAGTAGAGAGCCAGCTCCAGCCGGTCGCTGACGCCGAGCTTGTCGTAGATCTTGCGCAGATAGTTCTTGATGACCTGCTCGGTGGTATTTAACTGGAATGCGATTTCCTTGTTGCGCTTGCCCTGAGTGATGCAGGCGATGATCGACATTTCCTTGGGCGAAAGCCGGGGTTGATTGCGCGGGCTTACCAAGGCGGCTGCCTGCGCGCGATAGGCGTCGATCACCCAATTCACCGACTGGTTGTCGATCCAGGTTTCGCCGGCGGCGATGCGGCGCACGCAGCGCACCAGGAGGTCGGGCGAGATGGAGCGCGACACGATGCCGCGCACGCCGCGGCGGTAGAGTTCCACGGTGTGATTTTCGTCGGTGGACACGGCCTGCACAATGAGCTTCACATTCGGAGACAGATGCAACAGTTCCGGAATCGCATTGGCCGTACCGGCCAGCATGCTTCCTTCCAGCAGAACAATGTCGGTGGGATAGCGATCGATAGCCAGGCGCAGATTCTCCAGCGAGTCGGCCTGCGCCACCACGCGGATGTCGTCTTCGAGAGCGAAGACCTTGCGTATGCCCACGCGGTAAATGGCCTGCGAGTCGGCAAGAATAATGCGAATGGCGCCCGGCTTTACTGGAGCTTCTACGCTCTCGACTTCACTGTGATCGTCAAGATTTTCCATCGTTGGCTGCTGCGGTGCCAACCCGCTCTCACTGCTCCGCAAATTGATATTCATCGATCGTGGCGGCAGCGAGATGCTCGTTGTGGCCTGTGGAGCAGCGTACCACACGTCCCGTACAGTGGACCAGAACATCTTGCGGCGTGCCCAGGATCGCATGGGGCATGCGCATGGAAAATCGAAGGTCTTGCCCCACCATCAGCGATCTGTCCAGCGAGAAAAGCACACCGCTTGCAGAGATGTTCTTCGTCAAGGCCGGGAATTCGCCATCCGCGGTCGAGAGCACCAGAGGCAGTGCAAGCGGAAATCGCACTGCGCAGCGCACCTCTTGCCGGCCATTGGCCGTCGCTTGCGCGCCAATTGGAAGTTGCGCTGCTGCTTTGTGAGGAATCATATGCTTCGCCCCATCCAGACGGAGACTCCACTTTCACTGTAGCGAGTTTTTGCGATTTCGCACAGAGCACTAAAGTTATCGGACGGGTAACCGGAAAGAAATGCTGCATTTTGCCCCAATTGCCGGTTGATTCACAGAGCTGCGATTTTCAGCCTGTCTGCCCGGCATTGCATCCGCGAAAACAGGCGAAACGCGAAGGGTGGCTTCGAGCCGTCTCTACTTTTTGTGCCGGAATCTGGCGCGCTCCAATATAGAAGGTGGTCTTGCGATGCAAGGGTCTCTGCCAGGAGGCCCGGTGAGAGCCAGGGCAATCGCATGAAGATGAATTCCGAACCCGCAAAGGGATCGCCACGCCCCTACGGGGCGCGAACGATTCATTTCTTCACCTTCCCAGAGCTCCGCTGCGCTCTGCCCTGGGCTATTTTCGACTCGACCCTCTGGGACGAAAGTCCACACAAGCGAAGAATCGCACCAAGCGAACCGGTTCGGTGAACA
>JAJYFA010000062.1 GCA_021790995.1 Acidobacteriota bacterium
AGCAACGGCCATCCCATGCATTGTTCCTGGGTATGTTGGTGGCCATGTTCCTGGCGGCAGCGTGTCTTGCTGTAGCCCAAAATCCGGCTAATCCATTTCCGACGCCCGCGGCGCAGATGAGCGTGCCGGCCGGCTATTCGATCCATGAGTCCATCGACATGGGCGGCCGTTATTCCAGTCAGGCGGGCAGCGGTTCCATGTACGACACCATGGTGAACCTGCAATCCGGACCGCGCGTGCTCGGCGAGACCTTCGAACTGCACAAGCTGCCGGGTACCAAGAACGCTCCGCTCGACGACCTGCGCGCCTTTGCCAGTGGTTTCGGCGGCGACCCCAACAACTTCGCCAAATTGGACTTCTCCAAGACGAAGTGGTACGAGTTTTCCGGCGTATTCCGCCGCGATCGGCAGTATTTTGACTATAACCTTCTGGGCAACCCGGGTATTCCCACCGGATACTCGATTCCCGTCAGCGGTTCGGCAACTTCGTATGCCTGGCCGCAGGTGAACGATTCACCGTTCATGTTCAACACCGTTCGGCGCATGACCGATACCAGCCTCACCCTGCTCCCGCTTTCTCGGGTGACCTATCGCTTTGCCTACTCGCAAAACATCATGCAGGGACCCAGCTTGACGCCGAGCGGCAACGCGGTGGCCGGGCAGGAGGTTCTGCTTGAGGAGTTCCAGCGCAACAGCACCGACGACTTTACCGGCGCGATCGACTGGAAGCCCGTCCGCGACACCAAGCTCACCTTTGAAGAGCAGATTGACCATTACCGGGGCGACTCCTACTTCAATATGGATCCTGCCTACATGACTGTGCAGGAGGCGGACGGAACCAGGGTTGCACTGCTGTCCAGCTACCAGAGTTACGTTCCCTATGGCTACAACGCCACCGGCGCGTTCGCCCCGGCAGCTGCCCGCGGCGTCTGCAACGGCTCCAGCATGATCAATCCGAACGTCGTCCTTTACAACAATCCCAACGGCGGCTTGCCGATCATCGATCCGGCTTGCAATGTCATCAGCAGCTATGTCCGCCGCCAGCCGACACGCGAGATCTTCCCTACGGAAATCTTCCGGTTCCAAAGCTCGAGCATCAAGAATATCGCCATGAACGGCGATGTTCGCTATACACACGCGAACATGAACCTGCCGTATTACTACGAGGACTTCCAGGGTCTGCAGGGCGCCAACCGCGAGCTCTCTGAAACCGCAAGCGCGAATGCACGGCGCGAAGTAATGGCCGCCGACTACGGCATCGTCTGGCAGGCGTCGAAGACGGTCAGCCTCTCCGATCAGGTGAACTACTCAAACGCCCGTCAGCCAGGAAGCTCCGTGTTTAACAGCGGAACCACCGTCTCAGTACCCGCAACAGCCGGTGAGGAAACCATCACCTACACCGGACTGACCTCGAAGGCGTCGGCAGCTGGTGCGGCAGCACCCGATGGGCCAGCCGAAGGCAGCGCCAGTATTGGCTCACCCTTCCCGGCTTACTTCGGCCAGCGCTTCGCCACCAACAATGCAACGGTGAGCTGGGACGCCACGCCGCGCATGACCTTCTCGTTCACCTATCGCTATCAGTATCATATGATCGCGGAAGGTCAGGGAACCTCGCCGCACAACATTCCGATTCCAGCCAACAACACCACCTCCGGCGAGGTCACCATTCACGAAAACGGCGGCATCGTCAACGCCGCCCTTCGCCCTTCGAACAACTGGACCATCGACGGCAGCTTCGAGGCGATGTACAACGACAACGCGTTTACGCCGATGGGATTCCGTCAGCTCCGCCACTACCGCGTGCACACCATCTATCGCCCGAAGGCCTGGGCTACGGTCTCCGGCGCCTTCAACGATCTTGAGCGCCATAACAACACCAATAACAACCAGAGCATCCCGGGCAATACAACGCCCTATTATGGACCGATGGATCACGTCGATCATTCGCGGATTGTCAGCCTGGCAACCGATCTGTTCCCGAACGATCGCTACGGGCTCGACTTCAACTACACCTATGACGATGTATACCTGTCGGTGAACGGCTGCTTCGAGAGCGCCGCTACCCTGCTGCCTGGCGGTGGCGTGGTGCCCGGCATTGCCTTCCCGAGCGGAAATCTCTGCGCGCCGGTCAAAGCAGGATACGGGTCGCAGACCATTCTTGCCGGACCGGGGAAGGACTTCGAGGACGCCCCCACGCAGTTCGCCTCGGTGGCCCTCACCTACAACCCGGTGACCAGGCTTCACTCCCACCTTGGCTACCGGATCAGCTCCGTGAACGGCAGCCGGTTCTTTACCGATACCTCGGACGTGAACGGATCGCTCGTTTCCACCGATCAGACTCCCTTTGTACAGGTCGCGTGGACGGTTCACCCTGGACTGATCTGGAACGGTGAATACGACTACTTCGGCTATGGCGAGGGCGGCCGCTCCGGTGCGGAATATTGCAACACCAACCCCAGCCTGAGCATAGGCACCCCCAGTCCGCTGCCGGTAACATCCTGCAGCAGTGTTCCGAACACGGCAATGTACGCAAATTCGCCCATGTACGGGTTTACCGCTCCGCGTAACTTCCATGCCAACAACATCACGCTTGGCATGCACTGGGAGTTCTGACACCGGGATGAATGGCAAGTCTTAATAGGGGGGTGAGCCCGGCGCAATGCCGCAAAATAGGCTCACCCCGTTTTGCGAATGGTAAACCGGCTCCTCGGAACCCGGTCGCGCCGGTTTGTACGGGTAGGCCCCTGTTACCATAGCGAGTGCAGTACGAACAGCAGGTATCACGGCCCTGAGCAAGCTACCAAAATATGGGGCAAGCGCAGGATTGCCCGTGTGGGCCGCAAATTTTTCAAAGGAGCTTCGTTATGAAGAAATTGCTTCGTTCTCAAATCGTACTGGCTGCGGCTGTCACTTTGGCTGGTGCCATGTGCTTCGCCCAAAGCGGCGCAGCGACCTACAAATCCAGGTGCGCCATGTGCCACGGCGCCACCGGCACACCCAGCGCCGGGATGGCCAAGATGATGGGCATCAAGCCGGCCTCCGATCCCTCGATGAAGGGCCTCTCTGTGGCTCAGATCGAGACCACCATCAAGAGCGGCAAGGGCAAAATGAAGGCCATTGGTGGGCTCAATGACGCGCAGGTAAAGGCTGTGGCGGCGTACTTCAAGACCCTGAAGTAGCCTCAACTCGCGGCGCAGCGGAGAAAGCTGGCTGTTCTGACCGTGCTGGGCTGAATCTGGCTGGCTCCGCTGGTTTTTCCGTTGGCGCGCTCGGAGTACACGAGCGCAGTAGCATCGATGCGGGCTCGCCATCGCCAGGCGAGCCCGCACATGCCTGGAGGCAAAATAGACGTGTCGGTTTTACAGAAACTCCGCGAAGAGTGGATTCGTCCGGCCCTTTTCTTCGGCAATAACCCGGTCAGCCTGGCCGGTGGCGCCATCACGACTGGTTCCGGCGTCACCATGATCAGCTATTGGATGGCCCAGATGGCCGGCCATCTCAGTTCCAATCCCTATCTCGGAATCATTTTCTTTCTGTTTCTCCCGATGCTTTTCCTGATCGGCCTGGCGCTGATCCCGGTCGGCATCGTCCTGCGCCGCAGAAAGCTGCTCAGGGAGGGCCTTATCCCGGCGGAGTTTCCGAAGGTCGATCTGAACGATCGTATCTTCCGCCACGGCATCGACATCGTGCTGGTGGCGACCGTCGTCAACTTTCTTGTGGTCGCCACGGCCAGCTATCACGGCGCCACATACATGGATTCCCCGCAATTCTGCGGAAGCTCCTGCCACGTGATGAGCCCCGAGTACACGGCCTATAAGGTCTCTCCCCACTCGCACGTGGCCTGCGTTGAGTGCCACATCGGCTCCGGAGCAGAGGCATACTTCAGCGCCAAGATCAACGGTACCAAACAGCTCATTGAAGTCACGCTTCATCCCCTGGTGCCGCTTGCGCCCAGACTGATTCCCACCTATCCGACGCCGATTCCCTCGCCGGTCACCAGCCTGCGGCCGGCGCGCTACACCTGCGAGTCCTGCCACTCGCCCCGGCGCTTCGACGGCGACAAACTGCTCGTCAAGTCGGATTTTGCAGATGACGAGAAAAACACCGAGACGCAGACGGTGCTGATCCTGCACCTCGGCGGCGTAGACTCGCTCTCGCATTACATTGGCATCCACGGCGTGCACCTGGGTCACATCGAATACATCGCCACCGATCCCTCGCGCACCACGATTCCCTGGGTCGAGCGCACCAATCCCGACGGATCCCAGACCACCTACGTCGCATCGGCTCTGAACGGCGCTGAGCCGAAGGGCGAACGGCGCGTGATGGATTGCATCGACTGCCACAACCGCGCGGCGCATACCTTTGTGACCGCCGAAGAGGCCATCAATAGCGCCATGGCCGCTGGCTCCATCAGCCCCTCGCTGCCTTACATTCACAAGGAAGGTCTGGCGCTGCTGAAAGGCTCTTACACAAGCCAGGCGGAGGCGCGGGTGAAGATTCCCGCCGGGCTCGAAGCCTTCTACCGCAGTCAGAATCCCGCAGTGCTCACGGAGAAAGCGGCGCTGGTGCAGGCTGCCGGAAAGGAACTCTACCTTCTCTACAGCCAGAATGTCTTCCCGTTCATGAAGGTCACCTGGGGCACGCACCCGAATCACATCGGGCACCAGAGCTATCCCGGCTGCTTCCGCTGCCACGACAGCGACCACGTAGCCAAGGATGGTACCTTCATTACTCAGGATTGCTCGGCCTGCCACAATCTGCTGGCCGTCGACGAATCCAAACCCAAGGTACTCTCTGTCCTTGGCATTCATTAGCGGTCAGGAGTCTGTCTCTCTCAAGTTGCCCCGTACCCTTTCCGTGTTCCTGCTGCGGAAAGGGATGCAGGGCAATTGCATTTTGGAGATGGACCGCTTCCTTTGCCGGGCAGGCTCCGCGCAAACGCCTTTGTCATCCCCTACGCAGATCCTTCGTGGTTGCGCCTTGCAGGATCTCTATGGGACTCAAGGCCGTTCGCACATCGCCAGGAAATTGAGGTGCGATCGCTCAGCGGGCGTCAAGAATCTGCTCCGCTTGCCGCTTGCCGTTCTACAATCAGTGCCAAGCTCTGCGGAATGTGTGCATCGCTCCACAAAATATGGGGAAGTGTAGAGCGATTTTCTGCAGGATGATGGGAGTTCGGCCGCTCCAGCCAGAGCGGAGAGTGTGCCCCCGAATTTTCATTTGGACGAGGGAGAACGTGCAGCCACGAAGCCTGAGTTTGCCGCTTGCTATTGCGCTGCTGGGCAGTCTCTTCGCCGGTACCGTTCTCGCGGCAGCGCAGAGTTTGCCGGCTGCAACCCTCCCTTCGCCGCAGCCGCGTGTCGTGGGTGACTGGCGCAGCGGCGCGACCGTCGCCATTCCGTTTAGCAAGCCCGCACTGAATCCGGCGGCAATCGACCTGGGCGTTGCCCCGGCAGACCAGCCGCTCGCCAGAATGCTGCTCCTGCTTGCGCCCGCGCCATCCCAGCAGCAGGCGCTCGCCGCCGAGCTTGCACGCCTTCAGAATCCCGCTTCACCCAACTATCACCAGTGGCTCACGCCGCAGGCGTTTGCCCGCGCCTACGCCAACAGCTCCGTCGATGTTGCCGCCGTCGCCGCATGGCTCTCCAGCCAGGGTTTCACGGCAGCGCCGCTGCCTGCGGGGCTTGGCTGGGTCGAGTTCTCCGGCACGGCCGGCGAGGTTGAGCAGGCCTTCGGCGCACAGGTTCACTTGATTTCGGTCTCCGGCAGCAGCCGCGCAGTACTTGCATCGGGCATCGCCGTTCCCGCTGCGCTCGCTCCCGTCATTGCGGGCCTTGTCTCGCTCGATGGCTCTGTTTCCGCACCCGCGCTCACCACGCCGCAGCCGCTCACGGTCTCAGCCGCCGACCTCGCGTCGCTTGCCTCGCCTGCCGAGGCTGCTGCTTTCACGCCGCGGCTTGCGGCGCAGCTTCTCGGCGTTGCGCCGCTCGCGTCGCAGGGCGTCAACGGCGCCGGCCAAACCATCGCCATCGTCTCGCGCAGCAACGTGAACAGCGCCGACGTTGCCGCCTTCCGCTCCACCTTCGAGCTGCCCGCCTCGCCGCTCCAGGTCTCCATCAGTGGTCCCGATCCAGGTCTGACAGACGGCCAGGCCGAAGCCACCTTCGCCGCATCCTGGGCAGGCGCAGCAGCGCCAGCCGCGAAGATTCTGCTTGCGCCAGCGGCCTCAACCAGCGCCACCGACGGCGTCGACCTATCGCTCGCCGCCATTGCCGATCAAAACCTCGCCAACGTAGTCGTTGTTGGCTACTCCGCCTGCGAAGCGGCGCTCAGTCCCGCGCACCAGGCGTTTTATTCCGCGCTTTACCGGCAGGCGGCGGCCGAGGGGATCACGGTCGTTGCCGCCGCTGGCGATAGCGGAGCCGCCGCTTGCACTCCGTCAGGTGGCGCTGTTCCGGTCTCAACCGGTCTTGCCGTCAACGCTCTGGCTTCCACTCCATGGAACACCGCCGTCGGCGTGGCCGCCTACGCCGCAGGTGGCGCCGGGGCAGGGAACTCGGCTCTCGCGGCATGGTCGCCTGTCAATCCCGCAGACCCGGCTTACGCAAGCGGCGGAGGCAGCAGCACGCTCTATGCAAGGAGGGCCTGGCAGCCGCTCCCGGCAGAACTTGCGGGCGCCAGTTCCACCGCCGCGCGCAACCGCCTTCTGCCCGATCTCGCCTTGCCCACGGCTTTCGATTCGAGTGCCAATCCCGGTCTTGCCTTTTGCCTCAGCGGCTCGGGCGCAACCTCCGGTTGCACGCTCGTGCGCAGCGGCGGCAGCGGCGTGGCTGCAGCTTACTTTGCGGGCATCGTGGCGCTCATCGATCAGAAGAACGGCGCACAAGGCAACCTGACGCCGAGCCTCTACGCAGCGAGCCGCATCGGTGGCGTCTTCAGTGATGTCACCCAGGGGGCGGCGAAGCTTGCGTGCGCGCCAGGCAGCTCGGGCTGCAACGCGAACGGCCAGCTCGGATTTGCCGCCGTCGCCGGCTACGATCTCGCCACCGGTCTGGGCGTGCCCGATGTGCGCAAGCTCGTCTCCACTTTGGCTACGGCTTCTGCGACCACACCCACCATCACGCTCACCGTTTCACCTGCGCAGGCAAACAATACTTACAATCCATCGGCGGTTGTTACCTTCACAGCCACGGTGGTCGATCCCACGGGCGCTGGCATCCCCACCGGCAACGTGACGATGCTGAACTCGGCCAACTACTACACGCTCACGCCCGCCGCCACGCTTGTTTCCAGCGGCAGCGCCGCCAAAGGCAGCAGCGCAACGTTCACTTTGAATCTTTCCAGCTTCTACAACTACCCGAGCGGGACCACTGCCGTCCCCTACAAGCTCGGCATCGGTTACAACGACCCCACCGGCGCCTACAACGCGACCGACGATCTCGATCTCTTGAGCGTCACGTCCGAGCCGAGCCCAACCGTGCTTGCCATTACGCCCTCAACGAATTCACCATCCCTGGGCTTGACGGTCACCATCACCGTTACCGCCGGCGTCGCCTCAAGCGGCCCGCCAGCAGGCAAACTTCCACCCACCGGCAGTGTCACTCTGACCATCAACGGCACGTCTCTCAGTCCGGTTTCATTCTCCACGACTGGCGGCGTCACCAGCGCGGTCTTCTCCGCCACTCTCACTGCGGCCGCAAATTCGATTGTGGCCAGCTATGCGGGCGACAGTAACTACAGTGCCTCGACAACGCAACCTTACACCCTTGCCGCCAGCAAAGCCGTCGCCAGCGTGGTTCTTGCCGCGAACAACGCCACGGCACAGTCCGGCGCCAGCGTCACCCTCACAGCTACCGTGACGCCAACCGCCGCGCCCTCGGGCAGCACCGAGCCGAACCCGACCGGGACCGTCCTCTTTTACAACGGAACCACTCTCATCGGCTCCGCAATCCTCGCTCCGGCATCGGGCGCCGATTCTTCTACCGCGACTCTTTCCGTTCAGACGCTGCCCGGAGGGTCGGACTCGCTCACTGCCGTCTATCAGGGCGACACCGCCTACGGCGCCGCCACATCGAACGTGGTTGCAATCAATGTGCAGGGCTTCACGCTGACCGCCTCGCTCTCGAACCCACCCACAAACCTCAACATCGCCAAAGGTGGCGCGGCCTCGGAGTCGTTCATTGTCACCAGCGTGGGCGGCTATGCCGGCCAGGTGCAGGTCATCTGCACCGTTCCCACGCAGGACGACATGACCTGCGGCGTCAGTCCGCAACAGGTCACGCCCACCGCCACCGTTACGTTTGTGGTGCAAACGTACGCCACCGGAGGTCCGGCCTACGCTGCCCTGGGCAAGCCGCGGTCGCTCATCCCGTTCTGGCTGCGGGCCGCGGGCGGCGCCATGCTGGCCGGGGTGGTCTTCTTCCTGCTTCCGTTTGGACGCCGCTCGCGCGTCTTCCTGCGCCAGGGTCCGCGCCGCTTCCTGGTCCTGCTCCTGTTGCTCAGTGGATTGGTGGGAGTCGGCATTGGCTGCAGCAGCTCTTCCACAATCGTCGCCAACACCGGCACGCCGCTGGGCGTAGCCACCCTCCAGGTCACGGCAACCGCCTATGTCGATAACGCCGTCGCCGCACAGCGCCTGAACTTCACCGTCAACGTGCAGCCGCAATAGAACCGGCGAAGCGAGGGGATCGCGGGCTGGCGAATCTGTGCTCACACCTCGCTTGCGGCAAAGAGCGAGGCAAGCGCAGGTCGTCGAATTCGGCCGCAGATATCAGGCGCGTTTTGAAAAGTCTGTTGACCCTGTGGGCGCCACAAGTTCCACCTTGCGGCCTGGGACGGCTCAATCGTTGAGCACGGCAGTTTCGGAGTCGCGCGCAGACCGCGGATCGGAGTTCCGGGGCTACTTCGCCGCTGGTGTCACTGCCGGCGCCTGCGGGATCGGCAGCCCTTTCACGTCCGGTCCCAGCTCCGGGCAAATCCGCGCCAGGTCGTTGGCCACCATGCGCCCAAAGGTCTCCGACCCAAACGCATTCAGGTGCGTGCGGTCGATCTTTATTCCCGCCGCATCGGGATGGCCCACTGCGTCAAACTGGTCTGCCTGCTCTTGCGTCATCCTCTTGAGCAGTCGCGTGCTCTCGGCGTTCAGGTCGATCACCGGCACGCCTTCTTCCTCGGCCACGCGCTTTGCTGCCTGCGCGTAAGCCGTCAGATCTTCCACCAGTGCGCCATTTCTATAGTTCCGCCGCGAGAGCGAGGTCACAATCACCGGACGGGCGCCTTCTGCGCGAGCCTCATCGATGTAGCGGCGCATGTTGGCCGCGTAGGTCGTGTTGGGATCGGTCTCGCGCGCCGGCCCCTTGCCCGGCTGGTCGTTATGCCCGAACTGGATCAGAATGTAGTCCGCGTGCTGCGCGAGCGCGGTCTTCCACACGCCCTCGTTGTAGTAGCTCTTCGAGCTGCGCCCGTTCCGCGCCAGGTTCACGCAGGTCACGTTTGGAGTGAGGTCTGCGCAAAATCCCGGTCCCCATCCGCCGCCGTTGTTCACCGTCGAGTCGCCAGCGAGCACAATCTTTACCGGCGCACCGTGCAGGAACTCGACCGTCCGTTGCAAATCCGGGGGCAATTTCGCCGCTTCAGGCCGCACATACTTCGCGAGCGCCGGCACAGCCTTGCCCAAACCAACGGCGACGATCCGCCCAAAGACATACGATCCTTCAGCGTTCAAATGCGTCTTGTCGGGAATCGTGTTGCCATCGGCGTCTTTTTTTGTGATCCCCAACGCGTTTGCCTGCGTCTCGGTGAGCTTGTCGAGATAGGCGATGCTATCGGCCTGCAAATCGATCAGCGGCGTGTGCTCTTCGGCCGCAACTTTCTTCATCGCCGCGGAGTGGGCCAGCAGATCTGAGTGAATCTTGCCATCGGCGCCGTAGTAGCGCCGCGTCAATGGCGTCACCAGAATGGGAACGATGCCGTGCGCTCGCGCTTCTTCGACGTAACGCTTCAGGTTCGCAGGGTACTCGGTCCGCAAGTTCGTCTCGCGCGGCAGATGCCGCGGCGATGCTTCGTCGTTGTGCCCGAACTGGATCAGCATGTAATCGGGCTTGTCGGCGAGCGCCTTTGCCCAGTAGCCCTCGTTGTAGTAGGTCTTTGTGCTTGCGCCGCCCTTGGCGTCGTCGATGCAAACCACGCCGGTCAGGTTCGCACAGAAGCCTAGCCCGTAGCCGGCGCTCTTCGTCTGCGTTGAGTCGCCAATTAATGCGATCCGCACCTTGGCGGAATTTGTGGAGGGGTGCGCTTGCGGCTGTTGCGCCTGGGCTGCTGCTCCTGCCACTAAAACTGCTGCCCCAATCGACAACAAGAGCGATTTCATTCCGTTTCTTCCATCCTTTTTTTGCTTTGATTACGGCCTTCGGACGTTTAATAGATCGTGCGAACCCTTCCGATTGTAATGCGTGAAAGGTCTGACCAGCAATCAACTTGCCGGGCGCAGGCAACCGCGAAAATCTGCTCTGATCTACGGCCAACTGCAAGGGCTTGACGAAGCACCGCTCTGTTCCTATACAGTAGATTTTTCACGTGGTCAGTCCACGCAGCATCGTTCTGGTTTCGCTGGCTCATTCCACTCGCTCTTTCCGTTGTACCGGCTCATGCCGATGGGGGAACTTATGCATACCGTCCGCGCCCTTCTTGTCTCCTTCCCGTTCTTCGTTGCCTTCGGTCTATCGGCCCAGGACACCCGCACTGTCACCGAGCCCCAAATCCCTCCTGCGTGCGTCACCCTCGATGCCGACATTGCCTCCAGTCAAGGCAGCATTGCGCTCGCCGACGAGCAAAAGCTCTCAACGGTCCGCATTCAGGACGCGATGGACCACTGCGTGCCGGGCCACGCGGTCGTTCTACGCGCGCACGGCAGAAAGAACGTCTTCCTTACCGGTCCGCTCACGCTTCGCCCCGGCGTCACACTCGTGGTCGGCAAAAATGCGGCCCTCGTTGCCTCGCGCGATCCCCGTGTTTACGACCTCGCGCCCGGTAGTTGTGGAATCGTCTCCATGCGCCGCCGTGGCTGTAAGCCGCTCATCTCCGCCAGCGGCGCCACGAACTCCGGCATCATGGGTGAGGGTTCCATCGACGCCCGCGGCGGCGCCAACCTCCTTGGCCAGAACGTCACCTGGTGGGATCTGGCGCACGAGGCCAAGGTGAAGGATCTGCAACAAAATGTGCCTTCCATGATCGCGCTGCGTCACGTCGACGGCTTTATCCTCTACAAGATCACGCTGCGCAACTCGCCCGGCTTCCACGTCGCAGTGAATCAGACTGACGGTTTTACGGCGTGGGGCGTCAAGATCATGACGCCCAAAACCGCGCGCAACACCGACGGCATCGATCCCGGCTCTTCCAAAAACATCACCATCGCCTACAGCTATATTCATACTGGCGATGACGATGTTTGCCTCAAGCCGAGCGGCGCCGGCAGCGTCTCGAACATGTCTGTTCTGCACGACCACTTTTACTCCGGCCACGGCATGTCGATCGGCAGCGGAACCTTCGGCGGCGTCGATCATCTTCTTGTCGAAGACCTCACGATCGACGGCGCTGACAATGGCCTGCGCATCAAGTCCGACCGCAGCCGCGGCGGCCTCGTTCATCAGGTTGTCTATCGCAACGTCTGCATCCGCAACGTGCCCAACCCGCTGGTCTTCACGCCGCACTACACCACATTCACGGGCGATCGCCTGCCCATTTACAACGACATCGTGCTCGAAAACGTGCACGTGCTCACGCCCGGCGCCTATACCTTCCTGGGGCTCGATTCCCAGCCCGGCCACAAACTCGGAATCCGGCTCGACAACGTCTTTGCCGACGATCAGAAAGACTCGCTCTTCTACAACCAGGACGCCGACATCACCCTCGGACCGCACCTCGGAAACCTCGTGCCCAAGGGCGAAGACGTAACTGACACCGAAGCGCCCGGCGCCGTGCCGGGTCAACCGCTCGATTGCAGCGCGCGCTTCGTCCCGTTCCCAGACGATCAAAAATCCGCGCCCGAGATGGCCGGTAAGATTCCGCCCGAAGACAAAACTCTTTACGTCGCAGCCGACGGCACAGGCGATTATTACTCCATCCAGCGCGCGCTCGATATGGCGCCAAAAACCGGCGGCGCGGTGCTCTCGGTCTCACCTGGCGTCTACCGCGAAGTGCTTACCATCGACAAGCCCAACATCATCATCCGCAGCGCCAACTCCGACGCGAGCAAGACTGTCATCGTGAACGACCGGAGCGCCGGCCAGAACGGCGGCACACTCCACTCGGCTACCGTCAATGTCACGGCCGATCACTTCCGGGCTGAAAACATCACCATCGAGAATGACTTCAACAGGACGCATCCGCAGTTGCCCGCCGGCTCGCAGGCCCTCGCCATTCTCGTCACCGGCGACCGCGCCGTCTTCCACAACGTGCGTCTGCTCGGCAATCAGGACACGGTCTATCTGGGTACGCATTGCGGCCCAGACAGACAGAACTGTGCCGCGCCGCGCCAGTACTTCTCCGATTGCTATGTGGCCGGCAATGTCGACTTCATCTTTGGCGACAGCAAAGCCGTCTTCGAGAACTGCGAGATTCACTCCACGCCGCACGATGGCGGCTTCATCACCGCGCAGTCAAAGCACGATCCGGCGCAGGACTCCGGCTTTGTTCTGGATCACTGCCGCCTCACTGCCGATCCAGGCGTCAGCGGACCGATTTATCTTGGTCGTCCGTGGCGGCCCTACGCGACCGTCGTTTATATGCACACGTGGATGAATGACAAGATCGACCCGGCGGGTTGGCGCGAATGGCATCCCGGCGAAACCCACTCGCTCGACACTGCTTACTATGCGGAGTTCGATTCCACCGGCCCCGGCGCGCATCACGATCAGCGCGATCCGCACACACACTTCCTCACGCCCGAGCAGGCGGCGCAGTATGAGCCGCAGATCTTTCTGCGTGGCGCGGACAATTGGAACCCGACGAAACCGCCTGCACAACCCGCGCAGTAAGGCGATTCCGCTGCGGCCGGCCAACCTCGCAGCCAGCCGCCCCTTGCCTCGCTGCCTTCAGTATCTCTGTACGCAGAGGAAGTTGGCGACCTTGTAAATCTCAAGGTCGGCAGAGTAAGCGCGCACCTCGGTGAGGCCGTGCCGGAGAATGCGGTGGATGGCATAGCGCGGAGAAAGCCGATCCCACAGATCGAGGAAGTGAAAGGGAGTATGAAGAAACGGATCGCCAAACTCGAACTGGATAAACGCAATGCGGCCGGCCTCGATCATGGCCGCTGCGCCTGCGATCACGTCGATCTCGCTCCCTTCAGTGTCGATTTTGAGAAGATCGATCCGCCCGATTTCCTTTTTGCGGCAGACCTCGTCGACGGTGGTCATCTGCACGATCTCTGAAGCTGCCTGTCCGGCGATCGTGTTGCGGTGCAGCGAAGCCGTCGACTCGCCTGGCACCCGTGCAAAAAGCTCGGCCGTTCCGGTGGCGCTCCCTAACGCAGCCTTGACCAGTTCGACCCGGGATTCGCTCGCAAACCGCGCGCGCAGCCGTTCGTAGCACAAGGTCTGCGGTTCAAAGGCAAAAATCCTCGCCCGGTCTCCGACAATCCCCAGAGCGTGCTTCAGATACTCGCCGTCGTTGGCGCCGGCGTCGAAGAGAGTGAGGCTCCGGGATGGATCGACCGACTTGCGAACCAGAGCAAGCGCATCGCGCTCTCCACTGTCGGCCGGTGAATGTCCTCCGCCATAGTTCATTCCCGCGTGGCACAGCTTAAGGATCTGCAGGAAGCAGCGTTGCGTGACCGGCCTCGATATCAAACCCCTCAAAAGGTTTTTCACCTGCTACTCCGTTGTCGTCTTGAGGTTGTTGGGGATCGAGACTCGCGTAAAGTTTAGCACGGCTTGTCTTCCACTCAATCGTGTTTCTTGCTCCAGTCGCCGCCCATCCTCCTCTTGCTCTGCAATCGCGGCCTGCCGCCGCAGTAAAATGGAGTTGTTGCCGCAACGGCGCTGTGACCGATCGAGTGCGCGAGATGACTGCTGCTGAACGCATGGCAAATGCATTGCCCATGTGCGCCGCGGAGCAGCCCGCCAACCGGCGGCCCGCGCAATGCCGATCGCGGCAGGCTGCTCCCAGGAGAGATTATGAAGACCGTACTGATGGCTGACCCCGTGCGCTATCCGCGCATGACGACCGGCGAGATCCGCGAAACCTTCCTGCTCGATGCGCTCCACGAGCCCGGCAAGCTGCATCTCAACTACGTCGATCTCGACCGCGCCGTGGTTGGTTTTGCGGCTCCGCTCGACTCGCCGATCGCATTGCCGGCCGATCCCGATCTTCGCGCCGAGTACTTCACCGAGCGCCGTGAGCTTGGTGCGCTCAATATCGGCGGCGCGGGCACGATTACCGTCGAAGGCAAGAGCTATGAGCTGAACAACCTCGACGTGCTCTACATCGGCCGCGGCAACCGGAAGGTCAGCTTCGCGTCAAACGACAAATCAGCGCCCGCAGTCTACTATCTGCTGAGCTACCCGGCGCACGCCGCCTATCCTGTCGCGCTGGTGCGTAAGGATGAGGCGCAGCCCACCGAACTCGGCAGCCTCGAAACCTGCAACAAGCGGACAATCTGCAAGTATATCCATCTTCAGGGAGCGCGCAGTTGCCAGCTCGTGATGGGCGTGACGCATCTTGCGCCAGGCAGCAACTGGAACACCATGCCGCCGCATACTCATATGCGCCGCTCTGAGGTCTACATGTACTTCAACGTCGCAGCGGACGCGCGCGTGATGCACTTCATGGGGCCGCCGGCCGAGACGCGCCACATCGTCATGGCCGACAAGGGTATCGTTGTCTCGCCCGGCTGGTCGATTCACTCCGGCGTAGGCACCCGCGCCTACAGCTTCTGCTGGGGCATGGGCGGGGAGAATCAGGACTACGCCGACATGGACCCCGCGCCCGTGGACACACTGCGGTAGATAGAGAATTTTGAAGCGTTGCGCAAACAAACCGGCGGCGATTTCCTCTCGGAGATCGCCGCCGGTTTTCTATTCCCTGTTCCCTACTCCCTGTTTACTGCCTTTAGGCGTTGTACGTCGACGACGCCACGCGTCCGCCGTGTCCTGTCCAGTTGGTGTGGAAGAACTCGCCACGTGGCTTGTCGACACGCTCATAGGTATGCGCGCCGAAGAAGTCACGCTGCGCCTGGAGCAGATTCTGAGGCAGGCGCGCGGTGCGGTAGCCATCGAAGAACGCAAGCGCCGTTGAGAAGGCCGGCGTGGGCACGCCCAGCTTGACGGCGTGCATCACGGCCTTGCGCCACGAAGCCTGGTACTTGTTCACGATGCCCGAGAAAAACCTGTCGAGCAGCAGGTTGTCGAGCTGGGGGTTCTTCTTGAAGGCGTCCTTGATCTTGCCCAGGAACTGGCTGCGAATGATGCAGCCTCCGCGCCACATCAGCGCGATGCCGCCCATGTTCAGGTTCCAGCCGTACTCCTTGCCCGCCGCGCGGAGCAGCATGTAGCCCTGCGCATAGCTGATGATCTTGGAGCAGAAGAGAGCGCGGCGCACGTCCTCGATAAACTTGGCGCGGTCGCCGACCTTCGGAGCCGACTTCGGTCCACGCAGCACCTTCTCCGCTTCGACGCGCTCTTCCTTGAGCGCCGACAGGCAGCGCGCGAAGACCGACTCGCCGATCAACGTCACCGGCTGGCCCTCGTCGAGCGCGCTGATGACGGTCCACTTGCCGGTGCCCTTCTGTCCCGCAGTGTCCAGAATCTTATCCACCAGCGGCGCGCCGTCGTCGTCTTTCTTGGTGAAGATCTGCTGCGTGATGTCGATCAGGTAGCTGTCGAGCTCACCCTTGTTCCACTCGGCAAAGACATCGTGCAGCTCGTCGGCCGTCATTCCCAGCCCGCGGTGCAGCAGGTCGTAGGCCTCGCAGATCAACTGCATGTCGCCGTACTCGATGCCGTTGTGCACCATCTTGACGAAGTGCCCGGCGCCCTCTTCGCCCACCCAGTCGCAGCAGGGCGATCCGTCTTCCACCCTTGCAGCGATGGCCTGGAAGATCGGCTTCACATGCGGCCATGCGGCAGGGTTGCCGCCCGGCATGATCGACGGGCCGCGGCGCGCACCCTCTTCACCGCCGGAGACGCCGGTGCCAATGAATAGAATGCCCTTCTCAGCCAGATCCTTGGTGCGGCGCGTCGAGTCGGTAAACAGCGAGTTGCCGCCATCGATGACGATGTCGCCCGCTTCCAGATAGGGTAAGATCTGGTCGATCATCGCATCCACGGTCGAGCCGGCCTTCACCATCAGCATGACCCGGCGCGGACGCTTGAGCAGGCCGGCCAGCTCCGCCATGGAGTGAGCGCCTACCACTTGAGTTCCCTTGGCTTCATTGGCCAGAAAGTCGTCGACCTTTGAAACGGTGCGGTTGAAGACGGCCACCTTGAATCCGTGGTCGTTCATGTTGAGGACTAGATTCTGTCCCATCACTGCAAGGCCGATCAGGCCAATGTCACACGATGCTTCAGGCATGTTTCTCTCCAAACCTCGAATTTTATCACTGCGGAATTTCGGATTGTCCTTGCTTTATTCTAGCGCGGTGGTCTGACCTCAGGGAAGCGCAGCGTGTTGGCCAATCCGCAAGTCGGCGGTTTCGCTGGTTGCTCCCTGTCCTTTCACTCCACGCTCAAATCTCCATCTGCATCGACCACCAGTTTGTCGCCATTGACCTGAACAGAATGAATCTTCAACCGGTCGAGCGCTATCTTGTAGCCCGAGGTGGCCGTTGATCCCACGAGCGCCTTGCGCAGCAGATCGGCGGCATTGACTTTCATGTTTTTCGGCACATCACCGCGCAGGAACGGCGCCAGCACAAAATTGATCTCCTTCCGGCCGGAGATCTTGTCGAGCCGCGCATCGCGGAAGCCGACCGTCTCTCCCTCGGCGTCAGGCTCCAGCGAAACCTCGGCCGGCAGCGTGATGGCCCTGAGGCAGACCCCATGCACGCCCAGGCGCGCTACAGCCTTCATGTGCACGACAATCCTGTCCTGCTGAAAGCTTAGATGCGGATCCTCGACGGAGATAAAGCACGCAGAATGAGAATTTCCTTTGAGATAGTAGCGCCCGTCCGGTCCGCTGAAGAGTTGCTGTCTAAGGGTTCGCTCCAGTGCTTGCCGGCTTACCGTTAACTCCACTGCGGGGCAAAACACCGCCCCTGCCAATAGCAGGACTCCCGTGACAATTGCTGCGCGAAACGAAGTCATGAGACTAGTTTTCCACCTCAGCCTTTACGGCTGCCAGCTTTCTACGCTCCGAGCCGCCCGGCTGTTCCCGAACCAGCGCGAGCGAGGTAAAATAAGTCCAGCAAATACAATCGTTTATACAGAGCGATCCGTTTGCCTCACGCCTTGCTGCAAATCCTGTTGTAATCCTTCTTTTCTATTGATTTTTGAACAAAATATCCGTAAAATAACAATAAACGTGCCTCGGATCCTATTGACCCCCCGTCCCTGTCCGAGGACGATTCGCAAAACCTCCTTTCAAGGACACACAAATCGATGGCAAAGCGTCGTGGAAATCCGAATTGGGGCAAACCAGAGCCCATTGGCCCTGTTGTGCCCACAGTCACCTCCTTCGAGCAGATCACCAAGGAGTTCAAGCTGCCCCCTGATCAATACATCCGCTCCACCCGCCTTCGCGAGTGGGCACGCCGTAACAAGAATTCGAAGTATATCCCTGAGGCTTTGCTCGAGGCCTGGGGCTTTGAGATTGAATCCACGTTGTAGGACTTTAGCCAGAACAAGCAAAAACGCCGCCTTCGGGGCGGCGTTTTTGTTGCCCTTATCCCCGAATCCGCAGCCTGACGCCCATTGCAGACTCGAAATTGGCTCGACAGGCACTTTCTGGAGTGTGAATAGGCCAACCCGCGGCTTGGTCTCATGCCGGCTCCGCCGCTGCCTCCATGCGCGCCGTCACGCTGCGGCATCGCGCTCCATGCGAAAATAAGAACGCACCATGACCAACACACCCCGTACTCCCGAGCCCCCGTTCACCGACGTTCCCGGCGCCCTTGACGAGATCCGTGCCGGCCGCATGGTCGTCGTGGTCGACGACGAGGATCGCGAGAACGAAGGCGACCTGACGCTGGCCGCCGAGCATGTTACCCCCGAGGCCATCAACTTCATGGCCCGCTACGGCCGCGGTCTCATCTGTCTCACCCTCACTGAGGAGCGCGCCGACTACCTGCACCTGCTTCCCATGACGCAGCAGAACTCCTCGCGCTTCGGGACCGCGTTTACCGAGACGATCGAGGCCCGCGAAGGCGTCACCACCGGCATCTCGGCCGCCGACCGCGCTCACACCATCCGCACCGCCATCGAGCCCCGCTCGACGGCTGCCGATCTTGCCCGTCCCGGCCACGTCTTTCCGCTGCGCGCCCGCCGCGGCGGCGTCCTGGTCCGCGCCGGTCAAACAGAGGCCTCCGTCGATCTGGCCCGCATGGCCGGTCTTACTCCTGCCGGCGTCATCTGCGAGATCATGAAGGACGACGGCACGATGGCCCGGATTCCGGACCTGACCCTCTTTTGCCGTGAGCACGGTCTCAAAATTCTCACCGTCGCCGAATTGATTCGCTACCGCCTTCGCCACGAGCGCTATATCGTCCGTGCCGGCGACTCCGTCATCCATACTCGTTATGGCGAGTTCCGCATGATCGCTTACGAGAGCGAAGTGAACGGCGGCGAGAGCCATCTCGCGCTGATCCGCGGCGATCTTTGTCCCGGCTGCCCCGCCTTCCATGCCGGGCCGTTCCCGTGCACGCTCCCTGACGCCACCAACGGCGCCGCTACCGAGTCCCGCGCGCCCTGCCCGCATCCCGTGCTTGTCCGCGTGCACACCCGATGCACCGCCGGCGACGTCTTCTCGGCCGACTGCCACTGTCGCGAGATTCTCGATCAGTCCATGCGCATGATCGCCGAGGCTGGCTGCGGCGTGATCCTCTACCTGCACAACACCTCGCGTGGCTTTGAGGTTGAGCACGTGCCCGTAGAGGCAAAGATCGCGGCCTTCGATGCCGAGGGGTCCGCCATCCCCGTCCGCGGCTCCGAAGAGCACGCGGGCCGTATCATTCTTCATCGGGAACTTCGCGCCCGCGAAGGCGCGCAGGCCCGCACCGGCCGCATCGTGCGCGCGATTGGTCTCGGCGGTCAGATTCTGTCCGACTTGGGAATTCAGCGCATCCGCCTGCTCTCGAACACGCCGATGCACATTCCGGCCCTGCAGGGCTTCGGGCTGGAGATTGTCGAGCAGGTGCCGATTCCAGTGGAAGAGTGCGCGAGTACGGCCCTCGAACGATAGCAGCAAGGCGCTCGCTGCCAGCTACCTTCCAAACGTAAACGTCCCGCACAGGGCCGACGTATTCTGGATTGCATCGAACGTGAAGACCGGCATGTCATCGCCGGAGAAGAACGCCACATTGAGTGTGCGCCCGGTAGCGTAGGTTGCCATCCACTGTGCGTCCGCGTCCGAGCACAGGGTGTTCTTGTGCTCAAAGCGCTGTCCAGCCGGCACGCGCAGCCGGTAGAGTGTTCCCTCGATCCCCGCGTTGATATCGGCGTCGAAGACCGCGCTCACTTCTGCTGGCTTCAGGCGGCGAATCCGGGCCAGCGGAAAGGTCCAAAAATCGATCGTCACTTTGGATTCGCTGATGTTGATCTGACCCGTGATAGCGCGCGCATTGGTGCTGGCCGGCTGCCAATAGCCGCGATCTTCCTGAGCGCCTGCCCGCGCCGTACACGCCAGCGCGAACACCATCGCCGCACTTAGCAGCAAAACTCTCTTCATGAATGTTTCCTATTCCGCAAGCTTCCAGCCTTGAGCCACCAGCTTGTAGTCAGCAGCAAAATACCGACAGCTACGAGCTACTGGCTACAGGCTGTTTCTCCACTACCAGCCCAGCACGTACGCAAACACCAGCGGCGCCACAATCGTTGCGTCGCTCTCGATAATGAACTTCGGCGTCTTCTGGCCGAGCTTGCCCCAGGTGATCTTCTCGTTCGGAACCGCGCCCGAGTACGATCCGTAGCTCGTTGTCGAGTCCGAAATCTGGCAGAAATAGGCCCACAGCGGCACATCCTCGCGCTGGAGGTCCTGGTGCAGCATCGGCACCACGCAGATTGGGAAATCGCCTGCGATTCCGCCGCCAATCTGGAAGAACCCGAGCGGCGCGGTTTTCGTGGTTTCCGTGTACCACTCGGCCAGCTCCATCATGTATTCGATGCCCGTGCGCACTGTGTGAACGTTCTTCACGTCGCCGGAGATGCAGTGGCCAGCGTACATGTTGCCGAGCGTCGCATCTTCCCAGCCCGGCACGAACATGGGCAGGTTCTTCTGGGCCGCGGCCAGCAGCCAACTGTTCTTCGGGTCGATCTGGTAGCTCTTCTCAAGCACGCCCGAAAGCAGAATCTTGTACATGAACTGATGCGGGAAGTACCGCTCGCCGGCCTTGTCGGCCTTTACCCACTCGGCCAGCACCTCGTTTTCGATACGCCGCATGGCTTCCATCTCGGGAATGCACGTGTCAGTCACGCGGTTCATGTGGCGGGCAAGCAGCGCCGCTTCGTCGGCAGGCGTCAGGTCGCGGTAGTGCGGGACACGCTCATAGAAGTCGTGCGCGACGAGGTTGAACACATCCTCTTCGAGGTTGGCGCCCGTGCAGGTGATGGCGTGAATTTTGTCCTGGCGGATCATCTCGGCCAGCGACAGGCCCAGCTCAGCCGTGCTCATGGCTCCGGCGATGGTCACAAACATCTTGCCGCCATCGGCGAGCAATTTGTTGTATGCCTCGGCCGCATCGACCAGCGCAGCAGCGTTGAAGTGACGGTAATGGTGCTTGATGAAATCGGTAATGGGTTTCATGTCGTTCGAATACTCCAATCTTCCACCGTAACACAGCGCCACCGGCGTCCGGTGAATGCAGAAGACAGGGATCGAACATCGGCGGGCAGCCATTTGCCCGCAGCCGCAAGCTGCCGGCTTCAGGCTGCTGGATCGAGGCTACCGGCGGCCAGCTAGCTCTGCGCCAGCTTCTCATTGACCTTCGCCATCACCTGAAACGCGTCGGCGATGTAGACGACGTCGGCCTTGCCGCGGGTCCAGCCGCAGTTGGGGTCGAGCGAGATGGCGCGCCGCTCGCCGATGAAGCGCCAGCCGACGACGTGAGGTTCTTCGCCGTGGCAGCAGGTCGAAAGCCCCTTCGGGTGGCGCGGCGTGGCGCCGGTTTGCCCAATCTGATTCAAATGCGTCAGAAATGGAAGTACGGAGTGCCCTTCGCCGCCCTGGTCAACGAGTGACTTGGAGCTGCCGAGCGATGCGCCGGAGAGACGCAGAAAGTCGAGGATCAGCCTGCCTGCCTGGTCGGTGTGCACCTGGCCGTCGGGCTGCTTCTTGGTCCAGCCGGCGCCGGCGACAA
>JAJYFA010000232.1 GCA_021790995.1 Acidobacteriota bacterium
CGCGAATTCGGAGCGGTGTCGGCTGTAGAAAAAATAAACAAGAAGGCCCAGAGCAAGCCAGACAAAGAAAGCCAGCCATGTCATGACTTCAAGGCCCATCATGAGGATCACGCAGAAGAAGATGCTGAGCACCGGAAAGACCGGGCCGAGAGGAGCGCGAAAGCCGCGGTGACGCTCGGGCTCGCGATAGCGCAGGATGATCACCGCCGTGGAGACGAGGACAAAAGCAAAGAGCGTGCCGATGTTCGAGAGGTTCGCGACCGTGCCGATATCGAGCAGCCCGGCTGGGATGCCGACCACGAAGCCCGCCACCCACGTCGCGAACGCCGGCGTGCGGAACTGGGCGTGAATGCGGCTGAAGATCGGCGGCAGAAGGCCGTCGCGGGACATGGCAAACCAGACGCGCGCCTGTCCGAGTTGAAAGACGAGAATCGAGGAGATCATCCCCATCAGGGCGCCGATCAGCACGAAGAGCCGGACCCAGTGCAGCATGAGGCTGCCGTGCTCCAGCGAGAGGCGCTTCAGCGAGTTCACCACGGGGGCCGCATCGCCCATCACGGATTGCCAGGGCACAATGCCGCTCAGCACGATGGCCACGCCGCCGTAGAGCAGCGTGCAGGCGACGAGTGTGGCAAGAATGCCGATGGGCAGATCGCGCTGGGGGTTGCGGCACTCCTCGGCTGCCGTCGATACAGAGTCGAACCCGATGTAGGTGAAAAAGATGATCGACCCGCCGGCCAGCACGCCCGACCAGCCGTTGGGCATGAAGGGATGCCAGTAGCGAGGCTTGATGAAGCTGGCCGCGGCAAAGATGAAGATCAGAATCGCCGCCATCTTGACCAGCACGAGAATATTGTTGGTGCGCGCCGACTCGCGAATTCCGCGGACCAGAATCGCCGTGAGAATCATCACGATGAGGAAGGCGGGAATGTTGAAGCCGAAGTGCCAGCCCGGATTGTAGAGGTTGTGGCCGGCCAAGTCCTGCAAGCCGGTGGGCAGATAGGCCGGCGAGATCCACTTCAGCGGCGGATGAATCCCGAACCAGTCCATCAGGTCGACAACGTGGGCGGCAAAGCCGACGCTGACGCTCATGTTGCTGAAGGCATATTCGAGGATCAGATCCCAGCCGATGATCCAGGCCACCAACTCGCCGAGCGTGGCGTAGGTATAGGTGTATGCCGAGCCTGCGATGGGAATCATCGAGGCCATCTCTGCATAGCAGAGGCCGGTAAAGGCGCAGACCACGGCGACCAGCACCAGCGAAAGCGCCAGCGCCGGGCCGGCGCCGGGCCGTCCCGCCAGCGCGCTGTGCAGGATCAGATAGTGAAGGAGCGGCGTGTTCTCGATCGAAGGCAGATCGAAGTGCTGCCCGGCCATCGCCGTGCCGATGACAGTGAAGATCCCTGAGCCGATGACGGCGCCGATGCCGAGCGCGGTCAGGGACCAGACCCCAAGACTCTTCTTCAGCGAATGCTCGGGTACTTCCGACTCGCTGATGAGCTTGTCAATCGACTTGCAGGCGAGCAGTTGGCTGGGCATGAAGGGTGTCAGGTGCCAGGTACCAAGGATCAGGGGGCAGCCTGATGGCGTGCACTTCTCTCAACCCTGACCCCTGAAACCTGATCCCTTTGTTTACCGTTTCGACTGGCCGCGAGCCATCTTCTTCACTTTTTTCTTCTGCGCGCCGCGCGGAGTGGTGCGCTTGGCCTTGGGCGCGGCCTTTTTGCGCGCCTCGCGCTTGACTTTCTTGCGTTCCGCCTTGTCGGCGATCTTCTTGGTGTCTGCCACCGTTTCAACCTCTTTCTCTTGAGTCTCTTCCCGCCTGTCCGCAGCACGGACAAACGCAGAATTTATCGTAACAGGCTTGGCAAGAAGGGCAAAGAGGCGCGGCGCAGGCCGTCGCTCCGATCGTCCCGGTTACCGCATCATCCCGCCGAAGGAGGCAGTCGGCACGGCCATCTTCTTGCGAAGAAGCGGTCCCGGTTCCCGCGCAGGGTTCAGGACCGGCGATTCGATGGCAAAGGGAAGAATGGCTGGTCAGCCACCTGCAACCTCAAATAACGCACCGTCATGTTGAGCGCAGCGAAACATCTGCGGTTGCTTCTAACGGTGTTTCCTCGCCCAGAAATCTCTTCTGTCCCCATCGGCGGTAATTCTCCCGCAGAACTCGAAAGTGCCCTTAGTTCTGTTACTCATTCATGTCTCGCACGCCCAGACGACATTGGCGAAGAAGATCCCGCCTGTCGACATAGGGGCCTCGGTTCCGCTCAGCGTAAGCTCATAGAGGTGCCCAGTTGGCGTGCGTGGCGCGCGAGTTAACCACCCACCGAGTGGACTGAAAGTTACTTGCCAGCCACCATCTGCTGTGCGACGATTTAACTCATGCAGACGCAGGATTTACGGGCTTCCCAGCCAGTTGGCGTTTGTCTCGTTTGGCTCTCCTTATTGTTTCTGCTGCCGGCCCCAGCGTGCGCCTCCCCGAACTCAATCCCTTCAGAAGGCAACGCCGGGCCGATCTTCAACCTTGGCCACGACTCATTGCGAATGGCTTCACTTGATGGCTTGTGGCGCTTCAAGTCAGGCGACGATCCACGCTGGGCGGATCCAAATTTCGATGACTCGTCCTGGGCTCTGGTGCGCTCGGACAAGAGCTGGCCTGAGCAGGGATTGCCAGTGGTTGGCGGCTTGTTCTGGTACCGGACGAAAGTTCTGGTTCCGGCGGGAAGCGGGCCGCTATCGCTCTACATGCCGGTCATCCACCTCAACTATCAGGTTTTCGTGGACGGACGGCTGGTGGGAACGATGGGCGTGATGCCGCCCCATCCGCGCGCCATGCAAAGCGTGGTCGCGGTCTTTCCGGTTTCCGCAGTCTCCATGCGGGCGCACACGGTGACCCTCGCCATCCGCGCGTGGCGATATCCGGTGTGGAACGCGTTCTACCTGTCCGGCCTGGAGCCGGGCATGCTGATGGGGGACAGCCGGCTGATCCAGCAGACCTGGCTGCTGCACACTCGCGACCTCTTTTGGCAGTCTGCCAGCAATATCTTTCTCACTTTGCTGGAAATCCTCGCGGGCATTGCAGCACTGGCTCTCTTCTGGGTGCGCGGCCACGAAAAAGAATATCTCTGGTTTGGCGTTGCCATGCTCGTGTCCGCGGTCGGCAACGGCATCGAAACGCATCGCGTCTTTCATCCATCGGCGGTGCTCTCGCTCAACCTGCTCCAGTCGATCCTTGCGTATGCGGCGATGTTTGCGTTCGTTGGGTTCTATCGACACCTGTTGAAGATCCGGCGGGACCGGTTCTACTGGTTCGTCATCGGTTGCGTATCGGTTGCCATGGCAATCAACGTTGCCGGCTTCACGCCGTGGGCGCTGTCGGAACCAAGCTGGTTCCCGTTTCTCTGGTTTCCCGCTGTCCTGCTTTTCCAGGTTCCTTTTTACGTCTGGACTCTGAACTTGCTGGTGCGAAAGACCATGCAGCAACGCGCCGATGCGCTGCTTCTGCTGCTCTCGAATGCACCTGGCCTTGTCGGCCTGTATGTTGCGTTCATGCAATTTGTCGCAAAGCCTGCGCTCGGCTGGAAAGTGGGCGCAATGGACTGGTACTTCAATACAGCGCGGTGGCCTTTTCCCGCTTCCGTCGACAACATCGGCAGCTTTCTGCTGATGCTCACGATGTTCGGGATCCTGGTCTATCGTTTCACCCGAACCAGCCTGCAGGAAGACGAACATAAGCGCGAGATTGAAGCCGCACGTGTTGTCCAACAAATCCTCATCCCCGATGCGATCCCCACCGTCCCTGGTTTTACGATTCACGCTGTCTACAAACCGGCAAGTCAGGTCGGCGGCGACTTCTTTCAGGTGATTCCCATCGGGAGCGCCGGCGTTTTGGTCATTATTGGAGATGTGAGTGGCAAGGGCATGCCGGCCGCCATGACCGTTTCGCTCCTCGTTGGGACGGTGCGTACGCTGGCACATTACACGCAAAGACCCGGAGAAATCCTGACGGCGATGAACCAGCGCATGCTTGCTCGAAGCGGCGGCGGTTTTACCACCTGCCTCGTTCTTCGCGTCGACGCCGACGGCACATTGACTGCCGCCAATGCCGGCCATCTCTTTCCTTATCTTCAGGGCAAGGAGCTTCCCGTAGAAAGCAGTCTTCCGCTTGGTCTTGCAGCCGAGGCCATCTACAATGAGTCGATCTTTCATTTGGCGGACAACCATCAACTGACTGTGGTAACGGACGGCGTCCTTGAGGCCCGCGGCAAAGAAGGGGAATTATTTGGCTTCGAACGTACTGCCGATATCAGCAGGCAATCGGCCGAATCTGTCGCACAGATAGCAGTGGACTTTGGCCAGGAAGACGACATCACGGTGGTCACGCTGATGCGAAGTGTTACAGGAG
>JAJYFA010000233.1 GCA_021790995.1 Acidobacteriota bacterium
GCACCGCCAACACGTCCTCGCCCACACTGAGCGCGGTGTTTGAAGCCGGCTCGGGCGAGGGAGTCACCGCCGCGCGCGCCGCTGTCTTGCCGCCATGCGCGATGAACGCGATCAACCCTCCGGCCAGCGCCGCCAGCAGTTGTTCGCCCGGCGAGAGCGCGGCCGTGGCCTGGTAAGCAAGGAGCGCGGCCACCGGCACGCGGATAAACGTGTGCAGCGCATTCCACACGAGATCGAAAGCGGGAACCTTGTCGGCGAAAAATTCCACCGCAAACAGCGCCAGCGCCGCCGCAATCACCCGCCAATCCGTCAGCAGGTGCAACGATGGCGGCAGCACAAGCCACTTCGTGTGCCCCAGCAGTCCCAGCGTTGCCACGGCGGCGTAGACGTTCAGCCCCGCGGCAAAGCTCACCGCAATCAGCAGCGCGACCAACTCGTTTAGCGGCATCGCCATCCGCACAGTATAGAACCTAACGGCCTCGCAACCCCGCAATGGTCGGAGCCAGCGCGAATGCAGCGAACCTGCGATGGTGATCGCGTTGGAGGTGCTCGGCTTCTAGCGTGATCTGCGCTCACCGGCGGGCGCCGGCTTCTCATCTGCAGTGAATTTGGTCCACGGGCCGGCGATCATGTCGTGCAGGATCGGCTTTTGCCACGCGAATTCAGGATGCGCGGCGAGAAACGGCGCGGCAACAAAGCTCTGGCCGCAAGGGTGCCCTGCACGGCCGATGAAGCTCATCTTCGCGGCCAGATCCGAGTCCGTCACCTTGCCCGTCACGGCGCCTTCGGGATCGAACGGCGGATCGTCCCAGACCTTCTCGCCAACCGGCGAGGTCTCCATGTGCCCGCAGAGGCTGCGCTTGCCAGGGTCGATCCGGTGCTCGTAGGTGTCGTAGTGATCCGAGAGATAGGCCTCGGCGAGCGCGGTATCGAGATGGCCGTAATGCTGCTTCATGAACTCCAAGGCGCGGATGTGGCGAGCATTCATGGTGCTCTCGGGATCGTTGGGATCGAAGCCCGGCGTGTCGTCACGAATTACCGCCTGATCCCAGGCAAAGTTCGAGGAAACAAAATAGCCGTCCTTCTTTTTCTTGAGCGGCGTGTTCTTGAACCCAAGTTCCAGATAGCCGATCTCGCCGGTCTTGCGGTCGCCGATAAGCCACGAGTTTGCGTAGCCGCCATTGTTACCCTTGCGCATGATGGCGGCGTATTCATCGATCGAGGTGGCGTACTGCATCGCCTTGCGCGAGCGGTCGAACTCCGGGATGCCGTTCGGGTCGAAGCCTTTGGCCATGGGTAGCGTGGTCTCAGTGATCATCAGGCCGGCGGCGTTGATGCCGAAGTCGTCTTCGCTGGTGATGACGCCCGGCATCCCATCCATCAAAATGCGTTCGCCGCTCGCGGGAACGATGTCAAAGACGATCGTCCAGCGCTCGCCCTCGGCATAGGAGCTCCAGTTGCTATGCGCAATGACGATCTGGCCGCCCTTTGTTGCGGAGCCGGTGGCGATGAAGGCGCTGCATTTGCCAGGGGCTTTGGGCTCGTGGGCACTCATCTTGCCGTGTTGCGCATCGAGCCAGGGCAGATAGTATTCGGCGATCTCCAGGTAGCCATTGAGCGCCACCACGTCCCAGAGATCGAGCTTTGAGCCGCGCGCCTTGAGGCCCTCCGCGATGCCTTGCAACTCCTGCTGGTACTCAGGCTCGACGTGCGGCCAGAGCACGCTCTTCGCCGCATCGCGAAAGAATCTCCACTGATGTTGAGCATGGTGTGGCGCCTCCACCTGGTACACGCGCGCGTTGTCTTCGATCTCGCGCGCCAGCAGGTAGCCGTGCTGAAAACCGATCTGTTCCGGCGTACCCTGCAAGTGCACGTAGGTCCAGCCAGCCTCGTGAAATTTGTAAGCGTTCTGAAGGCGGGCGCCGGGCGCGGCTGCGGCGGAAGCAGCGAACACGGTCGTCAACGAGGCAGCAAAAAGCAGAGCGGACAGGCGCATGAGTTGCACTCCTGATAGACGTGGATTTTCGGGGGCGAAACGAACAGCAGTGTCCGCCGAAAATCGGGATCCGAATAAGAAAGAGTCTACACGCGGACCACGCGGGTCTATTACCGCACCACCACGCCGTTCTTCATCACAAAACGCACGTGTTCAACAACGGAGATATCATCGAGCGGGTTGCCGGGGACGGCGACAATGTCGGCATAATAGCCCGGCTTGAGCTCGCCGATCTGCCCCTCCCATCCGAGCAGCCTGGCGCCGTTAATCATGTCGGCCTGGAGCACGGCGAGCGGCTTCATGCCGTAGCGGACCATGAGCGTCAGTTCGCGGGCCTGCGTGCCGTGCGGAAACGGACCCACATCGGAGCCGACGGCGAACGGGATACCCGCCGCGGTCTGCTTCTTGAATTCGGCGATTTTGTAATTGAGCAACGCCGACTCGCGCGCTCGCAGCTCGGGCGAAGCTGCGTGCGCAGCAAAAAACTCGAAGGCCACGAAGGTGGGCACAGCGAAGATATTCTTCTTGATCATCAACTGCATCGTCTGGTCAGAGAGCTGGGTGGCGTGGTCGATCGAGGCTACACCCGCCTCGGCCGCATAGAGTGTTCCCGGCTCGCCCTGCGCGTGCACGCCAACTGTCGTGCCAAGCCGGTGAGCTTCAGCGACGGCAGCGGCCAGTTGCGCCTCGGTGTACTGATAGGGCGTATGCAGGACGCCGTCCACCATGCGGTCAGGGCCGGTCTCGTAGATCTTGGCGAAGTCCGAACCTTCCTTGTGCTGCTCGCGCATCACGGCGACAATCTCATCGGCGGTATTGGCGTAGTCTGCGTTCGACAGGACGTGCTGCGCGGGGTTGTAGTTTCTGGCGTCCTCGTGACCGCCCAGGATGTCGATGGCGTTGCCGCTGATGCGCATGCGCGGTCCGGGAATGATCCCCTGGTTGATGGCGTTGCGCACGGCCGTGTCGGCCGAACCGGCGCCCTCGGTTCCCATGTCGCGCTCGGCCGTAAAGCCGGCCATCAGGTCCGCTTTGGCGGCCTGCTCGGCCAGAATCGTGCGCCATGGCACGGACTCCTCGACGGTTTGCAGATCCTCCGCGCCGGGATGCAGAAACAGGTGCACGTGCGCGTCGATCAGTCCGGGCATCAGCGTCGTGTCGCCGAGGTCGATCACCTTCGCGCCATGTGGGTGCTCGACCGAAGGGCCGACCGCATTGATCCGCTCGCCCTCAACCAGAATCTCGCCGGGCCGGAGGATAGCTCCGGTGCCGACTTCAAGCAGCCGCGCGGCGTGAAGGACGATGGGTGGGGTAGGCGGCTGTTGGGCGTCCGTAGAAACTGCAAAACCGGGGGCGAGCAGCACGCAAGCGCAACATAACCAAAGCGTGTTATAGCAAAAACGGAGAGTATTCTGTAGTGTCTTCATCACTAAACCATGCGGCACTGACTTGGGCTTGTCGATGAACGATTTTAGCACTTTCAAATATTGAGCAGAACTTGAAATCCTACGCGGACCGATAGCGCACGTTTTATGTTTGACGTAACGCATAACGAGCGGTATTCTGCCAAGTGATCGTCAGCTTTCGAGACAGGCACAGCAAAGATTTTGCTTCGGGAAAGCGAGTGAAACCGTTCGAGGGGATAGAACGGCCCGCTCGGCTCAAGCTGGATCGGCTTGAGGCTGCAACGTCAATTAGCGATTTGGCAGCTTTGCCTGGGAACCGGTTTGAGAGTCTCTCGGGCGACCGAAAAGGGCGGTACAGCATCAGCATTAACGATCGATGGAGAATCTGCTTTGCATGGCCTGAAGGAGCGATGGGGCCGTCCGAGGTGAAAATCGCCGATTATCACTAGGAGAAGCCGATGGCGTTGCAAGCAATTCATCCCGGAGAGCATCTAGCCCTCGAACTGCAGGAGTTCGGAATGAGCGCGTCAGCGCTCGCTCGTAACCTCGACGTTCCCGTCAACCGAATTACTGGCATCCTGAACGGTCAGCGGGCCATTACCGGTGACACTGCACTGCGCCTGGCGCATTTCTTCGGCACCAGTCCGGAGTTCTGGATGAATCTGCAGAGCCTGTACGACCTGCGCATCGCTCAACGCAGGGTGGGGAAGCAAATCCTGACCCTGCCTAAGCTGAAACATGCGCAAAACGCTACCGCCTAATCAACCTCGCAAATATGCGTCTCAGTACGCCCCGATCCCGGTAATATTCTGCCCGATCACGAGGGTGTGGATGTCGTGCGTGCCTTCGTAGGTTTTCACCGATTCCAGGTTCATGCTGTGGCGCATGATCGGATAATCCTCAGTGATGCCGTTGGCGCCGAGAATGTCGCGAGCCAGGCGCGCGCACTCGAGCGCCATCCAGACATTGTTG
>JAJYFA010000063.1 GCA_021790995.1 Acidobacteriota bacterium
CAGCACCAAGGTGAGGGTGCCACCGGTCCCTTGCACCTGGGGACCGGTGAGGAACACGCTTCCCATTCTTTGCTGAGAATTTCTCCCAATCCGCTACCCTGATTCCAGGCGCAATCACGAGCCCAGGGCATGCGCCTCGGCCTTCGCGCTTCCGGCCTGGGCCAAGGTCCGCGTAACTCCTTTGCCATCAAGATTCTGGACGCAGATCATTGAAACAAAGGAACTTGTTCGGCTTTGCGCTCGCCAGGTGATTGGAAAAAAGAAGTTCTTTGCAGAGACCGTAGAGGGGGGCCCCCGCGGAGATCCCTTTGCGGGTTCGGCATTCATCTTCATGCGATTGCCCTGTTGAAGTCATCCTCTTCGCCGAGCCGCTTATTCCTCTTCGCGTACAATAAACCGTATCTCCCTGCCGGAGGCTCATACCCTGATCGCCGCGTTCTCCACTCCTCAGCTTGCAGCCGCCGGCCCATTTGGGGGGCTATTGACGGATATCTCCGCATTCCTCACTTTTGCGCCGCAGAACGGACTCGTGCACTACCTGAAGGAGCAGTACGCCGACCAGACCTTCAAGGGGCTCTACCACTGGAACTGGTTCGACGTCTCGATGCTTGCGCCTTACTTTGCGGTGATGATTCTGCTTTCGTTCTATGGCGTTCACCGCTACACCCTGTGCTACCAGTACTACAAATTCAAGAAGAACTACGACCCGAATCCGCCGCGCCTCTTCGATGAGCTGCCGCGCGTCACCGTGCAGTTGCCCATCTTTAACGAGCAGTTTGTCATCGACCGGCTCATCGAGGCCGTTTGCGCCATGGAGTACCCGCGCGAGAAGCTCGAAATCCAGGTGCTCGACGACTCCACCGACGAAACCCAGCAGGTTGCCGCGTCGATTGTCGAACGCTATGCCGCGCTGGGCCATCCCATTGCCTACATTCATCGCACCAACCGGCACGGCTTCAAGGCTGGGGCCCTCGACGCCGGACTCAAGGTTGCCAAGGGCGAGTTCGTAGCCATCTTCGATGCCGACTTTGTGCCGCCGCACGACTGGTTGATGAAGGTGATCCACCACTTCGCTGAGCCCGAAGTAGGGATGGTACAGACCCGCTGGGCACACCTGAACCGCGACTACAGCATGTTGACCCAGATCGAGGCCATCCTGCTCGACGGGCATTTCGTGATCGAGCACGGCGCGCGCGTTCGCACCGGCAAGTTCTTCAACTTCAACGGCACAGCCGGCATGTGGCGCAGGCAGGCTATTGCCGATGGCGGCGGCTGGCAGCACGATACGCTCACCGAAGACACCGACCTGAGCTACCGCTCGCAGATGGCCGGCTGGCGCTTCAAATATCTGCCCGAAATCGAGTGCCCTTCGGAGCTGCCCATCGAGATGACCGCCTTCAAAACCCAGCAGGCGCGCTGGGCAAAGGGGCTCATCCAGACCAGCATCAAGATTCTCCCTCAGGTCTTCCGTTCCAAAGAGCCCTGGCGCATCAAGCTCGAGAGCGTCTATCACCTTACCGCCAACCTCAGCTACCCTCTGATGATCATCATGACGGCTTTCATTATGCCCGCCATGATCTGCCGCTTCTACCAGGGCTGGTTCCAGATGCTCCTCATCGACGTGCCGCTGTTCACTGCTTCCACCTTCTCGATCGCGGTCTTTTACGTAATGAGCGAGCGCGAGCTGTTCCCGAACAACTGGAAGAAGAGCATTTACTACCTGCCGCTGATCATGGCGGTTGGCATTGGCCTCACCGTGACCAACACCAAAGCCGTGATGGAAGCATTGTTCGGCATCAAGAGCGCCTTTGTGCGCACGCCCAAGTACCGCGTGGCGCAGAAGGGCGAAAAATCCCAGGCCGCCAAGTACCGCAAGCGTTTGAAGCTGGCGCCGTGGATCGAGCTGCTGCTCGGCTTTTACTTCTTCCTGGCGATCCTTTACACCTTCTCGAACCAGAACTACTTCACCGCGCCGTTCCTGATCTTGTTCGTGATTGGCTACTGGTACACGGGGCTGATGAGTCTGCTGCAGGGCCGTTTCGAGCGCTGGCGCACCGGCGCCAATCCCGAGGAATCCAGCCCCAAGCCGTTTCCTGTGGGGGTATAGGCAGTCGAAGCAACGCCATGCGCGCAGCCCCAGCCTCGACTGTGCTAGAGTGTCGCCATGTTGACCAAGCATCGGTTCTTTGCCGTTGCGCTCTTTTTGGGGCTCATTTCGGCCATGTGCGCGGCGCAGGCGAACATGCACGCGCCCGAAAGGCAGACCAGAAAATCCGCCGCAACCGCATCCACCAGGCCTATGCCCTTGAATGGGGCTGCTTCGTCTGCCAGCCCGAACTGCGCCAACGGCCCATGCGATTACCAGCAGCCTCACATCACCATTGCCACGCCGGCGCCGGCGCCGGCGCCATGGCCGCTACAGGACCGCATCAAGTGGCTGACAGTTGTGCTCCTCGTCCTGATTGCGTACGTTGGTGTTTGGCTCGCCATCGCCACTCTGCGCCAGATCGAGCGCCAGACCGGCTACGCCGAGGCCACAGCTCAGGCCGCCGCAGACGCCGCCAAAGCAGCGCTCACCCTGGCCGAAAATCAGGCTCGCGCCGAGCGCCCCTGGATTCTCGTGACAGCCGAGGCAACGCCCGGCGTTGTCAACAGCTTCTCGGTCGTGGCCACTAACCGCGGCCGCACACCGGCACGCATTGTTACTCTGGCAGATGGCCTCGCCGTCGTGCATGATGAAACCGATCTGCCGGCTGCGCCAATCTTCAAGGGGGACAACCGCGCTCTTGTCGAGCCTATTCTTCTGCTGCCGGGTGAGTCCGCGAGCCTGAAATCGTTCAGCCGCGACGAAGTGAAGTCGGTATGCGCGAACCCTGAGCAGGTGCAGCGCGTTGAAGACTGGGAGGAGAAGGTCTTCCTCTACGGAAATGTCGCCTACAACGATCTTTCCGCGCCGGGCGGCGTGGTGCACGAAACCGGCTGGTGCTGCTGGTACATCCACGGCCGCCAGAAAAGCGGCATGATCATGGCCGGTCCAACTGACTACAACCGGCACACGTAAGTTAGGCTTAAGGCGGCGTAAAAGAACTTACTTGGGAAGTGGAGCTTCATCAGGTGTGCGCGGTGCTTCTAAGCCAGCAAGACGACCGCAGTCTGGGCCATCTTAACTTTCTCAACCCTGAAGAAAGTTAGCTATGCCGTCGTACACGAGACCACGAGCGCAAACGCCGAAGTCGAAATAGAGTGCGGATCGATCATGCGGGCACAAGTCGCGCGGATCGTACAATAGAATCATGGTCGGTGATCTCGCTCCTCTGACTCCCTACATGCGCCGCTACCGCTGGGGATACCTGCGGGGGACGCTGGCCAGCGTTTCGACAAATACCGTCGCCGTTCTGTTTCCTACAGTCCTCGGCATGGCGATCGACGCCATCAAGAACGGCACCACCCACCGCCACATCCTGTTTCTTGCCGTGCTTCTGGTCGGCATCAACCTGGTCAAGGGCGTCTTCATGTATGCGCAGCGCTGGGTGCTGATCGGAATCTCGCGCGACATCGAGTTCGACCTGCGCAACGACCTCTTCAAGAAACTCGAAACGCAGGACACCGGCTTCTACCAGCGATACCGCACCGGCGACATTATGGCGCGCATGACCAACGACCTGAATGCAGTGCGCATGCTGCTGGGGCCGGGGCTCATGTACAGCGCGAACACGATCTTCCTGAGCATCTTTGCTCTGATCTTCATGCTGCGCATCAGCCCGTGGCTGACGCTGGTGGCGCTGGCGCCGACGCCCCTCGCCAGCATCTTCGTGCAGTACCTGGGGAGCAAGATTCACGAAAGATTCGAACGCATCCAGGCCAGCTTCTCCGATATCTCCGCGCAGGCCCAGGAAAATTATTCCGGCGTGCGCCTGATCCGCGCCTTCGCGCGCGAGGAGTCGCAGACAGAACTCTTCGAGAGACTCAACCGCCAGTACATTGGCCGCTCCCTGCGCCTGGTGCAGTTGATGGGCATGCTCTGGCCCACACTCGAGTTCGTCCTCGGCGTCTCGATGGTGATTACGCTGTTCGCCGGCGGACACCTGGTGCTTGCGCACCGCATCTCGGTCGGCGAGTTTGTCGCCTTCAATACCTACATGATCCTGCTCATCTGGCCGATTATTGCCGTGGGATGGGTCATCAACATCTTTCAGCGCGGCTCGGCTTCGGTGAAGCGCATCGACGAACTGCTCCAATCCGAGCCGGCGATCCGCTCTGAGGTTTTGCCTTCCGCGCCGGAAGCAGAGCCGGCGATCAGAGGCGAGATCGAATTCCGGAACCTGACATTCGCCTACGCAGAGGGATCCGATGCTGCGTCAGTGCTTCACCCCACTGCCAGCAGCCCGTCCGCCGGAACCCCGGCGCTCCACCCCGCTGACAAAAGCCCTTTCGTGGCGACGCCAGTGCTTCGCGATATCTCGCTGCACATTCCTGCCGGATCGAGTCTGGCCATCGTGGGACCGACGGGATGCGGCAAATCGACGCTTGTGAGCCTGATTCCCCGTCTCTACGACGCGCCCGAGGGCACGCTGCTTATCGACGGGCGCCCGGTGCGCGAATATCCGCTCGATGTTTTGCGCCGCAGCATTGGCATGGTGCCCCAGGAGACATTTCTCTTCAGCGAAACGATTCGCGAAAACCTGGCCTTCGGCGCGCCGTATGCCGATGCCGGGGATCTCCTCGCCGCCGCGGAGGCGGCGCACATCCGCAAGGAATTCGACGAGTTTCCCCAGGGCTTCGAGACCATGGTGGGCGAGCGTGGCGTGACGCTCTCCGGCGGACAGAAGCAGCGCTCCGCGATTGCGCGCGCTCTCTTGCGGCGGCCGGCGATCCTGATCCTCGACGACGCGCTGGCGAGCGTGGACACCTACACCGAAGAGCGCATCCTTGGCGGCTTGCGCAAGTACACCGCGAACACGACCACCATTCTCATCTCGCACCGCGTCTCGACAGTGCGCAACGCCGACCGCATCGCCGTGCTCGACAAGGGAAGGATCGTTGAGTCGGGACGGCACGAGGAGTTGCTGGCCCTCGATGGCTACTACGCGAGCCTCTACCAGAAGCAGCAGCTCGAAGAAGAGCTGACGGTAGCGGGGTAGCAAGCAGCGAGTCAGCAGGTCAGTGGATTTGCGTGGCTCACCGCACAACGTACGAGCCGGATCGGAACGATCGGGTCTCCGTCGAGTGACAGGCTTTACGCAGTCCAACTGGAGCGGGTGGCAGCCTCGGGGGACTCGACGGCGGCGAGGCGCGACGGTATGGTGAGCTCCCGCGGCAACGCTGAGCTGGCCTTTGGATCGCGGGCAACCTCGCGCCAGGCGTCGCGCACATTGCGCACGCAGTCGATGGCGTGCTGAAACTTCGGCTTCGAGGCTGACTGTGAGGCTTGCAGAATCTGCGCGAAGATGGCGGCGTAAAACTCGCTGAGCGCCTGTGCCGGGCGTCCGCCCACGTCCATGCGCAGCCGCGCCTGTAGATGAATGATAATGTCGAGCGCGCGCTTGACGGCGATGCGCCGGGCGTCGGTGTCGCCATGCTCCACGGCCGCGATCGCCGAATAGAGAAAGCGGATGATGCCGTCATAGAGCGCGACGACGAGATCGACAGCTTCCGCGCCGTCCAACATGTGTTCCCGGTAACTTGCCATGGCGATGAGATTCCTTATCCGTTCGTAGTCTGGCTGTAGCCCGTGATTGCCGAGTAGATCTCATTCATACCCTGCAACTCGGTGGGCAGTTGCTGCAATATCTGATTGGCCTGGTTCAGTTCCTTGGTCAGGTTCGTTTGCTGCGCGGAGATGTAGCTCTGCTCCTTGGAGATCTCGGCATTCAGCGTGGATTCAATGTTGCTGTTGGCGCTCGATGCCAGAGCCAACATGCCGGTTGAGGAACTGGAGCCTGCATTGTTCAGCATCTTGGAGAAGCTCTGGCCCCAGCTGTCGGCATTCTGGAAGAAGCTGACCACGCTCGAATAGTCGGTGTTGAGCAGAGAGTCGAGCGAACCGGCGTCGAAAGTGAGCGTGCCGTTGTTGTTTACACTGACGCCGAGCGAGCTCAGGTTGTTAATGTCGGACCCGTTCGCGTAACTCAGCGTGGAAGTTGTGGCGCTCGTGGTGTCATAAAGATTCGATGTCACGGTGAGCGCGCCGGCCGAGCCGACGGTGTTCGAAGTCAGCACGATTCCGGTCTGCGCGCTGTTGAGCGCCGCGGTGACACCCAGACCGGCCGAGTTGATCGCGTTCATCAGGCCAGACAGGGTGTTATCGCTGGAGTTGAGGGTGATGGTCTGTGCGGTCCCGCTGCCCGCCTGAAGAGTGACCGAGCCGGAAAGAGTGTCGGTGCTTGCCGCCACCGAACCGAGCGTGCCGCTGTCAGCCGTGGTGCTGGTGTAGCCAGCGTCCGTGTAGCCGATCGCTGTGGGCGTGGCAGCCTGGAGCGCCGAGGTCACCGAGAGCGCGCCATTCGATCCGGCTGTCTGCGAGGTGAGCGTAAGGGTCGACTGGCCGTTGCTGGTCGCAATGTCGGCCGTGACGCCAATGTTGGCGGAGTTGATCGTACTAGCCAGATCGGCGAGTGTGTTGTTGCCGCTGCCGGTGTAATACGTGCTGCCGGACGAGGTTCCCGCCCCTACATTGAAGGTGTACGTTGTGCCGCCGACCACCTGAAGGGTCATCGAGCCGGAAAGCGTGACGCCTGCCGTCGACGAGATCGATGTGAGCGTTCCATTGGGGTTGGAGGCGTTGATGTTGCTGAGCAGTTCCTGTTGCAGCATGGTCAGTGTGGGCGAGCCGAAGAGCGGCTCCGCCGTGCCGGAACTGGTCGTGCCTTCCTGTGTGTTGATGGCGCTCATCAGCGAGTTGTAGTCGGAGACAAACTGGTTGACCGTGCTCTCGACTCCCGAGTTGTCGTTGGCGATGACCACCTGCACCTCGGAGCCGGCCGAGCTGGTGCCCAGAAGCTGAAAGGTAAGGCCTGGAATCAGGTTGCTGATGGTGTTCGAGGCGCTGGTCAGATTCACCCCGTCCACGGTGAGACTGGCATTGGAGCCGGTGACCGTGGAGGTGTAGGCCAGCGAGGTGCTGCTATCAACCAGGCTGGAACCGACGGTGAGGGTTCCCGCGCTGCCCGCCGTGCCCGAGGTGAGCTGGAGGCTCGCGGTGCCGTCGCTGTTGGTCACCACCGAGGCCGTGAATCCCAGCGTCGATGAGTTGGTCGCGATGTACTGCTGAAGATCGGCCAGCGTCCCTCCGCCTTCGGCCGCGTTCACCGCGCTCATCGAGATCTGCTGCTGCGTGCCGCTGCCGACGGTGACGGCCAGCGATCCGGTCAGCGTCTCGCTGGAATTCGCGACCGGCGAAAGCGCCGCCGTCGAGGCCGTCGTGCCGCTGCCGGCCACCACCGTGGCGCCAAGCGTATTGCTGGCCGCGGCGGTGAGTGAATTGTTGGTGACGAAGATGCTGCCGCCCGCGCCCGAGGTTCCCGAAACCAGGCTCAGCCGCGAGCCGCTGGCATCGGTGAGCACACTGGCCGTTATGCCCACGCCCGAGTTGTTGATCGCCGAGGCCAGGCCCGCGAGCGTGTTGTCGCTCGAGTTCAGCGTGATGGTCTGCGCCGTGCCGCTGCCCACCTGCAGCGTGACCGACCCCGAAAGCGTGGCGGAGCTGCTGGCGATCTCTGCGAGATAGCCGCTTGAGGTCTGCGCCAGGCTGTTGACGGCCACCGTATGCGTGCCGGCCGCCGCCGATGAGGTGGCCGCGGTGAGCTGGAGAACGTTCGTGTCCGAGCTCGATCCGGTCTTCTGCGCCATGATGCCGTTGAAGTCCGTCAGACTGCTAAGGTCCGTCGAGACGTTCGAGAGCAGGCTCCCCAGGTTTGAGATCGCTGCGTCCTGGCTCTGCAGCGAGGACAACTGATTCTTCCAGGGCGTCTCTACGTTCTGGAGGTTGGCGACAATCTCCGCCACGGTCGAGCTGACGTCAAACCCCGCGCCACTGGTCGGCGATCCAAAACTGAGTCCGACTGTTCCCATGGAGCCCTCCGCCAGGTCCGATGCAGCCTGCGAGCCAACAACGGCCCATGGCGAATAAGAAGAATCTCATTGCCACCGCCGGAGGCGGCTCAGGCAAAGAGGGGCATCCACAGGACGCCCCTCTCGGGTTGGAGCATCCGCCGAGGGGGGCGGATGCCGGTGAAGATACCCGGCGGCGGCGAAAGCTGTCGCCGGGAGCCTTGTCTATTGCAGCAGCTTGGTCACTTCCTGCTGCACGCTGTTGGCCTGCGCCAGCGCCGAGATGCCGGTCTGGCTCAAGATCTCGTACTTCGACATGTTCGAGCTGGCCTGCGCGTAGTCGGTGGCCTGCACCGCGTTCTGTGCCGCCTGCACGTTCTCCTGCTGCGTGCTCATCACCTGGCTGGCGGAGTTCAGCGTGTTGATCTGCGCGCCGATGTAGCCATCCTGCGCGGCCACGTCGCTGATGGCCGAGTTGAGCGCCGTCAGCGCCGACTGCGCGGACGATTGGTTAGACAGGCTGGTACCGCTAAGATTCTCACCTGCGCCCGCGGAGTAGCTGATGGTTGCAATTCCCGAGCTGCCTGATTGCAGTGTTCCAGATGTGGTGCTCGTGTCGGTCACTGCAGTGGTGCCTTGGGCAACCAGGTCGCTTGTTTGCGACACGGCGGTGATGTTTACAGGGCCGGAAATCTCAATTCCGGTCATGCTGGACGATGTGGCTGAAGTGTCTCCAGCCGCTCCGGCAGTTGTAAACGACGCAGTAATGCCCAAGCCGGAACTGTTGATGGCGCCGATCAGCCCATTGACGGTATCGGTTGAGGGGGTAATCGTCGCGACTCCCTGTGTGCCATCCGCATTTTCGTATGTAACGGACAGCGAACTGCCCGCGGCGATGGCATCCGTGGATTGCGCATTCACCGTTGCGCTCGATAGATTGAGAAATACGTTGGTGCCACTGCTGTATTTCATCGTGCCGCCAGTCTGGCCCAATGCGCTATTGGACAGCGCGCCGATGCTGAGAGCGTCAAGCGAAGCTCCCTTCGTTGAGGAGTCGCCGGTGTAAATGTTGAAGTTGCCGCCGAAGACGGTCTCCTGGTTATAGGTGGTCGTCGAGCCGATGTTCGAGATCTCCGACAGGATCGACTGATACTCCTGGTTGGCCGCCGCATCCTGCGTCGAGTTCAGCGTTCCGTTCGAGGCCTCGGTGGCCAGGGTGACGGCGCGGTTGAGCAGGCTGGTGACCTGCGAGAGCGCGCCATCGGCCACCTGCAGAAGGCCTGCGCCCTCCGTGGCATTGGTTACCGACTGGGTCAGGGCCGTCTGGTTGGCTTGCAGGCCATTGATCAGCGACAGGCCGGCCGCGTCGTCGGCGCCGGAGTTGATCTTCGACCCCGAAGACAATTGCTGCAGGGTCTTCGACAGGCTGCTGCTCGTATTGTTTAGGTTGTTCTCCGCATACACCGCGGAGAGGTTATTCAAGACTCCCAGGGACATGGGGTTCTCCTTGTTGGATGCGGTGATTTGCGGCCCTGCCTCGGACGCGTCCCCGTCTCAGTTTCTTTCCGCGGGGTGCTGCTTCCGGATCGAAGCCGTCGCATCTGGCCCTTTCTTCGGCGCTTGCTTTATGGACTTTATCGAAATGCGAAATGTGTCCTGCCGGGGACATTTCTGTATGGTTGCTTCTACTTTTTTAACTTTTCGCGCACAATGCCGATAACTGCGGCAAAGGAGACTGGCGATGATCGAGTTGACGCGGCTCAACGGCCGCCCAATGGTGCTGAACAGCGATCTGATTAAGACCGCCGAAGCCTCGCCGGACACCATGCTGACACTGATCAACGGCGAAAAGCTGATTGTGCGCGAGACGATCGGGGAGGTCGAGGAGCGCGTGCTGGCCTACCGCGCGAAGCTGCTGGCGGTGGTGGCCAAACGCATGCGCAACTTTGCCGATCTAGAGCGCGTGACGGCTCTGGCGAGCCTGAATCTGGAAGAGCAGCAGGCAGCGCCAATTCCAATGCGCCCAACCGGCGATCACTCGCACTAGGTCTCTGACCGCCTGAAGTTGTACCAACTCTGGGTGCCCCATCCATGCGGCGTACTTGTTTTTGCCGCATGGGTGGGATAGCACAAAATTATTCGGTCACAGACCTAGCAGCAGAAGGGCAAGGCATCCCTCGGAGAGCAGTCCATGGATAAAGCGAGTATCGCCGGCGCGTTTCTGGCGATTGCAGGAATCATCGCCGGATTGACCATCGAAGGCGGCAACGTGGGGCAGATCATGCAGCCTACGGCGGCGCTGATCGTTTTTGGCGGCACGCTGGGAGCGGTGATGTTGCAGTTTCCGCTCACTACAGTGCTTGCGGCCTTTCGCAGCCTGGGCAGTCTGTTTGCCGCGCCGCGCAAGGAGGAGACGCAGTTGATCCGCGACCTGGTGGCTTTCGCCAACAAGGCGCGGCGCAACGGGGTGGTCTCGCTCGACGCGGATCTGGCGGCGATCCCCGATCCATTTCTGAAGCAGGCGCTGATGCTGGCCGTGGACGGCACCGAGCCGGCCGATCTGCGCAACATCATGCGTTTGAGCCTGGATTCGCTGACCGAGGCCGAGGAGCGGCTGCCGGCCGTCTTCGAGTCGGCGGGTGGTTTTTCCCCGACCATCGGGATTCTGGGCGCGGTGCTGGGCCTGATCCAGGTGATGCAGCATCTGGATAACATCAACGAGGTGGGCCGCGGCATCGCCGTGGCCTTTGTGGCGACGATCTATGGCGTGGGCATCGCCAATCTCTTCTTTCTGCCCTTTGCCGGCAAGATGCGGCTGCGGATTCACGCCAGCCACCGGCGGCGCGAGATCATGCTGGAAGGCGTGATCTCGATCCTCGAAGGCATGAACCCACGGATGCTCGAGATCAAACTGTTCGGGTTCCTGAACGGCGAGAACCAGAGACAAAAGGAACAGGCGGCATGAAGCGCATCGTGCCGCGCAGCCGCGTCAGCCACGATCGGTGGCTGGTGTCATATGCCGACTTCATCACGCTGCTGTTCGCGTTCTTTGTCGTGCTCTACGCCTTTGCGCGCGCCGACCAGAAGAAGCAGGCGCAGGTGGTCGAGGCCATCGACAAGGCGCTGCACACCTCGGCTTCGCCGGCCAGTTCGGATGCTCAGGATGCGGAGCAGACGGCGGCCGCCGTGGCCGGCGAAAAATGGCTGACCCCGATTGAGGTCAAGTACGATCTCGGTCGCATTCAGCACGATCTTTCGCTGGCGCTGGCGCAGCAGATCGCCTCGAAGACCGTCGCGCTCGAGATGGGCCCCGATGGGTTGGTGATCAGTTTGCGCGAGGCAGGCTTCTTCGATTCCGGATCGGCAACACCGAAGCCCGCAACGCTGCCCACGCTGCGCACCATCGCCACCCGGCTGAGCGGTACGCCCTACGATCTGCGCATTGAGGGCCACACCGACAATGTCCCCATTCACAATGCCGAGTTCGACTCCAACTGGGAGCTCTCGTCGGCACGCGCCACGCACATCGCCAAGCTCTTTCTGGAGATGAAGGCCATTCCGGCGGAGCGGATCTCGGCCGCCGGCTACGCCGAGTATCATCCCGTGGCCTCGAACGCGACAGTGGCCGGCCGCGCGGAAAACCGCCGCGTGGACCTCGTCGTGCTTCCGCGGACGAAACTCGACTTTGCCGCCGCCGCAGGCGCGCAGTCCTCGGGGCCGTGGCGGAAGATTACCGATGAGTAACCCTCGCTATTCCACCCCCAGCACCTTCACAATCACGCGCTTCCGGCGCTGGCCGTCGAATTCGGCGTAGAAGACGCGCTGCCAGGTGCCGAGATCGAGGCGGCCGTTGGTCACCGGCAGCGTGGTCTCGTGGTGCAGCAGCAGCGACTTCAGGTGTGCGTCGCCGTTGTCTTCGCCGGTCTGGTGGTGCTTGTAATCGGGCCGCGCCGGAGCGAGTTCTTCCAGCCATTTGGCGATATCCTCGATGAGTCCGCTTTCGAGATCGTTCACGTAAATCGCCGCCGTGATGTGCATCGGCGACACAAAGCACAGGCCGTCTTTGACGCCGCTGCGGCGGACAATCTCCTCGACCTTGTCGGTGATGTGCACCATCTCACGGCGCTTGCGGGTTTCAAAGACCAGGTATTCCGTGTGACTCTTCATCGAAGGCTCCTTCGGCGCGCCGCACTGCGGCGGATTGAATTGCTGCCTTTGGCACTTATCCTAGGATAGCTGTGAAGTTCCGTTCTCAACTCGATTCGGCGCGGCGCCTGCGCGGAATGTACGACGCATTGCTCGCAGCCTACGGGCCGCAGCACTGGTGGCCGGCCCGAACGCCGTTCGAGGTGATCCTGGGCGCATACCTGACACAAAACACCGCATGGAAAGCGGTGGAGCGGTCGCTTGCCAACCTGCGCGCGGCGGATGCGCTGACGATTGGCGGTTTGCGCAAGGTTCCGTTGGCGAAGCTGCGAAAACTGATTCGGCCTTCGGGTTTCTACATGCGCAAGGCTCCGGCCTTGAAGGCGTTTGTGACGATGCTGGACGAGGAGTTTGGCGGATCGCTCGACGAGCTTGCCGCTGTGCCGACTGCGCAGTTGCGGCGGCGGCTGTTGGATCTGCCCGGCGTTGGCCATGAAACCGCCGACGCCATCCTGCTTTATGCGCTCGGTCGCGCCGTTCCCGTGGCTGACGAGTACCTGCGGCGCATCGCAGAGCGGCACGGACTGCTGAAAGAGATTCCTGGGCGCGCCAGAATCTCGTACGGCGAACTGACGGAGCTTGCGCGGCGCGCCTTTGCCTCCGATCCCGGAGAAAATCACGGACCGCTCTACAACGAGTTCCACGCTTTGACCGTGGCTGTGGGCAAGGCGCATTGCGGACGGACGGCACGCTGTGAACGCTGTCCGCTGGTGGGAGACCTGCAAGACAGCAAGCAGCGGACAGTAAACAGTAAACAGTAAACAGTAAACAGTAAACAGTAAACAGTAAACAGTAAACAGTAAACAGTAAACAGTAAACAGTAAACAGCTTCAGTTCTAGCTGTCTGCTGTCTGCTGTCTGCTGTCTGCTTTTTGCTGTCTGCTGTAAGCTGAAAACACCATGAATCCAACTCCGCAACAGCCTCAAGTGAATTTGACCCAGAGCGCCGACTACCGTGAGTCTTACGCCAATAGCGTGCAGGTGCGCGTGAGCGTGTGGGATTTTCAGCTTGTCTTCGGCCTGGCCTCCAGCGATAGTCCGGAGCAGGTCACGATCCGCAACCACCAGGCCATTTTTCTCAGTCCGCAGCAGGCCAAAGCCCTGTGGAACGTGCTGAGCCAGAATATTGCGCAGTACGAACAGGCCTTCGGCACGCTCAATCTGGAGCCGCAGAACCAGGGTTTCCCGCGCGGACCGGTGAATTGAGTTGCCAGCCGCCAGCCCTTGCCGTGAGATTGGCGCGGTTGCGGCCAAAGCGGAAAATTTGCGCATTGGTTTTGCCATGCCGGTTTGGAAGAACAGGCTGGAAGCTGTTTTATTTTGAGGTGCGCGCCTTTGCGACTGAGTAGAATCCTCAATCCGTGGCCGGATAAGCCGCTGCCGCTCTGGATGATCTTTCCGGTCATCTTTGTGGCGCTGTATCTGACCCACTTTACGCTGCTGCGTTTGCCTTACTACTGGGACGAGGCGGGCTACTATATCCCGGCGGCGTGGGATTTTTTTCGTACCGGCTCGCTGATTCCCACCAGCACGCTCACCAACGCGCACCCTCCGCTGCCGAGCATTTACCTCGCGTTGTGCTGGAAGGCCGCGGGGTTTTATCCCGAGGTGACGCGCGAGGCCGTGCTGCTGGTGGCGACACTGGGGCTGCTCGGGGTGTGGCGGCTGGCGATGCGCCTGGTAGGTGAGGCCTCGGTGGCATTCTGGACCGTGCTGCTCACCGGCCTTTACCCCATCTGGTTTGCGCAGAGTTCGCTGGCCCAGGCTGATATCTTTGCCGCCGCGTGTTCGTTGTGGGGGTTGAACTACGCGCTGCCAGAGCGCGACCGCAAGCCGTGGGCCGCTGCGCTCTGGTTTGCCGCCGCCGCACTTTCAAAAGAGACGGCGATTGCCATTCCTCTTGCGCTCGCCGCGTTGAATCTTGCGATGGGGATCAGGAGCCGCGGGCCTATCCGTGAACGGTTGTGGCGCGAAGCAGCCTGGCTATCGAGTTGTGTTGTGCCGCTGGCTGCCTGGTACGGTTACCACTACGCAAAAACCGGATTCCTCTTCGGCAATCCTGAGTTTCTGCGCTACAACGCCGAGGCCACGCTTTCGCCGTTGCGGATTCTGCTTGCCTTCGGGCATCGCGTCCTGCATCTGACCGCGCACATGAACCTCTTTGTGCCGGTGCTGATGGCGCTTGCGGCGCTTATGCTCGATCCACGGCCCGGCGCCGAGGGCCGCGAGCGCGCGTCGCTCGGTCCGCTGGTTCTTTTGCGCATCTTCATTCTGCTGCTCGCCAACGCGGTCCTGTTCAGCGTGCTGGGTGGCGCATTGCTCACGCGCTATCTGTTGCCCATGTATCCGCTGGTGCTGCTGGTGGCCGTGACCACCTTGTATCGCCGCGCGCCTTACTGGTACGCGTTTGCGTTGTTGTCTGCGGCGGCGTTTGTCGCTGGCCTCTTTGTGAATCCTCTATATGGGTTCGCGCCGGAGGACAACCTCGCCTACGCGCATGTGATCCGCATGCACCAGGCCGGCATCGCGCAGTTGAGAAAGCTTTATCCTGACGCCACTGTGCTGACGGCCTGGCCGATGAGCGACGAACTGACGAAGCCTGAGCTTGGCTATGTGAAACAACCGTGGGACGTGTGCGCGATCGACGACTTTTCCGCCAGCCAGATTGCGCGCGCGGCCGCGGAGCCGGAAAAGTATTCGGCGGCGCTGGTCTTTTCGACTAAGTACGATCCGCCGCTGTCGAAGCTCTTTGGCGAGGCGTTCGAAGAGCGTTACTTCGGTCTGCACCACGATCTGCCGCCGGAGCTGATCGCGCGGCAACTGGACGGAACGCTGGTGTGGAGGCGCGACGACGACGGCATGTGGATTGCGCTGATTCGCTTCAATCGGCGGGTGGAAGCGCGGCTGGAGAAAAGCAGCTTCTAATGCTTTGTCTACGTGGTTTTGTCGTTCGCTGGCGCGGAACGGGCGCGGTGGGCGACAATGGCTTCTGTCATGAAAAACACAACTCGCCGTGAATTTCTCAGTATTGCCTCCGCTTCCGCCACTGCTGCGGCATTGGCCGGGCCGGGCTTGTTGCACTCCGCCGAACCGGGCGCGAAGCTTTCATCGCACCGCGTTCCGGTTCTGATCGGATCGCACGGCGCCGATGGGATCCTGACCTACTTCTGGAATCCCGCAACCGGCGATCTCAAACCGGGACTGCGCAATAACAGTGTGTCGAGCGTGGCTTGGCTTGCGTTTTCGCATGGGCACGAGTTTGTGTACTCGGCCTCGGAGCTCGATACGTTCGAAGGCAAACCGGCCGGCGAGGTAGCCAGCTTTCGCCTGGCGGAGGACGGGAGCGTGCGGCAGCTCTCGGCGCGCAACTCGGCGGGAACGGGAACCTGTCACGTGGCCGTGGACGCGACCGGGCAGATGATGCTGGCGGCCGACTACACGGGGGCGAGCGCGGCCAGCTTCCGCATTCGCGACGGCAAGCTGAGCGAGCCCGTATGGACCGTGCACTACACCGAGCATGGGCCGAATCCAGATCGGCAGCAGACGGCGCACGCGCACTTCGCATCGTTCTCGCCCGACAACCGCTTTGCCTATATCAACGATTTGGGTGACGACGCGATTCACATCTACAAACCAAACCCGGCAACGGCCGGGATGACGGCCGCGGGGATCTACCATGGCGCGCCCGGCTCCGGCGCGCGCACGCTGCACTTCCACCCCAACGGCCACACCGCGTATTGCATGAACGAGCTGGTCTCGACGGTGGATGTGCTGGAGTGGCACAAAACAGATGGCAGCCTGACGCTTGTGGATCGCATCCATCTGTTGCCCGATGGCTACAAAGGCCCCTCGCGCGGCTGCGATACGGTGATTACGCGCGATGGGCGCTTCGTTTACTTCGCCAACCGCGACGACAATTTTCTGTACTCATTCAAGGCCGATTTCGCGACCGGCAAGCTCACGCCAATGAAGCGCTCGAACTGTGGCGGCAAAACGCCGCGCAACTTCACGCTCGATCCCACGGAGCGGTGGATGCTGGTGGCCAATCAGGATTCGAATCTGATCGGCATCTTCAGGCGCGATGCAAAGACGGGCGAGTTGGCCGATGAAGGCAAGAGCGTCGAGGCGCCGATTCCGATGCGGATTCTATTCGCGTAGTTACGCCGCCTGAGCGGCGCCTTTCAACTGCTCGGCCTGGTAGTGGGCGATGAGGGCATCGACGATGGGCTGCAAGCGGCCCTGCATCACCAGGTCGAGCTGGTGCAGGGTGAGGCCGATGCGGTGATCCGTCACGCGGTTTTGCGGGAAGTTGTAGGTGCGGATCTTTTCGCTGCGGTCGCCGGAGCCGACCTGCTGCCTGCGCTCCTTGGCCAGCTCGGCCTGCTGCTTTTCCATCTCCATTTCATAGAGGCGCGAGCGCAGCACGCGCATGCCTTTTTCGCGGTTCTTGATCTGCGACTTCTCGTCCTGGCAACTGACCACGGTGTTGGTGGGCAGATGGGTGATGCGCACCGCCGAGTAAGTGGTGTTGACCGACTGGCCGCCGGGACCTGACGAACAAAAGGTGTCGATGCGGATGTCCTTGGCTTCGATCTTGATGTCCACCTCTTCGGCTTCGGGCAGCACGGCGACGGTGATCGCCGAGGTGTGCACGCGGCCCTGCTGTTCGGTTTCGGGCACCCGCTGCACGCGGTGCACGCCAGACTCCCACTTGAGCTGCGAGTAAACGCGATCGCCCTCGACGATGGCGATGACTTCCTTGTAGCCGCCGATACCGGACTCGGAGAGCGAAAGCACCTCGACCTTCCATCGCTTCTGCTCGGCAAAGCGCGTGTACATGCGGAAGATCTCGGCGGCAAAGAGCGAGGCCTCGTCGCCGCCGGTTCCGGCGCGGATTTCGAGAATGATGTTCTTTTCGTCGTTGGGGTCCTTAGGCAGAAGCAGAACTTTCAATTCTTCTTCGAGCGCAGCCAGGCGCGGCTCGAGCGCGGCGATCTCATCCTGGGCCATCTGGCGCAGGTCGGCGTCGCTCTCGGCGAGCATGGCGCGGGCGTCGGCCAGGTTCTGGCGGACCTGCTTCAGCTCGCGAAACTTCTCCACAGGAGTCTCGATCTCGCGCAGGGCCTTGGCGGTCTTCTGGTACTTCTCGTGGTCGTTCAGAACCTCGGGCAGCGCGAACTGCGCCTGCAGTTCGTTGTAGCGTTGCTCCATTTGTTCGAGGCGGTCATGCATGTTGTTCTCCACTGCACAGAGCGGGTTGCAGCCGGTCGGGCCCGGCGGGTTACAAATGAGTTCAAAGACGGGAAAGGCGCAGAAAACATGTATGCGGCGAGAGCCGCTAGAGCAGGGCCGGGATGGGCTGGTGGAGGGTCACTTCAAGTTTCATTTTAGCGCGAAACACGAGTGATTCAAAGAAATGGATTGACGATTCGGACGCCGTCGATCGTCTGGCCGTGTTGCATGTCTTCGGTCAGAAGCTCGCGGCAGCCGGCTTGCTTTGCAGAGTGAATAACGAGCGAATCCCAAAACGAAAAACCGTGGAGACGATGCAGGTCGATGGCAGACAGGATGTCCTTGGCGGAGGGCTCAACGACATGGAAACGCGTGAACACATCAACCTTATGGCGTGCCAGCCCCGCATCGAGGCCCAGTTTTCGCGTCGCATTTACGAAGTACTCCTGCAACACTTGCAGAGAAACTACTCCGCTCTTCTGCCGCTGATGGTCCAGCACCAGCTTCAGTGCACGAACCTGCTTTGCTGGGTTTGCCGAGTCATCGCAGTAAAGCAGGACGTTCGAGTCGAGAAACGCACGCGGCGGGCGCGTGACGAACGGCGGCGCTTGGGAACTCACGGGCGCGGCCACCGCATCCGCTCCGCATAGGCGTCTTCGCGGCTCCACTTCCACCCGTTCGAGTCACCGAGTCCTGCGGTGTTCTTTAGGAACTCCAAATCGCGCTCAAGAGTCGCATCATCTTCTCCCGCGACGTGGCGTAGATGCTCGCGGATCTCATCGTTGATGCTTTTACCTACAGCCTGGAGTTTCTCCCGCGCACGCTTGACAGTTTGCTCGTCAATAGACAGAGTTAGATTCATGAACACAGTATATGTGCGCACATAATATGTGTCAAGTTGACGATGGTCGTAAAATGTTGCCTAACCTATTATGATTCTTTGCCTTACATGCCTCCCTTGCCAAGCAGGATGCCGATGCCGTAGGTGACGGCACCCTCAACCGCGCCGACGATGGTCATCTCCAGGCCCGACGACCACCAGGAGCGCACGGTGATGAGCGACTTGGCGGCGCCCACGGCAAAGTGAGCGGCGAGCGAGACGATGGCTGCTGCGACGACGGCTGGGATTCCCTGCATGAAAAAGAAGGGAATGACCGGAATGATGGCGCCGACGGCGGTCGACAACGCGCCGGAGGTTGCCGAAACGATGGGATTCGCGAGCGCCTCTTCGCTGGCGCCGAGGCGCTCGGAGGCCAGCGCGCGCAGCAACTGCTCTGGGTCGCTGGCGATGTGGCTCACCATCTTGAACGCGTCCTCTTCGGGCAGTCCCTTGACCTGGTAGTAGAGCGAGAGCAGTTCCCGCGCTTCGGGGCCGTTCATGGCGATGGCTTCGCGCTCGCGGGCGATCTCGGCGAGGTAGATCTCGCGTTCGCTCTTGGCGGCCAGATATGCGCCCGATCCCATGGAGAGCGCCGAAGCGATCATGCCGGAGAGGCCGGCGAGAAGCACGTATTTGGGATTGCCGGCGGTGGCGCCGGAGACGCCGGAGACGATGCCGAAGATGGCGCCGAGGCCGTCGTTAACGCCGTAGATGGCGTCGCCGATCCACGCGCCGGGCTGCTTGCGGCCCTGGTTGCGCTTGGCGAGCAGTTCGTCGAGCACGGCCTGGGCCTCGATCTTCGGCGCGCCGGCCGGGGCCTGGTAGTGGCCGCGGATGAGGGAGCCAAGCTCGCGGTAGTGGTCCTTTTCGTCCTGGATGACGTGTTCGAGGATGGCGATGGAGTCCTCGTCGCCGAGAGCCTTGAGCTGCTCGCCGTACCTGGCGATCTGCCGGCTTTCTTCGATCTCGAGCCGGCGCAGAGCCAGGCCCATGCCGCCGGCGCGCGCGGCCAGCGAGTCTGCATCGCCGCCGGGCGCGCCATCGTAGACCGGCGTCTCTCCGCCGAGATCTTTGATGCGGCCTTCCCACAGCGTGGCGTGCTCAATCTCTGCCTTGGCGAGGTGGCGCAGCACGCGCGCGCGCACCGGATCGGGGTCGCGGTCGGCGAGCGCGGTGTAGGTATGGAAGCCCTCCATCTCGGCCTGCCAGTTGCCTTCTAAAGCGGTCAGGATCTTTTTGGTTTTGGCGTTGGACAATATGGGAACAGGCATTGGGCGAACCTCGCTTTTCAAGAAGAATAACGGATGGCCGGGCGGCGAGAAAGCAAGGAAGAACGGCGGGGAAGCCATTTTTCGGCGCGGGCAGACTGTTTGCGGCCGTCTCTCTGCGGCGTAGCGAAGCGCGCAAGGCCGGCGAAGTTTCTTCGCCGTGAGATTGGATGGAAGATCGCGGCGGCCAGGAAGATTGCCGCGCACAACAAAACCCCGTCGCCTGGGACGGGGTTCTGCCATGCTGGGCCAGGGACTCGAAGCGCGGTGCGCTTACGCCTTGGCGACTTTTCCGCTCTTGATGCAGGCTGCGCAGACACGCAGACGCTTGGGCGCGCCGTTGACGAGCGCCTTGACGACTTGCAGGTTGACGTTCCAGCGGCGGCGCGTCACGTTGTGCGCATGAGAGATGTTATTGCCAAAGAGCGGCCCTTTGCCGCAGATATCACAAACTTGTGCCATGGTTGAACTCCAGAAGTTTCAAGGACTATCGGCGCCGCCCGGGCGGCAACGGCGCACACCCGGAATCCCGCGTCCTCGCCTTGCCGAATCTTTAGTATAGCAGCGAGCAGGGCGCTTCCGCCATGCGTCAGTCTTCGCTGTCAGGGCCGGTCAATAGGAACCGGCTACGCACCTGGTACTGTGCGCCGCTGGCGCTCAGGTGGCTCTCATAGAGCAGGAACTCCCGTGCCGTGAAGCGCGAGAATCGCTGTTGATTGCGAATTCCACCCGCCAGTGCACGCAGTCCTGCGCCACGGCCCTGCCCTTTTGCCCGCGCGAGCGTGATGTGCGGATGAAAGGGACGCGATTCGGCAACGAATCCGCAGCGGGCGGTTGCGGCCACAACGCGCTGGGCGAGCATGGCAAGAGCCGGAGTGGCCGTGACATCGGCAAAGAAGACGCCGGCGCGATCGAAGCAGCCGAGGGCGCCGAGTTCGACCGGAACCGGCGCCGAGCGCACGGTGGCCAACTGCGCTGTCAGGCAGGCGAACTGGCCGGGTGGGGTGTTGCCAAGGAATTGCAAGGTAATGTGCCAGGAATCCGGCGTGGTCCAGCGCAGGGTGCCGCTGGTTGACCCGCCACTTGCGCGTAGACGCGCCGTTGCGGACGTCAGTTCGCGGATAACGGCGTCGGCGAGTGCGATTCCTACAAACAGGCGCATACCGAGCCAGTGTAATCCGGCGCTCCGGGGCAGCGGATCAGCTCGGGCCGCTCGCGCAGGTTTGTGCTGTTGGCAGGTTCCGGCCAAAAGCTGTGCCCTGTTCATCGCGTACTTTGCGATGAGCGGGCGTTGAGATAAGATCGTGGCCGGTCGAGGATGGAGCGATGCCGAGCGGCCTCAAGCGGTTTCAAAGAGCAGAATCGCTTCACTCCACCACCTTCGGCTGTTTTCATCGTCTGCCGTTGCTTGAAGCGCTGGGCGCCAGGGAGACTGTCGCGGCTCAAGGAAGGCGTAAAATCGTGCTTTCCCACCCAAGCCGCAAAAGACGCGGCTTGGATGGGGCACGGACCGTCGACTGAGAACCCGGAGTGAAAGAACTTGGCCGGGC
>JAJYFA010000234.1 GCA_021790995.1 Acidobacteriota bacterium
GTCGGCGGCGAGGGATTCGAGGTCGAGAGAGGCTTCGTTGGGCAGGGAAGAAGATTGGCGCATGGCTTCAAGCTATCAAACGTGGCGGGATTCGCGACTTGGCGGATCAGCGCGACAATGTCATTTCGTCATGCGCATCTCTTACGGTCCGATTGAAAGCGTCAATCTTGTCCCGGAGTTCTCCCAAATTCACTCGCTTGGTGTTGAAGAACTCTCGAATGCTACGAAAGAGAACATCTGCTGCCGTCTCGACTGCGGGACGTTTTGATGGCGCAAGCACAGACTGTTCAAAACCACGCGCTATGCGGCCGACAGGCGCACCTGAACTTTCGATTCCGTGGCCTCGGCAAAGCGCAGCAATGTTTTGGTGCTGGGCAGCGTTTGGCCGCTTTCAAGTCGCGCGATTGCGGACTGGCTAGTGCCCATGCGCGCCGCAAGCTCTGCCTGCGAGAGTCCTGCGCGGAGCCTCGCCCTGAGCAATTCAGCCGAGATTTCAAACTCAGGTGCGAGGGCATCGTACTCGGCCTTCACCCTGGGATTGGCAAGCAACTGCGCTTCGATTTCTTCGAAGGGAATCGTCATATAACCTCCTTGGCTCGCTGAAGTGCAAGACTAATCTCGGTACGGGGCGTCTTCTGCGTCTTCTTTACAAACACGCGAACAATGATTACCCGCCTGCCTAACGCAGTAACGTACAGCGCCCGGGCAATGCCATCGCGTCCTGTCAGGCGCATCTCCCAAAGCTTGTTCTCCAGATATTTGACATGGGGCTCTCTCATACATTCCAAGCCCATCTGACGGATGCGCTGGCCGAGCCTCACCAGACGAGCCTGCATATCCTCAGGCAAAGCCGCAATCTCGGCGCGCACTACTTCATTGAGAACTTCGACTCGCCATTCCACAGACCAGTATATCTCAAATTTGATATGGCCGCACTGGCCTATTGGTAGCGCGCGTCGGAGGCGCGTTGAGTCTGTTGATAGACGAATCCATAGACATTCGCACGCGTTTCCATAGAGTACTGCCGGGAGACGCAAAGGGCCGGGAAATCGGCGCCTACGCCGTCAGCTTTTCCAACTGTTCGGGCTTGACGATGGTAAGGCTGGTGCCTTTGATGGTGATCCACTGGTCGCGGCGGAACTGGTTGAGGAGCCGGGTGACGGTTTCGCGCGAGGTGCCCGCCATGTTGGCAACCTCCTCGTGGGTCAGCGCCATGGTGAAACGCATCTCGGGTTTCCCGTTGGCCGCCGCGCGTCCCCAATCGAGCAGCAGACGCGCCAGCCGGCCCGCCGCCGAGCCGGAAAGCGCCAGCCGCTTGGCGTCGTGAAAGACCGTCATGTACTCGCCTGAGAGGGATTGCGCGGCGTGCATCGAGGCAATGCCATGCCTGCCGAGGAACTCGACGAACTCCTGCTTGCGCACCGTTTTCACCTGGCAAGGCTCGATGGCTTCGGCTGACACTTCGTGGGGCACATTGGCCAGCACAGCGCTCAATCCCATCACGTCGCCCGGTCCGGCGATCTTCAGGATCATGGTCTTGCCGTCGCGCGAGGTTGAGGAGATCTTTACCTGTCCGAAGCAGATAATAAAGACGTTACGCGCTGGATCCCCTTCGGAGAACAGCTTCGCTCCGCGGGCGTGGCTCATCATGATTCCGATCTGGTCGAAGTCCGTAAGGGCCTCCGGGGTCAAATTGCAGAACATCCGCAAATGCCGATGCTCACAATTCAAGCAATCTTCCGGAGGGTGATGGGAATGGATTGAGGCCATACCTGTAGCGCTTGGGGACCAAACGTTAAATAGAGTATAGCGCAAATCCCATCCAGCAACGCGCGCCTTTTCGTTGGCAAAAGATTGGGGGCCCTGAACTTTCGCTTTTTTTGATCCATTGCCCCGGTCTATTCCTGGGCCGATCCGCCGGTGTGCCGTCGCGCCGGCGTCACGCGCATCATGCAGCAGGTGATGTAAGCACGCGAGACTTCACGCGCCAACTCCTCAAGCAGCCTCATGCGCAGCGGCGGATGCTTCTCGAAGGCATGATGCAAGGCCTCGATGGGCAGCATCAGAACCGATCCCGCCGTGACCGCAGACAGGGTGTAGGAGTGGATTCCTTCGCCCAGCGCCGCCGCGAGTTCCACCAGGTCTCCGGGGCGCGCCGAACCCAGCGTCACGCGCATCTGGAAGCGTTCAGCCTTGCGGACAAAATCGCCTGAAACCACGACATACAGTCCATTGCAGCTTCCATTCTGCTGAAACACGGCTTCCCCGGCACCGACATCGATGCACCGCGAGGCGCTGCTAAGCAGCTCGCCGGCCTCCCCCGGGCAGTCGAGCAGCTCGGCCAGCGGATGCGCCGCCGCTGCGGCCAGACATTCAACTCGCTCATCCAATGTCCTGCCAACCATTGTGTTTGCCGTATGCCGGGCTCTCAAGCTTCTTGCTGTCTGCAGGCCTGTTCTATTGTTTTGTATCGAGCGATTCTGGCTCGCTCGTGAAGAGCCTGAGTGCCCACGCGGTTTCGCGTGGTTCATACCTGAACTCCGTTTCTTTGGCGTTTGCGATCGCTGCCGATCGGACGAAATGGCGCGGCCCCTCCTGTTCCGCTCATTTTCTATAGGAAAATCGTGGCCGGGTACTGCGGCCACTCCAGGCGCTACAAAACTTCTGCGGTAAGCGTAATCGCGGGTTCTGCGCCGGCGCCCGCTGCTTCTGGCGGAACGCAAAGCACAGGCACGCGCGATGCGGAAAGCAGGGCAAAGGCGGTACCGTGAGGCCCCGAAGTTCCGCTGGTGCGTTTCACCCCGGCAACAAGAATACAGGGGTGATTCTCCTCAATGGCTTCGGACACAGCCTCTGCCGGATCGCCGTCCTTGACCAGGCAGCGCGTCTGAATCGTTTCCTCAAAGTGGATTCCCTCAGCATTCATGAGGTTGCAGGGATCCAGACCAGCGGCCTTTTCGGCAGCGGATCGGACGTGCAGCACCAGCAGCGGCCGATTGAATGTTTTGGCCAGCGATGCCGCAGTGGCGGTTGCTTCCGCGGTTGCTTCGTTCCGCTCAATTGCCAGCAGCACCGGCCCGCCCGGCGAGGGTCGGCACGCGCCCGCATTCCAGTCGGCTGCCACCGCCATGACCGGGCACGGCGCCAGCCGCACCAGCCGCTCGGCGATGGCCCCGACCACCACGGGTCCGGCGCCTTCCATTCCTTTGGTCCCGATCAGGATCAACCCGGCCTTGTACTGCCGGGCGACGTCCACCAGCATCTCGACGATCGTGCCTTGCCGCACCTCGGAATGACTGTGGATCCCCTCGCGCAACAGGTCGCCAGCCAACTGGTCCAGCACCTTGCGAGCCTCTTCGGTCATGCGGCTCAGTACACTGCCAGGAACCGTGTTGACAGCGGCATACTCCATGGGGTCAAGCCCGTGCGCCAGCACAATCCGCGCGCCGTAGTAGGCCGCCAGCTTGCGCGCGTACTCAAGGGCTGCCTCAGCCTGGCCCTGCAGATCCGTCGCGACCACAATGGTCTTTAAGCCATTTTCAAAGCCCATAGCTGTCTCCCGCCCAAAGCCGACATCGAGATACACGTATTGAGTTTTGAGTGTGCGCCTCTAAGGTACTGGGGGCAGTGACCCCATTCACTCCCACCTGTGATTCAGATCACATCCTCCAAGACGTTGATTTTGCGAGAAAATGGCCCTGCTCTGGATGGGTACAACGCCCAGAAGGACCAGGCAGGCTATGCACGGAGGATCATTTGGCTGTGCCGCTTTGGGCATTTCGTGGAGTTATGGATATCTATGGTGCACAGGAGCGGCATTCTAAGCCATTCGAGAGGACTTACCCCAGAGAAACACTCTATACATTCCACGGTCGAATGCGATACCTTGGGCAGGTTATGAGAAATCGCCATCTGCTCTCACTCTACGTAGTCTTTGCGATAGTATTTGTTTTCATTTCAATGCCTTGCGTGGAGGTGCGAGCCCAGGCGCCTGTACCCGACTCGCCCGCCATTGAAGCCCAGGCTCACGCCTTGCTCTCCAAGCTCACACTGGAGCAGAAGATAGAGCTGCTTGGCGGCATCGACGGCATGTACACACGGCCCATGCCGGCGATCGATCTGCCGCGGTTCAAGATGTCCGATGCATCGGTGGGGGTACGCACGTGGGGCCCGACCACGGCCTACGCGTCCGGCGCATCCCTGGCGGCGAGTTGGGATACGGAACTTGCCCGCAAGGTTGGTGAGGCCCTCGGCCGCGATGCACGAGCCCGCAGCGTCAATTTTCTGCTGGGCCCCGGCGTCAACATCGCCCGCTCACCGCTGAATGGCCGCAATTTCGAGTACCTCTCGGA
>JAJYFA010000235.1 GCA_021790995.1 Acidobacteriota bacterium
CAAGGCCAAGACCGTTGTGAAGTTCCGCGTGGCCAAGTCCGCCAAGGACACCATCGCGCCCCCGAAGAAGTAGTGTTTTTCTGGTTTCGGATGAGAGGGGAGGAGCCTGCGGGCTTTTCCCCTTTTCGTTTTGCGTGCAATGCGCTCGATTCAAGCCATCACGCTGGCCCAATGGCGGCGGCCGGGGCAGCCGCGGGCTGTGTGGGGCCAGGATGCCGACAAGCGGGGGCGCCGGGGGTGGAGCACGCTCGCCGCAGATTTCGATTGACTTCTGTCTGTGCTCCCGCCTACTATCCGTCAGCGCATGGGTCGGAGCCAGGATGGCGAAAGCGGCAATTGGTAATTTGAGAGCAGCGTGGCATGTGCGCGGAACCTGGAGCGCGCGGGACGACCGAACGGCCTCAGCCGTGTGGCTCGGTATCTTGTGGGCAGGGATGATCGCCGGATTTAGCGTGGACTTTCCCCGTTACATGCATGAGAATCCGCCGGCGCCGAAGGGCATTTTAGCTTTTCATGCGCCAGTTTTCATCGTATGGCTGCTGATTCTGACTGCGCAGGTGCTGCTAGTGCTGGGCGACCGCGTGGCCTGGCACCGAAAACTGGGCTGGTTTGCCGTGGGATGGGCGTGCCTGATGGCGGTCATGGGACCGTGGGCGGCAATGGCGTCGCAGGCAGTGAATCTCCACAATCCCCCGCTTGGCGATCCACAGTTTATCTCGGTGAACATGGTGGATATTGGCGGATTTCTGGCCCTGCTCGCGTGGGGAATCACGCTTAGGAAGAATCCGGCCGCGCACCGCAGAATGATGATGCTGGCGACGATCTCACTTGCCGATCCGGGGTTCTCGCGATTTTCGGGTTACGTGATTCCGGAGGAACCGGCTTCAGTGATTCTGTGGTTCCTCTGGATGTTCTACGGCAATGCGCTGATGATCGTCCTGATGCTGGCCTGGGACTGGTGGCACGGGCGGCTGGTGCGGTCGTTTGTGGTGGGTTCGGCATCGCTGCTGGCAGCCGAGTATCTCGCCAGTGCCGTGTACTTCTGGGGACCGTGGAAGGCGCTCACGCTGGGCTGGGTGCAGGCGTGGGCAAGGCATTTCGCCTAAGCGCAGCCGTCGGAGAAACTTGCCATAGGCCGACATGATCTTCAACTAAGTGCGTGTCGGGTTTAGAGGGTGGCGCACCCTGAGTTTTTGGAGTCCTGGTTGGCCCACGACCGAGGGTGTTCTAGCTTTCGCTTTTTTCTGGCGAGGGTGGGCTGACACGAACAGACGTGTAATCAACTACCGGAGCATGTTCGTTACACCCATAAGGACGGTTGAAGTTCGTGCGTAGGCAATCCCCGGTTCTCATCAAAGGCGAGGGACCGCGGGCACTCTCATTTCTGGTCGATTTAGGACGGCAAGACCGGGCCACGCCTAACCAAACAAGAGAAGAGCTTTCGGCGGCAAAGGGTGGGACTACTGGCGACACCTATCACGCTGAGCCGGCATTTCCTGCCGGCCAGGAGGCCGAAAGCTCCAGCGAAAGCGTAGCGCGAAATGAAATTCGAGTCAATCCGGACTGCCGGGCATGTGCTGCGTCAGTCAGTGAAGATTCCGGACCTGTGACTGCAGGGGCCTCGCGAGTGGCCTCGACCTCAGATGGGACGGCTTCCGTTGATCGTGCGAGGGTGCCCACGGCCCCTATCATTTTGGGGGCGGGGCGGTAGTCGATGGCTCTTCGCCTGCTCGGACCTTGAATGCCTTTGCACAAGCTCCCACGCTTACGCGCGCCTGGAAGCGCACGATCTGATCACGCAGTCCCGGCTTCCCCGCGCGGCATGAGCGCCCTGACGATCAGCGAGAGACCAAACGAGATCAGGATGGCCTTGATCATCAGCAGGTTGTCGTAGGTCCAGGACAATACGGCCATGGTGAAGAAGATTCCGATCGGATTCAGTTCGGTGCCGAGAGCGATGAGCCAGCGCGGTTTGGCCGCAACGGCCGGCAGGCTGGAGCGCAGCCGCGGCACAAGCCGTGGCACGGCGCGCAAATACTCGCGATACGGCTCGCCGAGTTTTTCGGCGAGAAACGCCTCCTCGCCCAGAATCAGGCGCAGAAAGTGGATCGTGGCCAGGACGACGGTGAAGAGCGCGCCCGAGGGCGGCATGAGCAGGGCCAGCGCCAGGAACAGAAACCATCCGCCCACATAGAGCGGATTGCGCAGATGGCGGTAGGGGCCGGCGACCGTAACCGCATCGCCCTGCATCTGGCCGTGGTGCACGACGCCGTAGCCCAGGAAGGCGACGCCCCAGACACGCAGCACCGCGCCCACAAGCGCAGCCAGCGCGCCACAAACGATCACGGCCGCGGTAGCCACGCTGAAGCTCGCCAGCCCTGAACGGCTCAACTGAAGCGCGAGCCAGGCCAGAGTGGCATAGCGCCGGCTCAGGTCCAGCGGCCCGATCCAAGACGTCCAGAAGCTCCAGGACGCCCAGAAGCTCCAGGGCGCCCAGAAACCCAGGACGAGAATGACGATCTGAATCCACATCCGCAGGCGAAATTCCAATGCGCTGGCCTTCATGCCGTTCTCCTGCCGGGCCGGCCCTGGCTGCCTGCCTTCCCTTCATCCAGAGTACGCAATCGGGGCGGCAGGCCGGAATCGAGCGGCCACCCATGGACAGCGCATGGTGTTTCCCATCACAGAATGTTCCGCCGGGCTGCGTACAGCATGGAAGCTGGCGGAGTGTACCTGGCCGCCGAGGATTGACCTCGGAGCTGAATTCCATCGTTGAGCCGCATTGCCGCGACCCGCCGAAGCGATCTCCCTGCCGGATTCGATCCTCGCAGCCCACGGACTCCCGCCGGAGTTGTCCCTTGACGGACCTGCGCAATTGCAGCCGGCGAAGTTTTCTGGCGCGGTGCCTGAGCGGCGCGGCGGCTCTGGGCGCGGCTGGCTTGCCGGCAAGGAGCGCAGGACGGGCAGCGGCGAAGTCGCGCGTGGTGGTGGCCCGCGATGCGCAACTGCGCGGCTCGGGCGCGGCGATCGATGCGGGACGTCTGCAGGCTCTTCTGGACCGCGCCATGCTGGCCTACTTCGGCCTTCCGGCATCGCGCGAGAACAGCACGGCCGTGTGGCGGCGCATCGCGGGCCCCGGCGACACAGTGAGCCTGAAGGTGAACACGCTCGGCGGGCGCGGCATCGCGACGAATGTCGACCTGGTTGCGGCGGTGTGCGAACGGTTGCAGCAGGCGGGCGTGGCAGCGCGCAACATTACCGTGTGGGACCGCGACACCGAAGAGATGCGGCGAGCGGGTTTTCACATTGCGGTTGGCGGCGATCGCGTGCAATGCTACGGCACCGACCGCGTGGGCTACGAGGACGATCTCTCCGCGTGGGGCAGCGTGGGCAGCCGGCTCTCGAGGATTTTGACGCGCTCGTCAAATGTGCTGATCAACATGCCGGTACTCAAGGATCATGACGGAGCCGGCGTCACCCTCGCGCTCAAGAACATGTACGGCACGATTCACAATCCAAACAAATACCACCCCAACGGATGCGACCCCTATATCGCCGACGTGAACATGCTGCCGGAGATTCGCTCGCGCATGAAGCTGGTAATTTGCGATGCGACCACCGCGATGTACGACGGGGGACCAGGATTCAAGCCGCAGTTCAGTTGGCAGTACAATGGGCTGCTGGTGGCCGAAGACGCCGTGGCGCACGATTACACAGGCTGGCAGACGATCGAGCGCAAGCGCGCGGAGATGGGGTTGAAGCCGCTCGCCGCCGAGAAGCGCGCGCCGCACTACATTGCCACGGCGGCCGACAGCGGACACGCCCTGGGCCATGCGGACGCCGCGCGGATTGCGGTCATCGAAGCGTAGGGAAGCCCTGGGAGATGGACGATGAGCAGCGGATGGATTGCAGCGGAGAGCATTGGCGGCCACTGTTTCGACCGGCGCTCGTTTCTGAAGTGCGCCATGGCCGCGGGGGCTGTGCTGGGTGCGGGAGAATTTGCCGCGCCGCCGGCGGCGGCGGACGGGCAGCCGCAGAGCGACGCGCAATTCACTTACGAAGCGAAGTTCTACCAGAAGCTCGACAACCGCAAGATCAAGTGCAAGCTCTGCCCACGCGAGTGCGTGGTGGGCGACAAGGAGCGCGGCTACTGCGGGGCGCGCGAGAATCGCGGGGGCACGTATTACACGCTGGTTCACTCGCGGGTGTGCGCGGCGCACATCGACCCCATCGAGAAGAAGCCGCTGTTCCACTATCTGCCGGGCACCACGGCGTTCTCGATCGCCACGGCCGGGTGCAACGTGAACTGCAAGTTCTGCCAGAACTGGGAGATCTCGCA
>JAJYFA010000236.1 GCA_021790995.1 Acidobacteriota bacterium
GGTGGTCGGAGAAGCCCTTGGCGCCTTTCACCTTGGCGAGAGCGGCTTCGAGGTGCGGCGGGTAGTCGTCGCAGAGGGCGGCAACCTCAACGCCTGGCGTGCGCAGCAAGTTGGCGAGGAGAAAGCTTCCGCGCGAACCAATGCCAATGACCCCCAGGCGGACGCGATCCGCCGGCGAGTCGGTTACGGGCGCTGCGCGCAGTGGCGACCACCACGGCAACTCGGCGAGCAGCGCGGACGAACCCGCCACCACGGCAAGCCGCTTGAGAAACTCGCGCCGCTGCGCGCGGGTTTCCGGCTCCAACGAAGAAAGAGATGAGAGTTCAGAGTCCATATTCCCATTGAATGCGAGCCCCGAAATCCTGCTCGCTGGGGTGGTAGGCAATCTCCACTGCCGAGATTGCGGAGAAGCCGGAGAGAAGCGCGGCGCGGTCTCGTTCCGGCGTCACGAGCAAGGCGGTCGAAAGCACTTCGGCCTCCGTTGCGGTTGGGCTTGCCACCGACATGGTGCGAAATCCTTCGATGGGCCGGCCGCTGCACGGGTTGATAATTTGCCCGACGATGGGGCTGGCAGTTTGGTTGAGCGATTTGAGGCCAGCCATGCAATTGAAGGGCGCTGTTCCCGACGATGAGAGCGATGCATCCTTCAGATGGAACGTGTGCACGGCGCGCGCGGGATCGAACATATCGGCGATGCCTACCGGCCAGTCGGGTCCGTGGGGATGCGCGCCGAGAACGGTGATGGAGCTTTCGCCGAAACTCAGGAATGCCTGCTCCACGCCTTGCGCGCGCAAGCCCTCGGCCACGCGATCGAGCGCGTAGCCCTTGCCGAATCCGCCGAGGTCGAGGCTCATTCCGGGAGTCTCGAAGCGCACCGTGCAAGCCTCCGTGTCGAAATGAAGGCGCTCCATGCCGGTTTGGCTGCGAGCCTGGGCGATGGCTTCCTGGCAAGGCTCCTCGCCGCGTTCAAGATGCTCGCGCCACAGGCGGCTCAAGGGCCACAGGGTAATGTCGAAGGCGCCGGAGGTTCGCCGCCAATGATCGCGGCACAACAAGAGAATCTCCCACAGCGCCGCGGGTGGCGCAACGGCTTGGTCCGCGGCGCGGCGATTCAAACCGGCGAGCGGCCCCGCGGCGTCGAAGCGGCTCATGGTGTGCTCCTGCGCGCGCAGTTCGCGCTCCGCCGCCGCGGCGAGGGTTTCCGCCCGGTCGCGATCCACTCCTGCCAGAACCATCGAGAACCGCGTGTTCATCGCGAAAAGAGAGCGGTGAAAAACCTCGATGCGGGAAGTCGTACGGGATTCCAGAACCGCTTCCACGCACAGACCCCCTTGTGAACTGGAATTTACGAGATAGAGGCAAGATACAACACCGCAGGCAGCTAAGGAAAATGGCCCGCGAAGGCTCGGCCGCGTGGCTTGGGAATTGCGCGCAAGAATCGGGGTGCGAATGCGGCGTGTTTCGGAGAATATGATTTCCATGAGCAGTCTGCAGTTCGCTGTCGCCCACTTTATGACGCCCGTAAAGCTTCCGTCCAAGCCGCCGGTTTCGCGCCTCGATCCCGAGACGGCGTGGAAGCAACTCACCGCGCGCGACCCACAGGCGCAGTTTTTCTGCGGCGTCACGACCACGGGCGTCTATTGCCGGCCCACCTGCACGAGCCGCCGGCCGTTGCGCGCGAATGTTCGCTTCTTCCGCACGGCTGCCGAGGCGGAGGCTGCGGGTTTTCGCGCCTGCAAGAGGTGCAAGCCGAACACTCCTGTTGCGAGCAGCCCTTCGGGCGCTGCGTGCGGCAGCCTATTTGACGAGATTCGCGAATATATCGAGCGCAACGTGGACCGGCGCGTAGGTCTTGAGGAGTTGGGCCGCGTGGCTGGGCTCAGTCCGTTCACTGTGCAGCGGCAGTTCAAGCGCGAGATGGGCGTTAGTCCGCTCGCCTACCAGAGGGCGCTGCGGGCATCGCGGCTGCGCGGCGCGCTCAAGCAGGGAGATACCGTGACCGATGCGATATACAACGCGGGCTTTGGCTCGTCGAGCCGCGCCTACGAGGCAAACCAGCTTGGCATGACGCCGCGGCGCTTTGCCCAGGGCGGCAAGGGCGAAGAGATTCGCGTGTGCTCCGCGCCTTCGCCTTTCGGATGGGTGATTGTGGGAGCAACCAGGCGCGGCCTGTGCTGGCTTGCGCTGGCGGCGACAAAGGCCGAGGCCGAGGCAACGTTGCGCGCCGAGTTTCCCGAGGCAAACCTGCTGCGCGATCCGTCGCTCTCTCGCTGGGTTGAAATGGCGGTGGAGTCTGTCCGTTCCGGCAAGAACCCCGTCCAAAACCAGACCGGAACGGAGTTCGATTTGCGGGGGACGGTGTTTCAGCTTCGCGTCTGGCAGGCGCTCAGGCAGATTCCCCGCGGCCAGACGCGCAGCTACTCGCAACTGGCGCGGGAGCTGGGCGATGCGAAGGCCGTGCGCGCCGTGGCCCGCGCCTGCGCGATGAATCGCGTAGCGATTCTGGTGCCGTGCCATCGCGTGGTAGGCGCGGACGGTTCGCTGACGGGGTATCGCTGGGGCGTGGAGCGTAAACGGAAGCTCCTGCAAGCGGAAAGCAAAAGTTAGTACGGAGCGGTCGTATACGAGGAGCCGCTCCGCGCCACGATGATCGACGATCGCGTACAAGCAGAGAGCTTGCCGGTCACTCCATACTGACTAGTTATTATTTTGGCCTGGTGCGATGTATGGGGCGATGGTGGTGCCGCCGTCGTCGGATCCGCCGGCCCTCTTGACCTTGACGCTCATGTACTTCAACTGGACGTCAGTGTATTGCGCGGGTGTTCTCCAGTTGCCCGTTCTCTCCGCGAACGCCGTGATAGAAGAGATATCAACCAGCTTGAAGAGAAATTCGGCTCTGTCGCCGTCGGCAAGCATCGTGGTTAGCGTGCACTGCTGCATGGAAGCGCCATCCGCTGCTGCCGCGGCCAACTGTACGAATGTGCTCAGGGCAGCGTGCACCTCGAGCGGCTGCGGGGTGGCCTGGCCGGCTCCTGCGCCGCTGGATTGGGATCCGATATTGAGGGCTTGGCTAAGCCCAAAGGAGAAGTAGCTGATGTTGAATGTGATCTGCTGGGTGGATGTGGCGCAGCTCAAGCTACCCACCGGAGTAGCGTGGACGGTTTGAGCCAGGCATAGAATCGCCATTCCTGCCAGTCCTGTAAGCGTACACAACGACTTTTTCATGTGACCTCTCTCGTTATTGGGAAATCATCGCCAAGGGAAGACGATGACAATAAACTACCAGAGAAATCCGCCGTGTGTGTGTGGGATTTTCAGTCTGCTCCGGCCCGGTCCGGTGGTCATGCTCTCACGCCGTGTCCAGGTGTGTAAAAAAAAGGAACCTGTTGCCAGCCGGGCGCCTCGCAACACTGCGCTTCACTTCCTGGATGGAACCTGCCGCGGGGCAGGCTGGATCTTCTTGATTCAGCCTGTCCGGTTGGGATCGTGCTTTCCCGTCCTTTCCGCAAAAAACGCAGAAAGAGGCATCCAGACCGGCCCCTGGCCAGGCGTTGGCGTATTTGTGATGGAGGAGCGCTGCCTTGCGATGTGCCCATGCTTTATGGGGCGCTATCTCCCATCTGAAGCCGCGGCACTTGCCAGGTTCCTGCTCCGGTTAAGCGTAAACCACGAATTACCCTTTCAGCGTTCGCAGATAGGCGACCACCGCATCCACATCCTGGGGCGGGAGGCGATGCCTGAATCCAGACTCCTCGACTTCGACAGGCGGCATTTTTTCTGTGCCTGCCGTGATAATAGACCGCAGTTCAACATCCGACTTGCTCTGCACCATCGGGCTGTTCAGCCGGGGAATGGTCAGACCGAAGTAGTGATCTGCTTCAGGGTTTCCCCTGCCTCCTTGGCCGTGGCATCGAGCGCAGGTCAGTTCAAAGGCGGTCTTGCCCGGCGTGCTGCTATTCATCGACAAACTCGAGAATGACACTACGTCCCGGTTATCGCCCTTGGGAATCGAGTGGAGCAGAATGCCCGTTTGACCGGGCAGCCAAACTTCCGAAAGAATCTTTTTACCGCCAGTGCTGTCAAAGACCAGAGCGCCAGCTTGCAAAAAGGAATTTGGCCCGGTCAGCCGCGTAGTGATGAGCTGCGTGACCTGCTGCCCCCTGCTGGGCGCCGCCAGGACGAGAAAATCCGAGCTCGACGAGATATTGTATGACCCGGCCGGCAACGAAACCTTACTGGTACGGATGTTGAAGGAAAAGGGGATATTAACCATCTCACGCCCTTGTCCCAGAACCGGGGCAACAACAAAAGCTG
>JAJYFA010000237.1 GCA_021790995.1 Acidobacteriota bacterium
GCTCGCGCAGGGTGAGCACCGGGCAGCGTGCGTGAGCGAGAACGCGGTAGACCGTGCGGTCGCGCGTGAGATTCTCAATGGCCGAGCGCTGCGTGGCGCCGAGCACGATCAGGCAGGCGTGGCGCTCTTCGGCCAGGGCCAGAATCTCGATCGAGGGGTTGCCGTGGACGACAACCGGCTCGACGGCCGAGCAGCAATCCGCGCCCACCTGCGAGGCGAGAAGGCGCAGCTCAAGCTTGGCGGCGGAGGCCATTTCCGTATGCTGGCCATTACGCTCCATCTCCGGGATGGGCGGCAGAACATGCAGCAAAACAAGCCTTGCGTTTTGGGCGGCGGCTGCCTGGCAGGCAAGCGCCGCGCTCGGGCGGGAGGTCTCTCGCAATGTGGTGGCATGCAGGACGACGCGTTCCTCGTCCGGATCCACCGGGAGATGAGCCTCGGGTCCCACGGTGATGACCGGGAGGTAGACCGAGCGCAGCACTTGTTCTGCCACTGAGCCGATGAGCAACTTTCCCAGCTTGCTTCGGCTCCGAGTTCCAACGAGCACGCGGTCCACATGAAACTGGCGAATCGCGGCTGCAATCTGTTCTGTGGGGTGGCCTTCGCGGGCCAGGATGTCGCAGTGAATTCCGCGGCGGGTTGCGGCTTCACACCAGGGGTGCATCACCTGTTCCGCGATTTCCAAAGCTCCGGCTGTGTCGTAGTAGGGCATGCCGACTGCGTCAGCGGTAAATGCGGAGGTTGTGGAGAGCACGTGCAGAAGAATGATGTGGGCGCCGGCATCGCTCGCCTGTTGGAAGGCGAAGGGCATGAGGTGGTCCAGGTCGCTCAAATCTGTAGCGACGAGGATGGTTCCCGGATGCGTCCAGCGGTAGACATCGGAATCCCGCATGGCATACACCTCATACCCCAAAGCGTGGCACTGAAGAGGAAGCCGGGATGTGCCAGACAGCACCGCAAATGGTGATTTAGATCACATTGTTGCAGCCTGTTCAGTGCAGGGCAGTCTTCCAATGGCCGTGGTGCGTCATGCCGGCTGAACGCCAAAGCATTTTTCTCAACGATTGGGGCGTTGGCGATTGCGCTGTTTGGGGGCGGACTGCGATGATCGCTGCACAGGGTGATGCCGGATTTTCGGCTCTGCAGCGCATCGTAGGAGGATCCTGTGATGGACAAGAAACTCATGTTTGTCGCCGCAGCCGCATTGGGCGCAGCAGGTGTTGGGGCGCACGCATCGGCGCCTGCGCAGGGCTGGACGCCGCCGGCGGGGCTTGTCACCATGCCAATCTGGCCAGCCACGCCGCCGGATGCGAAGGCAGGTCTGCCACCCGAGGTCAATCTCAATGCGGCGGGAACAAAGACCATGGCGGGCCGGCCGTACGTTCGCCTGGGAAACGTGTCGACGCCAACCATCACGGTATATCCCGCGAAGGGGCATAACTCAGGCGCGGCGGTGGTGGTGTTTCCCGGCGGCGGCTACGAGATCCTTTCGATGGATCTTGAGGGCACCGAGATTTGCGATTGGCTCAGCGGAATTGGCGTCAACTGCGTTCTTCTCAAATACCGTGTACCAGACAGTGGGCCGTATCCCAAGTCGCCGCAGGCGCTCGATGATGCGCAAAGAGCCATTGGGCTGGTGCGGCTGCACGCAGCGGAGTGGGGGATCGATCCGCACCGCGTGGGCGTGCTGGGATTTTCCGCGGGCGGGCATCTGTCGGCAGCCGTCAGCAACCACTATGAGCAGCGGCTTTACCAACCGATTGACGCGGCCGACCAGTTGAGCTGCCGTCCAGACTTTGCCGTCGTGCTCTATCCGGGCTATTTGGCAATGGCGGATCGGAATTTCGCGCCCAATCCCGACATTCAGCCCACGGAAAACACGCCGCCAACGTTTCTCTTGCAGGCTGAGGACGATCCTGTGCATGTCGAAAACGCTGTGGTTTACTTTATGGAGCTGAAAAATGCGAAGGTTCCGGCGGAACTGCATGTCTATGCCCAGGGCGGGCACGGCTACGGGTTGCGTCCGAGGGACTTGCCCATCATGAATTGGCCGAAACTGGTAGAAATCTGGTTGCACACGATCAAAGTGCTGCCGGCGCAATAAAATCAAACCATGCTGCTTGCCGTATTCACAATCTCAGACCGTTGCTCGGCCGGACTGATGACCGACACCGCGGGTCCGGCGGTGGTTGCGATTCTACGTCGTACCTGGCCCCAGGCCGATTTGGAGATCGCGCTGCTCCGCGATGACGAGGAGACCATTGCCTTGGCCCTTAAAGAGTTCAGCCGCAGGGGCGCGGCGCTGGTTCTGACCGTGGGTGGCACGGGGCTCGGACCCCGCGATCGCACCCCCGAGGCCACGCGGCGTACGATCGATCGCGAGGCTCCGGGCTTGGCGGAGGCGATGCGCAAAAAAGGCGCGGAGCACAATCAATATGCGTGGCTCTCGCGCGGCGTAGCCGGCCTGTGCGGTCACACGCTCATCGTGAATCTGCCCGGCAGTCTGCGTGGCGCCGTTGAGAGCCTCGAAGCGATTCTTCCGCAACTGCGCCACGGAGTTGAGGTCGCGGGGGGCGGACAACTTCATCCGTAGCGATTGCGAACAAGGGTGCAACAGGACCTCGGCCTCGTTGAGGCTCGGCTGCGGAATGTGCGCGCTGGTTTGGGAAACGCTTTCCAGATTCCGGAATTGGTGCCGGGCCGGCACGGCTGGCCTGTGCGGAATCTCCGCATAAACCCCAGTATTTGAGCGTGTTTCCCGCGCGGCCTGCGTCTCGCGCGGCGAGAAACGCTGGGGAAAGAGTACAATTCTCATTTCATGAGCCCGCGGAAAATATCGCAGCAGCGGCGCGCGAACGTGAACATTCACGACGTGGCCCGGCGCGCACGCGTCTCCATCGCCACCGTTTCGCGCGTGGTCAATCGCATTTCCACGGTCGATCCCGAACTGGCCAAGCGGGTTTGGAAGGCCGTCAACGAAGTGGGCTACGTGCCCAATACGCAGGCGCGCGCGCTGGTTTCAGGGCGCAGCCACATTCTGGGCCTCATCATCTCCGAGATTACCAATCCCTTTTTCCCGGAGCTGGTGCAGGAGTTCGACAATCTCGCCGTGGCACAGGGCTACGAGGTGATGATCGGGTCGACGAGCTACGATCCGGCGCGGACCGAGTCGCTTATCGCGCGTATGCTGCAGCGCAACGTGGATGGCGTGGCGGTGATGACCTTCGGCATCGAGGAAGATCTGGTGCAGAAGCTCGTCGAACATGGGTTTCCACTGGTATTTGTGGACGCGGGGCCAGATCTGCCCAACGTGCGCGTTCTCAAGGTGAACTACGGCGAGGGAATTCGCCAGGCCGTGCAGCATCTGGCGGCACTCGGGCACCGGAGGATTGCGTTTATCTCGGGCCCGCTCGAGATGCGAACAGCGGCTACGCGGCGCGATGCCTTCAGTCGATCGATGGCCGAGCTGGGACTCGTTGTTCCAGCCGCATGGATCGTCGAAGGCAGGCACACCATGGAAAGCGGTAAGGCCGCGATGGAGAAGCTGCTTGCGGCCGGGGAACTCCCCACGGCGGTGATCTGCTCGAACGATATGACGGCCATCGGAGTGCTGCACGCGCTCGACGAGACCACGCACCGGGTTCCCAAAGAGATTTCCGTTGTGGGGTTCGACGACATTCACCTGACCCAGTTCACGTTGCCCCCGCTCACGACAGTGCAGATGTCGTGTCACGACCTGGCTGCGGCGGCCGTCGAGGCACTGCGCGCCGGAATCGAGCCTGATCATCCCAAGGCCGCGCAGCGTGAGTGGCCGATCCGCACACACCTGGTGGTGCGGCGCTCGACGAACTTCCCGCGAGGCACGCTGCCCGCGTTGGGCAAGGCCGGAGTGAGAGACAAAGTTGAACGGCGCAGAGTGGATTGACTGGATTCCAGGGCGGAGGCCTACTCTGCCGTCGGCATGTGCAGGTCCCAAATCTCGTGCCCGCAAACCGACTTCGATATCTCAGTGGCCATGCTCGCGCGGATGATTGTAACTGCGTTCAACATCGAGCGAGGGCACCGTCATCACCAGACGGCCATGCTCAACGCCCTTGAGTCCGATGAGAAGGTCCGCGAAGTGCGCGACGCGCGCGGCCTTGCCGTGAACGATCAGTACTTCAAGACAGGAATCGTGGTCGAGATGCGCGTGCGTGGTGGAGACGACGAGATCGTGATTCGCGTGCTGCGCTTCAGTGAGTTTTTCCGTGATGCCGGAGGCGTGGTGGTTATAGATGAGCGTGACG
>JAJYFA010000064.1 GCA_021790995.1 Acidobacteriota bacterium
TTGCGCGGCTGCAGCGTGGATCACATTGGTCTCAGTCCAGTCGGCATCGGAGATTTCGAACTCCTGGCCCTGGTAGTAAAAACGCTGGAACCCCGGCGGCGCCATGGGATTGATGGCGCCCTCGGCCACACTGATGGCGCGCGCCTTTTTCTTGTCCACCAATTCTTTGCGCGTCATGAAGTCGGCGTTGCCGCCCAGCAGAATGTCTGTGCCGCGGCCGGCCATGTTGGTGGCGATCGTCACCATCCCGACCCTTCCGGCCTGGGCCACAATCTCCGCTTCGCGCTCGTGGAACTTGGCGTTCAGCACGACGTGCCGCACGCCCTTTTTCTGCAGGATCGCCGAGAGCCGCTCCGATTTTTCAATCGAGGTGGTGCCTACCAGCACCGGCTGTCGCTTCTCGTGCAGTTCGGCGATGTTGTCGGCGACGGCCTTGTACTTTTCTTTTTCGGTGCGGAAGACAACGTCGGAATTCTCGACGCGCAACAGCGGCTTGTTGGTCGGAATCACGATGATGTCGAGGTTGTAGATCTTGCCGAATTCGGCAGCTTCGGTTTCAGCCGTACCCGTCATGCCGCTCAGCTTTTGATACATGCGGAAGTAGTTCTGGAAGGTGATGGTGGCAAGGGTCTGGTCTTCCTTGCGGATGCTGACGCCCTCCTTGGCCTCGATGGACTGGTGCAGGCCGTCGGACCAGCGGCGGCCGGGCATGAGGCGGCCGGTGAAGGTGTCGACGATAATCACTTCGCCGTCCTTCACCACGTAGTCCACATCGCGCTTGTAGAGCGCGTGCGCCTTGATGGCCGTTTCCACGTAGTGCTTGAGATCCCAGTTTTCGGCGTCGGCGATGTTGCCGATGCCGAGGGCCTTCTCGATGGTCATCCAGCCCTCATCCGTTACTCCAATCGATCGCTGTTTTTCGTCGACGATGTAGTCGCCGGTCAGGTGCTTCTGGCCCTCGCCGAGCTGGATGCCGAGCTCGGCCTGGCGCTTGGTGTCGGTCCACTCGATCTCTTCACCCTGTTTGAGCGCGGGAATGATGCGGAGCACGCGCGCGTACTTGTCGGTGGTCTGGTCCGTGGGGCCCGAGATGATGAGCGGCGTTCGCGCTTCGTCGATGAGAATCGAGTCCACCTCGTCGACGATGGCGTAGTAGTGCCCGCGCTGCACGCAGTCCTTGATCTCGAACTTCATGTTGTCGCGCAGGTAGTCGAAGCCGAACTCGTTGTTGGTGCCGTAGGTGATGTCGGCCGCGTAAGCAGCACGGCGCTCGTCGTCGCTCAGGTCGTGGACGATGACGCCGACGGTGAGGCCGAGAAACTCGTAGATCTTGCCCATCCACTCGGCGTCGCGCTTGGCCAGGTAGTCGTTCACGGTGACCACATGTACGCCATGGCCGGCGAGCGCGTTCAGATAGCACGCAAGGGTTGCGACCAGCGTTTTACCTTCGCCGGTCTTCATCTCGGCGATCCTGCCCTGGTGCAACACCATGCCGCCGATCAACTGCACGTCGAAGTGGCGCATCTGCACGGTGCGCCAGCCCGCTTCGCGAACGACCGCAAAGGCCTCGGGCAAAATCTCGTCAAGCGCTTCTTTTTCTGTCTTTTTTCTTTCTTCGGCGTCATCTATGCCTTTGAGACGCGCGGCAATCCGCGCCTTGAACCCGGCCGTCCTGGCCTTGAGCTCTTCATCCGAGAGCTTCTCAATCTCCGGCTCCATCGCATTGATTTCATTTACGATGGGCATCAGGCGCTTGATCAGCCGCTCGTTCGCCGTGCCGAAGATCTTTGTCAGTATCTTGTCGAAAATCACGCTCTTCTCCGCTTCTTAGTGTAAATGGCGGGGCAGAGCGGACATATCAGGATCAGAACGCGCAAGAAGGGGAAAAGGAAAAAGCCCCCGGACGCTCCGGAGGCTTTTCTTCTGGTTCTGGATGCGGCTAATTGCTGTAGAGGAGAATGCCAGCGGCCTTCTCTTCGCTGCCTTCGTCGTCTTTGCTTACGGGCCGATAGAAGAGCTGATTCTGGTCGAGGTAGACCTCGAGGAAGGCCGGCCGCTCGGGAATTTGCCCGGCGATCAGCGCCTCGGAGAGAGGATCTTCGACGTAACGCTGCAGCGCGCGGCGCAACGGACGCGCCCCGTAGCTGCGATCGGTGAGCGTCTTCAAGAGAATCCACTTCTTCGCTTCCTCGGTCACGGAGATCGTGATCGACTTCTGCGCCAAGTTGGCGTTGAGCTGCTGCACCATCAGCTCGACGATCTGGAGCAGATCGGCGTCGGAGAGCGACTGGAAGAGGATTATCTCGTCGAGACGGTTAAGGAACTCGGGGTTAAAGGTCCTCTTCACCTCGTTTTTCACCAATTCCTCGACTTTCTCGCTCACCAGGTCTTCGCGCTCGCTCTGGAAGCCGAGGCCCTGCCTCTTTTGCAGGTGCCGCGCACCGATGTTCGAGGTCATGATGAGGATGGTGTTCTTGAAGTCGACCGTGTTACCGAGACCGTCTGTCAACTGGCCATCCTCAAAGACCTGAAGCAGGATGTTGAAGACATCCGGGTGCGCCTTCTCGATCTCGTCGAGCAGCACGACCGAATAGGGCGAACGCTTGACGCGCTCAGTCAATTGGCCGCCCTCCTCGTAGCCCACGTAGCCCGGAGGCGAACCGATGAGCTTCGAGACCGAGTGCTTCTCCATGAACTCCGACATATCGAAGCGGATCAGAGCCTTGTCGGAACCGAAGAGGAACTGCGCGAGCGTGCGCGCCATTTCCGTCTTGCCCACGCCGGTCGGTCCCAGGAAGAGGAACGAGCCGATGGGCCGGTGCGGAGACTTGAGTCCGGCGCGGCTGCGGCGAATGGCGCGCGCCAGCGCGGAAATCGCCTTGTCCTGCGAGATCACGCGCTTGTGCAGCTCTTCTTCCACGCGCAGCAGTTTCTGCGTCTCCTCTTCCTTGATGCTGGTGACGGGGACGCCCGTCCAGCGGCTCACCACGTCCTCAATGTCTTCGCGCGTCACGATGCCGGCAGCCGAGTCGTCGAGGTGGTACTTGTCGCGCAGAGCGCGCAGGTTCTCGCGCTCCTTGCGCTCTTCGTCGGAGTAGAAGCGCGCCTTTTCGAACTCGTGATTGGCGATCGCCGAATCCATGCGGTGCACGATGAACTTGATGCGCTTCTGAACCTCGGTGATCTCTTCGGGCAGCGAGGTCTGGCGGAGCTTGACGCGCGCGCCCGCTTCGTCGATCAGGTCAATCGCCTTATCGGGCAGGAAGCGGTCAGGAATGTAACGATTCGAGTGCGACACGGCAAACTCGACGGCGCCGTCGGTGTAGCTGACCGCATGAAACTTCTCGTAGCGGTCCTTGATGCCCATGATGATCTTGACGGCCTCGGATTCGTTGGGTGGTGGAACCTTGATGGCCTGGAAGCGCCGTTCGAGCGAGCGGTCCTTCTCGATCGACTTGCGGTATTCGCCTGGCGTGGTTGCGCCGATGCACTGAATCTCGCCACGCGAGAGCGCAGGCTTGAGAATGTTGGCGGCGTCGAGCGACCCTTCGGCTGAACCCGCGCCCACCAGCGTGTGCAGCTCGTCAATAAAGACGATCGAGTTCTGACTTTCCATCAGCTCTTTCATGATGGTCTTGAGGCGCTCTTCGAACTGCCCGCGGTACTTGGTTCCCGCGACGATCAGCGAGAGATCGAGCGCCAGCACGCGCTTGTCGGCGAGGAAGCTCGGCACCTCGCCGTCGGCGATGCGCTGCGCAAGGCCCTCGACGATCGCGGTCTTGCCCACGCCGGGCTCGCCGATGAGAACGGGGTTGTTCTTGGTGCGGCGGCAAAGGATCTGAATGGCTCGCTCCAGTTCGCCTTCGCGGCCGACGAGCGGATCGAGCTGCCCGTCCATCGCGGCCTGCGTCAGATCGCGGCTGAACTCGGCCAGCAGGCTCGACTCGCGCTGCCGCTGTTGCGGCGGAGCTTTCTCCTGTGTGACGCGCGCCAGCTCGTCGCGAATCTGCGCCAGCTTCAACCCGCGCTCCTGCAGAATCTCCGAGGCGAAGCACTTCTCTTCGCGCAACAATCCAAGCAGCAGATGTTCGGTTCCGATGTGCTTGTGACCCAGACGCTCAGCCTCTTCCGCTGCGTAGGCCAGCACCCGCTTGCACTCGTTCGAAAGCGGCAGGTCGACGCTGGTCGAAACCTTTTCGCGAATGGTGGTGTGCGCCTCAATCTGCTTGCGAATCGACTCCACCGAGGCGTGCGAGCGCAGAAAGCGGTTGGTGAGCGATTTATCCTCGCGCAGCAGCCCCAGCAGCAGGTGCTCGGTTTCGATATAGGGCGAACCGAACTGGCTGGCCTCATACCGCGCGAAGAAGATCACGCGCCGCGCCTTCTCCGTATACCGTTCGAACATGATGTGCTCCCTCTCATTCGGGCTGTCTGCCGCAGTAGCCGTCCGGTACTCCCCACCCGGCGAAGAAGACCTGTCGCTCGGGACCCTGGTTCCGGCTTCAACTTGCGTACACGCGCCCTTGCAATTGTTCCACCGCCGGAGGCCAAAATGGGAAAGTTCAGCTCCGCCCCGCGCGGCTCTTTTGGATGGTCCCAGAGATTCTGTCGCTCCGCTCGTCGCCGGCATCGAAGGCTGCGCGCGAACGCCATCCCGACCTCTCAAGCCCATCCGGGGAAAGTCATTCCTGGGCTCCTCTTTATATGACTCATCGAGCGCGGAAAATGGTGCAAAATCCGCAGTTGGGTTACGGGTTAGGTTGTCGGCTGCGCGGCGCCGGTGAGCGCCGCCAGCCTACCGTTTGCGAGGCGAAGCGTGCGTGTACAACGCTGAGCCAGTTCCATGTTGTGCGTGACCAGAATCGACGTGAGCCCATGGCTCGCGTGCAGCCGCTCAATCAACTCGAAGACGCGGCCAGCCGTCATGCTGTCGAGATCGCCGGTGGGTTCGTCGGCAAGAAGCAGGCGCGGGTTGCACACCAGAGCGCGGGCCAGCGCTACCCGCTGCTGCTCGCCACCCGAAAGCTCGCCTGGCCTGTGCGTTCCGCGATCTTCCAAATCGACCTCTCTTAGCCAGTTGGATGCCGTTTGCAAGGCTTCCTGTTTCCCCATGCCGCGCGCCAAAAGCGGCATGGCTACGTTCTCCTCGGCCGTGAACTCCGGCAGCAGATAGTGGAACTGCCACACGTAGCCAATCTCGCGATTGCGAAAGGCTACCGCCTGTCGCCGTGAGAGCGAGGCCACGTTGGTTGAGGCGCAGTATACCGTTCCCGCGGAAGGTGCATCAAGTGCGCCAAGTATGTGCAAAAGTGTGCTTTTTCCCGCGCCCGACTGGCCCACAATCGCCACCATCTCCCCAGACGCGATCTCGAGATTCAGATCCTCAAAAAGGAGCAGTTCTCCGCGCGCCGTGCGATACGATTTGCAGAGTCCCTCCACACGAACGATCGGAGTCGGCTTTTCGGGGGTTCCAGATGCCCGCAACTGGGTTTCCCGCGCGGAGCGCGATGCCTGTGGGGCAGCCGCTGAAGGGGGATTCGTCATCCGGTTCCCTTCATTCTACATGGGAAAGGCTGCTTTCCTCGGGAATTGCCAGAATCGCGGGCACTTGCCGCGGTTTTACCTTGGGCACTAAATCGCCACCTCGCCGGCCCGCTGACCGGATGAATCGCCGCTTGTTATGATCGAAGTACGGCTGCCTCCCCTCCACTTGTTCGGCAGTCAAAGTCTCTCGCTAGCCCCATGACTTCTTCTTCACAGGCCGCTGTTCCTCTCGCCGCAACCGGCGTCGAAGATACGCCGCACGGGCACGCGCTCCATGCGCCCCAACCCGGCGCAACGGCCCTGTTCATCCACGACCTCCGCGAGCTCTTCAAAGTAAAAGTTGTGGGCCTGGTGATGGTGACGGGATGGGGCGGATTTTATCTGGGCTCCATGCAGTCCGGCATCTCCACAATGCAGCGCGGACTGCTCGATGTGCTGCTAGGCATCGGCGCGGTCTCGGCAGGCGCGGGTGCGCTCAACCAGGCGCTGGAGCGTTCGACCGACGCGCGCATGAAACGCACCGCCAACCGGCCGCTGGCCACGGGCCGCTTTCCGCTCGCCGTGGGCATTCTCGCCGGCCTGGGCGCCATCCTGTTCGGCGCCGCGTGGCTGACATTGCACACCAACCTGCTCACTGTCGCGCTGGCGCTGCTCACGGCATTCACTTACGTCGCCATTTATACGCCGCTCAAGCGCGTCACTTCGCTCGCCACCTTCATCGGCGCGTTTCCCGGCGCCATGGGACCGATGCTGGGGTGGACTGCGGCCCGCGGGCGCATCGAATGGCCCGGCGTAGCTCTCTTCGCCATCCTCTTCGTCTGGCAGTTTCCGCACTTCATGTCGATCTCATGGCTCTACCGCGATGAGTACGCGCGCGCCGGCATCCGCATGCTCCCCGTCGTGCAGCCCGACGGATGGTCCACCGTCGTTGAAGCCGTCTTCTACGCCGTGCTGATGATTCCCGTGAGCCTTGCGCCCTGGCGGCTTGGCCTTACCGGCGCGGTCTACGCGATACCGGCGACTCTGCTCGGAGTGATTTATCTCGCATACACGCTGCGATTTGCGCGGATTCTCCGTGCCAGGAGCGAAGAGGAAAGCCGTATGTTGGCGCGCGATCTGCTGAAGGTGAGCGTGCTTTATCTGCCGCTGCTCTTTACCACGCTCATGCTGTGCGCGGGAGCAAAATCGTAAGGCCCGCTATGACGACCGCACCCACGTCCGCTTCACGATCCGGCGCCGGCGCCGCCATCACAGCGATCCTGCTGATCAGCGCCGCGGCATCGCTGTTTCTTTTCTGGCTTATCTACATTCATCCCGCCGCGGCATCGAGCGCGCAATTCGCGTTTCTGCCGGCGCTGAACGCCATTCTGAACGGAATGGCCGCCGTCGCGCTGCTCATCGGCTACACGTTCATCCGCGCGCGCCAGATCGAGCGCCACCGCGCGGCGATGATCTCGGCGTTCGTGTTTTCCACGCTGTTTCTGGTGAGCTACATTCTGCACCACTACCTGCACGGCGACATTTATTATCCGCCGCACGCCGCGTTCCGCACGTTCTATCTATGGCTGCTTGCCAGCCACATCATCCTTGCGACCGTGGCGCTGCCGTTGATTCTCACCACATTTTTCTTCTCGCTCACGGGACGCATCCCACAACACCGCAGAATCGCGCGCTGGACGCTGCCACTCTGGCTTTACGTCTCCGTCACCGGCGTAGTCACGTACGTGATGCTGCGGCTCGCGCAAGGGTAGAACCATGCCGGCAAACCCGCCCCATGAAGATGCACGGCGCCTGACGCCTTACGACGGCGGCACACGCCAGCTCCTGCAATGGGGCGGCTCGATGGTTGGCGCCGGGATCCTTTGCGCCGTATTGCTCGTGACCGTCCTCGGCGGTTACTCGCGCACCGGCGCCAGCACCAATATCGGCTGGTTCGCGCTCATCGTCGCCCTGATGTGTCTGCCCTTCGGAGGACTGCTGCTGATCCTCGGCATCGCCAAGTGGATGAAAAACTTGAAGGACCAGGGAAACAAAGGCGCGAGGAAACAAGAAAACCGCTGACTTGCTGACTCACTCTCTCGCTGCGTCGCTGTTTCTGTCATACACGCGGTCTTTCCAGGCGCCGCCGCGGCCCGCGTAATGGCGCACCGCCGACGCGATTGTTGCGGCCAGATAGAACAGGGCAATCAGCGGCAAGGCAGCGCCCCACAGCGGCGATCGCCGGTAGCGGCGCAGCGTGGGCTGAAAGGCCAGCGCCATCATAAGCCACGTGGCGAGGCCCGCAAGTTGCGAGATTCCCGTGGCGAAGAAAGCCACAAGCGGCGGCGCCAGAAAGACCGCGCTCATTCCCGCGATGCAACCGAGCAAATTGAGCGGCGAGTTGCCAAGCTGCTCGTAGGCGGTGCGGGCAATCATCTGCCACACCTCGCGCCAGTGCGCATAGACGCGCATCGAGGCCGCGCATTCCGAGTGGCCGAGCCAGATGCGTCCTCCTGTCCGCTTGATCTCGCGAGCGAGAGCGCAATCGTCGATCAGCTTGCCACGAATGCGCGAGACGCCGCCGATGCGCTCCAGCGCCGCGCGGCGCACCAGCATCGTGCCTCCGGCCGCGCCTGCCGTGCGCTTGCCGGGATCGCCGACCCAGGCGAAGGGATAGAGCATCTGGAAAAAGAAGACGAAGGCGGGAATCAACATGCGCTCGGCTGCCGTTTCGCAGTGCAGACGAACCATCTCGGAGACAAGATCGAGGCCTTCGCTCTCGGCCTTCGTAACCAGCGCCGCCAAGTGATCCGGAGCGTGCTCGATGTCGGCGTCGGTCAGGAGCAGATAATCCGCGGAAATTGCAGCGGAATGCGCGAGCCCCTGATGCACGGCCCAGAGCTTTCCGCTCCAGCCAGCAGGCAGCGGCGCGCCGCGCACGATGTTGAGCCGGCCGCGCCCCGCCAACGACGACGCGATCTCCGCCGTGCCATCGGTGCTGTTGTCGTCGATGAGAACAATCGTGAGTTCACCTGCATAGTCCTGATGAAGAAGCGAGCCAAGGCTGCCGGCGATCGACTCCGCTTCATTGCGCGCAGGAACAATGGCGGCAACCTGCGCGGCTTTTGCCGGCGCACGCCTCTCCAGTACCGGCTGCGAGCGCCAGAAGCGGCCTCGGAGTGCGATCAGGTAGATCCACACCGCAAAAGAGAGGCCGGAGACAAGCGAGGCGAAGGCGATCATGCGTTGCCTCAATTTTCGCCGATCTATGCGAAGTTTTTCCCTTGAGGTAGCCGGGGCGGTTCGCCATCGTGGAGGAAACTGGCTGCTTCCGCTTCGTTTTCGCAGGTTGGCACTGCTTCGTGGCCGGGCAGGTTGGCAGGTTCACTCAAGGTTGGTGGATGGCATTGAAGATGGAGTTGGCGTCTCCCATCCTTGACCGCAAGAAGCACGGCCAGGGATGGAAGACGGTGTGAGGTTTCTCAGTCCTGTTTAGTTTTGCTTGCTTTGCGCCGGATGCACAACGCGATAGCTGGCGCCGCCGTTGGCCCAGACTAGCAGCAGGATGTCCTTGTCTGCCGGCGCGGCGTGGACCTGGCTGGCGAAGCTGTCGGCGTTGGTGACCGGATGGCGATTGACTTCCAGAATCACGTTGCCGGGAGCCAGTCCGGCATCGTCGGCCGGGCTGCCGGGTTGCACATTCTCAATGGCCGCGCCTTCGACCCGGTCGGGGATATTGAGTTGCTGGCGGATATCGGGCGTCAGATCGGTGACGGTCAGTCCCAGGCGCGCGTGCTGGCCGCCAGAGTTGCTGGCCTCTTCGGAAGCCTGCTTGAAGTACTCTCCCACCTTCACATGGAGCGTCTCGGGCTTGCCGTCGCGCAGGATGCCGAGGGCAATCTCAGTTCCCGGAGCGGTCTCGCTCACGGCCACCTGCAGGGCGCGGCCGTCGACGATCTTTTTACCGTTAAGTTCACGCAGTACGTCGCCGGTCTTCAGTCCGGCGCGGCTGGCAGGTGAGTCGGGCACGACCTGGCTCACGACTGCGCCGGTGGCGTCGGGAAGGTTGAAGAACTGGGCGTTGTCGGGCGTGATGTCGTTCATCGTGATGCCAAGGTAGCCATGATGCACACGGCCGTCCTTGATGATCTGTTCTGCGGAGACCTCGGCGATCTCTGACGGGATGGCGAAGCCGGCGCCCGCAAACTGACCGCTGTTGGTGATGATGAAGGTGTTGATGCCGACGACCTCACCGTGCGCATTGACCAAAGGTCCGCCGGAGTTGCCGGGATTGATCGCCGCGTCTGTCTGGATGAAGTCTCCCGGCTTGCGTGGATCGTTGCTATAGGGGTTAGGCCGATTGAGCGCGCTCACGATGCCGCGCGTTACCGAGAACTCGAAGTAGCCGAAAGGGCTGCCGAAGGCCAGCACCGTCTGGCCAGGATGCAGCTTGGTCGAGTCGCCCCAGGGAATGCTGGTGAGGTCATGCGCATCGATTTTGACCACGGCAAGATCGTTGAGCTTGTCGACGCCGATGAGCTTGGCCTTGAAGACGCGCCGGTCGTCGAGCGTGACGCGAATCTCGGTGGCTCCGTTGACCACGTGATCGTTGGTCACAATGTATCCATCGGACGAGATGATGACACCGCTGCCGACGGCGTGCTCAACCTGCGGCTGTGGCTTCATCTGCCCCCCGGGACCAAAGCCAAAGAAGAACTGCTGCAGGCCAGGCGGCAAATCCTGCGGATTGATTCCGCCAGACCCCTGGCCGCCACTGGAAGCCTGCTCGTCCGGCGTAACCCGCGAGGTCACGGAAATCGTCACCACCGCCGGGGTAACGCGCGCGGCTACGGCTTCTACAGCATTGTCGAGCGCTGTGAGAGCAGAGACGCTCGAATCGGGGAGTGGACCGGACGCAGCGGCCATGGCTTTGTTGTGATCAAGCAGAAAGGCTGCCGCAAAAAGAAGCGTGGAGAGGATTCCAGCGGGAACCGCGAGCTTCTTTGCTTTTGCTACTAATGAATTAGTTGTCGTAGACATGATGATCTCCATCGGGATTGAATTTTTTCTGGTTAGAGTTGGAACACGAGCCATCCGCTCTCAGGCATGGGAGCGGGAAGCAGGCTGGCAGCAAAACCTGTTGGGCGCGCCGCTTTTGTGCCAGGCGCGGAGTGGTGGATCGATGAACCGGCAGGCCGAGGGCCGACGAACAAAACCAGCCGCGTGACGGTGATTTGCGCCGCAGCGCGCTCTTGAGTGCGATTTGCGGTTTGGTTTTGGGAAACTGCCGATTGCGGCTCAACACCTCCGGCAGCGTCATAGTCGGCAAACTGCCGGCCGTGACGAGGCGCAGTTTCGACCTCCTCCCACGCGGTAAACACAACGACCTGCGCCTCGCCGCCTGATGTGGTTTGCGCAACCTCGTTCGCCGAACCGCTATCGGCCATCTCTGCCGTCAGCAGCGCCTCACGCGGGGCGGCAGCGCGCGCATTCGCGCTCCTCATTTTCAGAGACGCGATCTGGAGATCGGCGTCGTTCGCTGGCTCTGCTGGCCGGTGCGGAGACGCCGAAATGGCCCGTGCAAAGACGCGTCTATCGGGCAAGATCGCCCGGGCCTCAACGGCGCGGAAACCGGGAACTCTGTTTGCAGCGGTTGATTGCGCGATAACGCGGTCGCCTTCAACATCCGCCGGCGGCAGGTTGGTCTGTGCCGCGTCCATTGCTAGCGCCGCGGTCTGCGCGCCGGGAACAAACGCCACCATCTGAGGACAGCGCGCAAGCTCAACCGACGCTGCCAGCAGCGCGCAAGCCGCAACCCCTACCCAGGCGCGCGCGGCTGCGGGATGAAGCGGCTTCCTGCGGGCAAGAATACTCAGGACGCGGCGCACCAGTTCGGAGCGGCGCTCGAAAGCTCCGAGTGAAAGCGCGTGCAGGCGGCGGCGATCGAGCGAGTGCTCGGCGAGGCTCGCCAGACATGACGCGTACGCGTGGGGCTCTTGCGTGCGCCACACCACGCCTTCGTCGCAAGCCATCTCGCGCTCGCGGCACAGACGGCGCTCGATCCAGGCGAGCGCGGGATTCAAAGGGAAGAGAACCAAGGCAAGCTTTTGCAGAAGATTGGTCCAGTCGTCGCCGCGGCGCAGGTGTTCAGTCTCGTGCAGAATCACCTGTTCGAGTTCGCCGGGCGTGAGGCGTGCATAGAGCCAGTCGGGAATAAGAATGCGGGGCGCGAAAAATCCTATCACCGCGGGGCGATCGAGGTGGCGCGTGGTGCAGAGTTCGACGCTTCGGCCCGCCGGGGAAGCCGCGGCAAGAAATTCGCGCAGAGCGCCATCGGCAGCAACCGGCGATGCAGCGCCCAAGGTGCGGCGCAGGCGCAGAGAGTGCACAGCGAGAATGGCTGCGCGCACCAGCGACGCTGTTACCCACAGCGCTGCAAGGGCCAGGGCCCAGCGATCATTGAGTTGCAGTGGGGCGAAATGGAACCGGGGAAGCCGCAAATTAGATACAGGAGATGAAGCGCCGAGCAGCGCATGAGGTGCGGTTCCAGATCGAGCGCCGTCTTCCAGCGCAGGCAGAAACGGCAATCCCGCAACGATCGCAAAAGCAGAGGCCCAGATGGTGAAACGATGCGCCGCGCCAATATGAAGATGGGCATACGATGCAAGCCGAAGTCCGAGACCAAGAATCAGCGCGATGGCTGCGCCCTGCCACAGGGCGGAAACCACCGCTGGCGCCGCGGTGTGCGCAAATGCGCCGCCTGCGCTCGCCAGCGCGGCAAACACGCGATCAGCCATCGGCATCGAAAACATCTATCCCTCGCTTCCCTTCTCTTCATTCGCGCCAGAAGCCGCGTTGCGAATCAGCTCTTTCAGGCGCTCCAGTTCTTCGGGCCTGATCTCTTCATCGCCTAAAAGCGATAACACCAGTTGCTCGCGCGAGTTGCTGAAGAAGCGGCTGAGCACGCTGCGCACCTCGGAGCGGCCAGCCTCGTACTCGCCGACCGTGGGCCGGTAGACGAAGGCTCGACCCTCCTGGCGGTGCTCTACATAGCCCTTCTGCTCAAGGATGCGGATGGTGGTCAGAACCGAGTTGTAGGCCAGCGGCTCATCGGCGGGCAACGCGGCCACAAGGTCCGTAACGGCTGACTCACCCCTTCGCCAGAGAATCTTCATCAGCCTGAGCTCGGCTTCGGTCAGCGTGTTGGATTTTTTTGGCGGCATGGTTAACTTATTGATTCTTAAGGAAAATTTTCCGTTCCTGAATCATGCTTTCACACCCATAGACGAGCAACTAAAGGATTAGTTAGCAAATTGGTCATAATATTTTTTGTGGGCAATTGCGACGGTGAACGGGTGCATCGCATGAAACCGCCGGCAAGCAGGAGTCTTGAACAGGCGCGGCGTTGCGTTGCGAGATTCGAACGACGAGCCATGCAGTCACTACGCATCATCGGGCACTGAACTCTACGACCTGACCACAGCGCCCGAAACCTGCTCTTTGCCGTATGCTTGATACCGAGGAAAGTTTGCGATGACTCTGCTCGATGCTCCGCAGTTCGATGCCAGGCGCACCCGGCGCAATCGCCTGATTGTGCAAAGCAGTGTGGGTGCCATCCTGCTGCTTCTTATCGGTTGGTGGCTCCTGGCCAGCCGCCCCGTGGACTGGCCATGGTACTGGAATCGTTATATCGTGGGCCGCAATGCGGTCAACAAGTTCCTCAGCGCAGTCGAGGCCGACGATCTGCCCGGCGCCTATGGCATCTGGGTCAACGACAAAAACTGGCAGCAACATCCCAACCAGTTCAGTTATCCCTACTCGCGTTTCGAGGGCGATTGGAGTTCCACAAGCCCTGACAACGAGTACGGCGCCATCCACAGCCACAAGATTGCGCTGGCAGCACGCTATGGCAATGGACTGCTGGTTGCCACTCTCATCAACGACCGGAAATCCGGCGCTCTTGACCTCACTTACGACTCCAAAACCGGAACGCTCAGCTTCGCTCCGCCCGGCGTAAGCCTGTATCTGGGACCGTAAAGAGCATCGCAGAGCGCTCTCTATTCCCTGGCGTCCTGGTGCGCTTTCCGGAACCGGAGGTATTTGCGTCCATGTTTAAAGCTGGCCCCGTCTCTGCCATCGCTGGAGTCTTCGCCACCGCGCTCATGGTTCTGGCAGCGCGCTCGCAGTCGACGGGCAATGCGTCCATCGCGCCGCCGCCTACGCCCAGGCAAACCTCGTCGGCCCCGGTAGTGCCCCTCAATCCTGCCCTTCCCACGGTCTTTATCGTCGGCGACTCCACGGCGCGAAATCAGGCCAATCTGGGCTGGGGCGACCACTTTGCGCACTTCTTCGACACTGCACGCATCAACGTAGCCAACCGCGCCATCGCCGGCCGCAGCAGCCGCACCTACATCGAAGAAGGCGCATGGAACAAGGTGCTCCATCAGATGAAGCCCGGCGATTTCGTTCTGATCCAGATGGGCCACAACGACGGCGGCGCGATCGGCGGTCCCAAAGCCAGAGGCAGCCTGAAGGGCCTGGGCGACGAAACTCAGGATGTGACGCTGCCCAGCGGGCGCGTGGACACGGTGCACACCTACGGCTGGTACATTCGCAAATACATCGCAGACACGCGCGCGCACGGCGCTACGCCAATCCTGCTCACGCTGACCATTCGCAATATCTGGACCAAGAGCGCCGATGGCAAGCCTCAAATTGAGCGCGACATGGGCTATGACGCCGAGCTCGACCAACTGGCCCACGAGGAGCATGTGCCTCTTGTCGATCTTGCCCAAATGGAAGCCGACCGTCTGGAAGCGATGGGGCCCGAAGAAACGGCCCAGCTTTTTCCCATCGATCACACGCACACCAGCGCCGCCGGCGCCGAACTGGTAGCCTCGTGCGTGGTTCGCGCGCTGCGCGAAGCGCATTCCCCGCTCGCGGCCTACCTTCTGCCGTAAGCTCTGGCTGTCTTGATCGTTCTGCCTGGATCCTGACTGAATTCTGCATCCCGGTTCCGGAAACCCGTTCCGCTACCGCGAGCCTTCGGTAATGGCTTCGGTCTGCTTGCTCATGATGGCAGTGCGTTCGAGCTTATCCCAACTGAAGGGCTTGCCGTCAATGGCGCGCTTCAGTGTCTTGGCGAGCACAAGCGAGAAAACCTGGCGATAGGCAAAGCGCTGTAACCAGATATGGAACAGCAGCCAGCCATCGCCCTTGTTCGCCGGGTGCCGGCGCTCCAGGCTGAAGGCCAGCGACGAGGTAACGAAATCAATAACCAGGAAGCCTAAGAAGTAGACGACGAGTTTTTCAAAGCTCGCAGCCGAGGCAGCTTCGGGGTGGTAGTGGCGATCGACGAAATAATTGACGATGCCGGCCAGGAACATGATGTCGATAAAGGGCGAAACCAGAGGCAGCAGCATCTGGAAGATGAGAATGTTGGGCAGGGCGAACAGCCCCATGGCCGCACTGCGCAGGAAGGCGGCGCGGTGCTTCCAGACTGCCTGCAGCGTGCCGAAAGACCAGCGGAATCGCTGGCGCATCAGGCTGCGCATGTCGAGCGGCGCCTCGGTGAAGGCCAGCGCGCGGTCTTCGTAATCGATTCTCCAGCCATGCTCCAGAAGGCCCATGGTGAGGTCTGCGTCTTCTGCAACGGTGTTCAGCGGATAGCCGCCGATGGCCTTGACCGGCTCACTGCGCCAGGCGCCAATGGCGCCCGGAACCACGGTGATGACGTGAAATAGATCGAGAGCGCGGCGCTCGAAGTTCTGGCTGGTGATGTATTCAAGGGCCTGCCAGCGGGTCCAGATATTAACGCGGTTGCCGACTTTGGCGTTGCCGGCGATGGCTCCGATCCTTGGATTCTGGAAGTGTGGAATAAGTTTGGAGATGGCATCGGCGGCGATCACGGTGTCGGCGTCAATGCCAACGTAAATCTCCTCGTGGATGCGATCGAGGGCATAGTTCAGCGCGGCGGCTTTACCGCCGTTGGGCTTGGTGAGAACCTGCAGGCGGCCGGCGGCGATCTCCTCAGCGTAAGCGGCCGCCGCTACTTCGGCGGTTCGGTCGCTCGATCCGTCGTCGATGACAATCACGTGCAGATTCTTGTAGTCGGAGTTGAGCACCGAACGAATGGTGCGCACAATGACAGCTTCTTCGTTGTAGGCAGGGATAAGAACCGCAACCCGCGGGTTGAACACCGTGGAGGACGGCCGGTTCCGGCGCAGGAATCGCTCGATAACGGCAAAGACTCCGACAAGAATCAGGCGGGCGCTCATCAGAATGTCGCCCACGAAGAAGACCATAACAATGAAGTTGGCAATCATCTCGACTACGGAAAAGGCGATCGAGTCGGGAATGGTGCGCACACGCTGCCAGAAGGTAAGCGGCGGCATCACTTGCGCGGTGGTCTTGCCCATGAGCGCGGAGACGGGAACAATCTTGTAGCCGTGCGCGCGCAGGGCGTCGATGAGCGGCCCGAGTGCAGCTACGGTGACGGACCGGTCGCCGCCGCCGTCGTGGAGCAGAATGATCGAGCCGCGGAACTGCGGCTTGACATTCATGGTTTCAAGCTGCGCCAACACCAAACGGATGATTTCAGCAGTCGTCTTGCGCGGGGTCTCATTCCAGTCGTTGGTGTCGATCTTGCTGCCAATGATCGTGAGACCGTCCTGCTGGATGCGCCAAACGGGCAAGGCCTGGTCGTCGGTGTCGGGCTCTTCGTCGATGTCGTAGGGCGGGCGGAAGTAGAGCGGCTGAACGCCCAGTTTGCTCTCAAAGAGGCGCTCGGTGAGATTCACCTCGAGATTAAGCTGGCGCTGGGAGATTTCGCTGATGTCGGGATGGCTCCAGGTATGGTTGCCGATCTCGTTGCCCTCGCGCACGATACGCTGCATGAGGCCGATGTTTTCGGCTGACTCCGAACCGATGAGCATGAATGTGCCCGTGGCTTGATGCTGCTTGAGCACGTCGAGAATCTTCGGCGTCCACCGTGGGTCTGGGCCATCGTCGAAGGAGAGCGCGACTTCGTTGGGATGGTAGCCGAACTCCTGGATGGTGTAGCTGTGCGGATACTCGTCCATGTGCTCGTCGACGATCAGCTTCTTTCGCGGGTCGGGCTCGTCGGTATCCACTTGCACAGTGCGCTTGCCGGGCTGGGGAAGGCCGGTGATGCGCAGAATATCGCCGCTGCCTTCTGTGTCCACGTCGTGGCCGGGCTGCACCGTGCCGAGTTCGGTCAGCACAGCAGGACTGCTGGGGCGGTCCCAGATCTTCCACAGCGAGCTGTCTTCCTCGCCCAGCCGCCAGAGCGCGAAGGTCTGCAATCCGAGCTGCTGCGCGGCGCGCATCTCGTCGAGCACGGTCACGGCGTCGAGGAACCATACGACGTGGCGCTGGTTGGCATCTTCGTCGACGTATTCGAAGTGCGGATTCAGCGAGTCGCTGTCGAGGTCGATATCGGCGTCGGAGTCGGAAGCGCGCTGCCAGGCGTCAGAAACTGAAAGATCGTCCGTATCTACCACCTCCGGCTTGCGGTGGCGCCGGTCGTGGGGATTGGGAATCGTAAGTGTCCAGTCATAACCATAGTTGCCGATAGCGCAGATGATCTTGTTTTTGGGAACGATCTTGAGCACACGCTGCAGGTTGGCCACAAACCAGCCCTGCGCGGCTACCGGACCTGGATCCGACGAGTCCTGGTGCTGATCGTAGTTCATCAGCACAATGCCGTCGGAGTTGGAGGCGATCGCCTTCAGATCGGCGGCGCTGGTCGAGACAGCTACGTCCACGTACAGGCGCAGATTGTGCTTATGCATCTGCGCATAAAGCGCCTCGACAAATGCGATGTACGCCGGATCAGCATCGTCAGGGATGCTTTCGATGTCAAGCGACAGCCCACGATAGACCGGGAAAGCAAGCAAAAAGCGCATGATCTGGCTGCGCAGCGAAGCGCTTTTGGCAGGATCTTCGAGCACACTCCCCACGCTCTCGTCCCAGCTTTGAGCCATCGGGTTGAAGTTGTTCAAGTGAGGAAAGATGTCGGTGTTCACGGGCGGGGCCAGCACCACGTGCTTCACCATATTCAGGCTGTCGGGGTCGTGCACGACATTGCCTTCGATGACAGGGTACTCGCTCAGGTTATCGCTGCTCATGGCCATCAGCGTGCCGCTTGGCGATTTCACGTGCAGCCACTGTGGAAAAACCATGTCGATCTGGTGGATGTGCTCTTTGAGCGAGGAGTAGCTGGCAGCGTCGTCCTGCACGTAGTAGGCGGCGCGAAGTCCTTCACCCGTGTTCAGAGGAATGTCGGAGGGACGCCGATTGGTATTGCGATGCGAGGGACGCCGCTGTTGCGCCTTGCTCTTGCGGAGCAGCGTGGCGCGGTCGGGCAGGGCGCGGAAATTGTGCCGCGGCACGGGCAGCAATAGCTCCGGCAGACGCTGCCCGCGCATCAGGTTGAAAATAAAACCGGCGAGCACCAGCGTGGACAATACCGCTGTTATATCCAGAATGCGGCGCAGGCGCTTCCAGCGTTTTCGTTCCGGATCGGAAAATATCTGTCTGTCGGGCATGTCTAACTGTTGCTGACTCCGGCGCGAAGACCGCGCAAAAACGCCGTGGCAACCGCCGGATGCACGCTCGGGCGCGATGGTGCCAGGGCGCGCAGGCCACGGAAATGCCGTAGGCTATACAGTACGAATCGTATGGAAGCTGAACGAGAGAGTCAAACGACCGAGTGGCTGAATCGGACGCCAGCGTGGCTGCGCAGGGCGGCGCCTGTGGCGCTTCCACTGGCCGCGGGCCTGGCGCTGCGTCTGTGGATGATCCGGCCAATCTTCAATGTCGACGGGGATTCGCTCGTTTACGGCGGCATCGCCAGGAATCTGATCCTCCACGGCCGCTATGCGCTGACGATTTCCGGAGGTGAACTTCATTCGACGCTGATCCGTCTGCCTGGCTATCCTTTGTTTCTCGCTCTTTGCTTCAAGCTCTTCGGCATGGAGAATTACTTTGCCGCGGTTCCGCTGCAAATTGCGCTCGATTTGCTGGGCTGCGCCCTCATGGCAGGGTTTGTTCGCCGCATTGTGCCCGAACGAGCGAGCCGCGGCGCCGCGCTTGCCACACTCTGGCTGGCCGCGCTCTGCCCGTTCACTGCCGCCTATGCGGTGATGCCGCTTGCCGAGACGCTTTCCGTTTTCATGCTGGAGCTCGGCCTTTGGGCTATGGCGCGCTTCCGCGACGATCCGCGCTGGGGGAACGCACTATGGTTCACATTTGCACTCACCGCGGCCACGCTCCTGCGTCCCGATGGCGCTCTGGCTGCCATTGCGTTTGCCCCGGCGCTGTTTGCTGGCTTTGGACGGGATCGGAGGGGGAGTCGCGTTTCGTTGCGCAAGCTCGTTCGCATGGCAGCGGTGTGCGTGCTGCTGGCTCTGGCTCCTTTTGCCGTGTGGACTGCGCGCAACTGGCGCGTCTTTCACGTTGTTCAGCCCCTCGCGCCGCGGATGGCCAACGACCCCGGCGAAAGCACATCTCCCGGCTGGGAGCGCTGGGTAAAGAGCTGGTGCCTCGACTTCATCTCGACGTACCAGATCTATTGGAATGTTCCGGGGGAAAAACTCGATGTGAGCGAACTGCCCAGCCGCGCCTTCGATTCGCCCGCGCAGTACGCAGAGACCGCGTCCCTTGCCGAACAGTACAACCAGCAAGGCATGGATCTTACGCTGAAGATCGATGCAGGCTTTGGCAGGATCGCCGCCGAACGCATCGCGGCGCGCCCCCTGCGCTTCTACCTGTGGCTGCCGCTGGGCCGCGTGGCCGATATGTGGCTGCGTCCACGCGTCGAGAACCTGCCCATCGATCTGGACTGGTGGGTCTACGCGCATCATTGGCAGGACACCTTGTTCGGTTGGACCTACGCCGGATTGAATGCGCTTTACTTGCTGCTGGCGATGGCGGGGCTTTGCTCGCGGCCGCGCTTCTGGGGCGTGCTCGCCGCATATATGCTGCTGCGCAGCGCGCTGCTGTGGACCGTTGCAGCGCCAGAGACACGCTACACAATCGAGTGCTTCCCGATGCTGTTTGCTCTGGGCGGGATTGCGCTTTCGCGGTATGGCTGGAGATATCGCGCAGGGCCTCATGAAATGGCGCGTCTGGTCTAGCTCAGCCAACTCCGCTTGTTTCTTTCTATACTGCTAGCCCTTAATCCCGGATGTTCTCAACTCCGCAACGATCTCCGCTGCCGCTACGCGCGCCTGAGCTTCCTGATCGGGCGGGAAGCTGATGGCGCCGACGCGAGCGTGCCCGCCTCCCCCGTAGCGCTCGCAAATTTCGGCCAGGTTCACCATCTTTGCGGGGTCGACCGTGGTCCACGGGTTCGATCCCACGGCCACTTTGGTGCGAAAGCTCGACTTCGAGAGTCCGATTGAATAGACGGCGTGCGGATAAAGATAGTAAGGGATGAATTTGTTGAAGCCTTCGAGCGGATGATCGCTGATGTCGAAGAAGATGGTTCCGTTGCGCTCCTCGGCACGGCTGCGAATCAGCTCCAGCGCCTGCTGGTGGCGTTCGAGGAGCGACGGAAGCAGCGGCGCAATGAAGGGCTTTTCCAGAATCTCGGCGAGCGGCATCGCGGTGAGCAGCGGAATCAGACGTGGAATGAACGCCGGATCCTGCGTGGACTCGATGATGAGCGTCAGTTTCATGGCCGGTGCAGCCATCTCCACGGCAGCCTGCGGGCTCTCGTACTTTGCGCCGTCCACGATGTCGGCCCAGTGGATCAAATCCGCGACGGGCGCTGTATTGAAACCGTAGCGGGTGTGCGCGATGTGCGCCAGAAAGCTCGTGCAGGAGACGTAGCTGGAGTCGCAAAATTTGCGCGCGGCGCAGACGGGATCGCGCTGGCAGGCGCGGAAGTGCTCGTGATCCTGCGGTGTGAGGAATGCGGACAGGTGATGATCGAACCACCAGGTAATGCGCGGCGAGGTCGAATACTTGAAGTCGACGATCGCGTTCTCGTCGCCGGTGAACTCACTCTCGTTGAAGAGCGCCCCGGCGCGGTGCACCAGCCCATGGTACTCATAACTCGCCGCCGGCGTAATACACTCGCGATGGAAGCGCGTGAAGAGCGAGGCTGAGCAAGCTCCATCAAAGCACTTGTCGTGGTAAAAGACACGAACCTGCAAAACCTGGATCCTCCCGGGAAACAATCTCAAGAAAATAGCGGAACTGTTAAGAATCAAGGGAGCGGGCGGTTGTGTCAAGCGCAGAGACAATCAGTGTCAGACAGAGACAGGCAGCGGGG
>JAJYFA010000238.1 GCA_021790995.1 Acidobacteriota bacterium
TTGGCAGGAGTTGGTGATGCGCAGCGCGGGACAGTCATCAGAGACCGCAAGGAAGTACAAGCAGGAGGCCCGCAGGCAGTTGGTGGCGAAGGGATACGCGCTGGCGCTCAATGTCGGCGATCAGTGGAGCGACCTGAAGGGCAAGCCGGAAGCGGAATTCTCCGTGAAGTACCCTGATCCGTTCTACTTCATTCCGTAGCTGCTTTTGGTGAGTGCGCTGTGGCAGGGCGCGACTTAAGCCGCGCAAATAGCGGATGTCCACTCCTTCTGCCGTGAAGAATGATTTCGACCCCTGCGGATGTTCGCCACAGTTCGTTAGTGGATGCGAATACTGCCCGAGCCGGCTTCAGCGCGCACTGTCGGGCCGCCGCCGCCTACTTTACCTGTCACATGATGGCGTCCGAGCGATCCCTGCATCGTGATTTCGCGGTCGCAATGGATGCTGCCCGAGCCGGTTTGGGCATCGAGCGTAAAAGCGGCTGCGCCGGTCCAGATTTCGATGCTTCCCGAGCCGGTTTCCAGCCGCCACGGCCCGGACGGCACACCGTTCGCTTTGATGCTTCCTGAGCCTGTCTCGGCGCGAAGTCCGCCGCGCATGTTCTGGATTTTGATATCGCCCGAACCAGTCTCCAACTTCACATCGCCCGCGCTCGTTTGCTCGGCATCGATATCCCCAGACCCGGTCTCAGCCGTGAATCCTCCCTGCAATCCCGTGGCGCGAATCGATCCCGATCCAGTGTTGAGTTTTGCGTTGGCGCCCACGCCCTCATCGGTCAGATCGCCTGAGCCGGTTGCGGCGTTCAGCAGGGCGTCGGGCGGCGCCTGGATTTCGTAATCGATGCTGATGTTGCGGAGGTTCTCGTGCCCGCCCCCGATGCGCACAATATTGCCTGTCTGCACGATCGGTGGATGGTCAGCGATCTCGTGCACCCTGGCATCGCTTCCGCCCCAGCTTGACCGGACGCGCCCGACGATATGCACGTGGCCTGCGGGGCCGCTGGTGAGATGAATGGAACCCGCTCCAGTCGCCACGGTGAGATCCACTTTGCCGCTCGCCGCAAGATCGCGCTCGAAGGTTGCTTCAGCGGCACGCGCCAATGCCGTGGCCGGAATGACCAGGATGATCAAGAACGCGATGGGTTGAAGAAAAATCCTCATTATCTTCCTCACTATTCATCAAGATACGGCGTTCGACGGCATCCGGTTCCAGGAAAATTCCGGCTGTGCCGTCTGAATCTTCTTATTCGCAAATCCCTGTTCCCGGCTCTCGTCCGGTGCTATTCTCACAGCCAGATGCAACACTTTCTGCTGATCAAACCCGTGGCTGCGGCCATGCTGATTCTGGCTAACGCCTATTTTGTGGCAGTTGAGTTTGCGCTCGTTTCCATCCGCGAGACACGCGTGGATCAGTTGGTCGAGGCGCGGGTGCCCGGAGCGCGGGCCGTGAAGCGGCTGCAGCACAATCTGGAGGAACTTCTTCCGGCAGTGCAGTTGGGTGTAACGCTGTGCTCGCTGGCTCTGGGCTGGCTTGGCGAGCCGCTGGCGGCGCAGATGCTGGGCGGTTGGCTCGGCGCGCTGCCGCATGCGCGCGTTTACGCCGGCTTTGCGGGTCTGGTGCTGGGTTTTTGCGTGATTACGTATGTCGATGTTGTTGCCGGAGAATTGGTGCCGAAGGCTCTGGCCCTGCGCCGCGCCGAGACGCTGGCCGTCGCGGTCGCTCCGCCGATGCTTGTGTTTATGGCCGTGATGCGGCCAGCGGTGCGGCTGTTGAGCCGTTCGGCAGCGGGTATCCTGCGCCTCTTTGACATTCCCAGGACCGAGCGCGCTGCATCCATTCACTCTGCCGAGGAGTTAAAGCTGATCGCCACGGCGGCGCGACGGCTGGGGCTGCTGCCCGAGTTTGAGGAGACGCTGGTGCACCGCTCGCTGGAACTGGAAGACGTTCTGGTGCGCGAGATCATGACGCCGCGGCAGCGGATGTTTGCCTTGCCCTCGAACATGCTGCTTGAAGATGCGTGCGCGCAGACGATCGAGCACAATCATTCGCGTATTCCCGTTTATGACGAGACGCGCGGCGCCGAGTACATTGTGGGGGCGGTCTATGCGCGGGATCTGACGCGGCTGTTTTTTCAGCGAGCGTCTTCGGCATTGCTGGGGAAGCCGGCGCCGGAGATTCGCCTGGCGCAGATCATGCACGAAGTGCTGGTTGTGCCGGAAAGCAAAACCGCGCTCCAGTTGCTGTACGACTTCAAGCAAAACCGCAGGCATATGGCTATTGTGGTGGACGAGTACGGTTCCACCCTGGGACTGGTTACATCGGAGGACGCAATCGAGCAGTTGGTGGGCGAACTGGAAGATGAATTCGACACGCCACCGCATCCTATTCTGAGGCTGGCCGGCGGAGCGGCGCTGATGGATGGGAGCGTGAATCTTCGCGATCTGGAGACGCAAATGCACTGGAGCCTGCCGCGCGATGGAGGCGTGGAAACCCTGGCAGGATTCGTACTCGCACAGCTCGGTCACATTCCCACGCCGGGAGAATCGGTGGTCTACGAGGACCGGCGGCTGACCGTGGTGGAGATGGACGCGCGGCGCATCGCGAAGATTCGCGTGGATCCCGTAGAACCGTCAGCGTGAGCGCGGCCGCCTTTCTTTACACGGTGTTTACGTTCGCAGTCGCCCTTTCAGAGTTTCAGGTGCAAATGCGGGCGATTTCGACGAAAATAGAATTGGATGATTTTTTTAAAGCAGGATCGAGGAACGATTGACAGCTCCACAGATTGATATTCGCAAATGGACGACGGAAGAGTTCGAGCGGCTGGTATTGGAGTGCAAGCCAAAGGTTGCGGTGTTCGATTGCGACGGAACGCTCTGGAGCGGCGACGCGGGCTACGGGTTCATGGCCTGGACGCTGGAGCAGGGTTTGGTGTCGCGCTCGACGCACGACTGGATCGATACGCGCTACCGCGCTTACCGCACCGGGAAGGTGAGCGAGCCGGCGATGTGCGCGGAAATGGTGCAGATTTATGCGGGTCTGCGCGAGGCGGAGTTGCGCGCCGCCGCGGCACGCTATGTGGACGAATTCGTGCGCAAGCGGATCTTTGCGGAGATGCTGGCGCTGGTCGAACGATTAGGCAAGGACGGCGTTGAGATCTGGGCCGTCAGCTCCACCAATCGCTGGGTGATCGCCGAAGGCGTGCGCGATTTTGGCATTCCGGAGCAGCGTGTTGTGGCGGTCGAGGCGCGCGTGAAAGACGGCATCATCACCAGCGAGATTCTGGACGTGCCGACCGGCGAAGGCAAGGCCACTGCGCTCAAGCGCCTGGGCCTTCCCCATCCCGATGCCGTTTTTGGCAACTCGGTTCACGATCTGGCGATGCTGGAGATGGCGCGCTGCGCGTTCCCGGTGAATCCGTCGCCGTCGTTGCTGGAGGCTGCGGCGAAGAACGGCTGGGGCTACTACCGGCCAGTAACGGCTGAGGGTCTCGATGCGGCGGTAGAGGGCGAATCGGCCGGCTTGAGCTGATACGCCCAGCCGATAAAGGCCGCGCCCGGAGTTCTCCGCGCATCTCTCCGGATGGCATTCGATTTACGGCGGTTACACTAGACGAGTGGATGGAGCCGAAACCAACTCGGGTCACCGCCCTCCGGCTCTTCGTTTTGTTGCAGCCGCGCTCATAGTGCGTGACCGGGAGGTCCTGATCGGTCAGCGCCGCGCCGACCAGCCGATGAGCTTGCTGTGGGAGTTTCCCGGGGGCAAGATTGAGCCGGGGGAGAGCCCGCGGCAGGCACTGGCCCGGGAACTGAAAGAGGAGCTTGGCATTCGCGCCGAGGTTGGACCCGCGGTTACGCGCATCCGCCATCATTACCGCCGCGGCGGCGCGGTGGATCTACAGTTTTTTGCGGTGCGCGAGTTCGCCGGCGAGATCGATAATCAGATCTATCAGCAGGTGCGCTGGGTCAAGCTCGAAGACCTGCCGGGCTACGACTTTCTCGCCGCCGACCGCGGGCTGGTCAAGGATCTGGCGGCCGGGAAGCTGCTGTAATGCTTCGTTGATGTGATTTTGTCATTCTCCGCGGCAGATCTGGCCTGGAGCCCCGCGCGACAGCCGGTCTGTAGATCGAAATCACAGTGTTGACCGCTGCGGCATGGTGCAGACACGCTAGTGTAGTCCGCCATAAATGGAGTTGTTTATCAATCGAGGTCATCTCGGAAGAGGAGGAGACTTCGATATGCGTATTGCGCAGCCATTGTATTGTCC
>JAJYFA010000065.1 GCA_021790995.1 Acidobacteriota bacterium
CGGCCATCGCATCGAGCCGGGAGAGATCGAGGCGCTGATCGAGAAGTGCACCGGCGTTCGCCAGGCAGTGGTGATCCTGCGCGAAGACCGTGAAGGCGACAAGAGGCTTGTGGCGTACCTTGTGGCCGAAGCAACGGACTCCGCCGCGGGAGCCGCGTTGCGCGCAGCGCTCGAAGCCAGGCTGCCGGATTACATGGTTCCTTCCGCGTTTGTGTTTCTCGACGAACTGCCGCTCACCAGCAACGGAAAGATTGACCGCAAGGCGCTGCTCAGGCTGCCTCCGCCGCATCAGGCTCCCGCCGCGACCGCGCGGCCTGCCGACCCTGCCACGGAGATGGAGCGCACGGTTGCGCGCGCGTGGCAGCAGGCGCTGGGTGTTCCCTCAGTGGGACTGAGCGATAATTTTTTCGATCTCGGCGCGCACTCGCTCACGGTGGCTGAAGCGCACGCCAAGCTGCAGGAGCTACTGGACCGCGAGATTCCGCTCGTCGATCTCTTTCAATTCACGACGGTGAGCGCGCTGGCCGCGCATCTCCAAGCGCAATCCAGTGGTATGCCTACAGCGGCCAGCCAGCTTTCAGAGCGCGCCGCGCGGCGCAGAATGGCGCACGAGAGGAAAGCCGTATCGTCATGAACTCGTCCACCATCGCGATCGTTGGCATGGCGGGCCGTTTTCCAGGCGCACGCAATACGGCTGAGTTCTGGCGGAACCTCCGCGACGGTGTGGAATCCATTCGCGACCTGACGGATGCTGAGCTGCTCGCCGCAGGTGCGACGGCGGAAGATCTGGCCAATCCGGACTATGTGCGCCGCGCAGCGATCCTCGACGGTGTGCCGCTTTTCGACGCGTCGTTCTTCGGACTCAGCCCGCGCGATGCCGCGATCATGGACCCGCAGCACCGGCATTTCCTCGAGTGCGCGTGGGAGGCGCTGGAAGATGCGGCGCATCCGCCGCGACAATTCTCCGGCTCCATCGGCGTCTTCTGTGGATCGGGAATGAACACGTACCTGATCCACAATCTGCTGGCCAATCGCCGTCTTGTTGCGTCCTCGGGCCTGTTCCAACTCAAGCAAACCGGCAACGACAAGGACGTGCTGGCCACGCGCGTCAGTTATCAGTTCGATCTGCGCGGGCCCAGCATCAACGTGCAGACTGCGTGCTCCACTTCGCTGGTCGCGGTGCACCTGGCCTGTCAGAGCCTGCTCAACTTCGAGTGCGACATGGCGCTGGCCGGCGGCGTCACCATCGAGATTCCCCATGGACTCGGCTACATCTATCGCGAGGGCGAGATTCTTTCGCGCGATGGCCGCTGCCGAAGCTTCGATGCAAACGCAAGCGGCACGATTTTTTCCAGCGGCGCTGGAGTTGTCGTCCTGCGGCGGCTCAAAGATGCGCTTGCCGATCGCGACCACATTCATGCGGTGATTCTCGGCTCGGCGATCAACAATGATGGGGCGCGCAAGGTCGGCTATCTTGCGCCCAGCGTGGAGGGCCAGGCCGAGGTGATCCGCGAGGCAATGGATTTTGCTGGCATCCCGGCATCAAGCATCGCGTATGTGGAAGCGCACGGCACCGGAACCCGCGTGGGCGACCCGGTCGAAGTGCGCGCACTCGCGCAGGCTTTCCGCGACTCCGCAGTGCGCGGCGCGACGGCCATCGGCTCGCTGAAATCGAACGCCGGACACCTGGACGCCGCGGCCGGCATCGCCGGCCTTATCAAGACGGCGCTTGCCATCGAGCATGCGCTGATTCCCGCCAGCCTGCATTTTGAAACGATCAATCCGCACATCGAGCTTGAGAGCAGTCCGTTCTATGTGAACAACAAACTCGCTGACTGGCCTGCCGGCAGCGAGCCGCGCCGCGCCGGCGTGACTGCGCTCGGCATCGGCGGCACCAACGCGCACGTGGTTCTCGAAGAGGCGCCGGCTGTCTCGCTCACGCGCCAGCCAAAGCCCTATCAAATTCTCACGGTCTCCGCGAGGACCGAAGCCGCTGCGGACCAGGCCTTCTCGAACCTCGCGGCGCAACTCAAAGAGCATCCAGAGATTCACCTTGCCGACGCTGCATTTACCTGCCAGCTCGGACGCACCGTATTTCCGCATCGCCGCGCTTATGTGGTCGAAGACAAGCGCGAATCGATTGACGCGCTCGCCAGCCTAGACCGCAGGAAGCTCATCGCCGGCACGGCCAGCCACACTTCGCCTGTGTTTCTGTTCCCGGGCCAGGGTTCGCAGCATGTGAACATGGGCCGCGAACTCTATGAGAACGAGCCGGTCTTTCGCGAAGCGCTCGATCTCTGCGCGCGGCATCTGCGCGCGCCATTGAAGCTGGACCTTATCGCGGCGCTCTATCCGCCGGAAGCTGAAAAGGACGCCTGCGCCGAACGGCTGAATGAGACATGGCTCACGCAGCCTGCGCTCTTCGCCATCGAGTACGCGCTTGCGCAATGGTGGATGGAGCACGGCGTTGCGCCCGCGGCGATGGCCGGTCACAGCATCGGCGAATATGTTGCCGCCTGCATTGCGGGTGTCTTCTCGCTTGAAGACGCGCTCGAAATCGTCGCCGCGCGGGGGCGGCTGATTTACGGCCTTCCCGCGGGCGCCATGCTCGCCGTGCCGCTTGCCCCTTCGGAGATTCAGCTCAACGACACGGTTCAATTGGCCGCTATCAACAATCCGCGCATGTGCGTGCTCTCGGGGCCGGAGAGCGCCATCACAGCCTGCGAAGGGTCGCTGGCGAAGCAATCGGTCGCTTGCCGCCGTCTGCTCACGTCGCACGCCTTCCACTCCGCGATGATGGATCCGATTCTGGCTTCTTTCGAGCAGCGAATGTGCAGCGTTCGAATGAACCCGCCGCGTATTCCGTATCTCTCAAACGCTACCGGAACCTGGATCAAGCCGGACGAAGCTACAAGCCCGGCATACTGGGCGCGCCACATTCGATCGACGGTCCGCTTCAGCGACAATCTTGCAGAGCTTTTCAGCACGCCGGAGCGCGTGATGATAGAAGCTGGACCGGGCAACGTGCTCACCACGCTCACTCGCCAGCAGGGTGGGCCGTCAGCCAGAGCCTTCGCTGTGCTTCCGCATCCTCGCGAGAATGCTTCGGCGCTGCGCTCAACGCTCGAAACCGCTTCTCGCCTCTGGACGCTGGGCGTCGACATTGGCTGGTCGAAGCGTTACGCGGCCGGTTCTGTCGCGCGCGTTTCATTGCCCACGTATCCCTTCGAACGCCAGAAGTTCTGGATCGAGCCAGACAAGATTGCGCAGAGCCCTCCGCCCGCTCCTGAACCCTCGGTCGCGCCATCGCCTGCGATCACCGATGAGGGTACATTTCTCTATCGCCGCGCGTGGAAGCCGGCGCCGTTGCCTGCGACGACTGCAACGGCGAATGGTTCCTGGCTTCTTTTCCGCGATGCGCTTGGCGTTGCCGATGAGATCACGCGCCAACTCCGGTCTGCAAAGCAGGACTTCGCCGTTGTCGAGTCAGGCGGCGGATTCAAGCAACTTGGCAGTGGACGCTTTGCCGTGCGTCCTGCCGTTCGCGCCGATTACGACGCGCTGATTGCCGCACTCGTTGAGTCCGGCAAAGCGCCGCGCAAAATCGTTCATCTGTGGTCGCTCGCGTCAAGTAAGAACGAAGCTGCGCTGGAAGAGACTCTTGAGCGCAGCTTCTTCAGTCCGCTCTACCTGGCGCAGGCGCTTGCGGCGCAGGATCTGGACGGCCTGCAATTGGCGCTTGTCTCAAATGGGATGCAGCAGGCCGGCGCTGAACCTGTGCGCGATCCGGCGCGCGCCGTGCTTCTCGGCCCTGCGCGTGTTATACACAAGGAGCTTCCAGGATTCCACGCGAAGGCGATCGATCTCGAATTCGACACCGGCAAAGTGGTGGAGTGCGCGGCACAGCTCGTCGCGGAGATGAACTCGGCTCATGAAGACTCCACGATCGCCTGGCGCCGCGGCGAACGCTTGATCGAGACGCTTGAACCTTACCAACTCTCTGAGGCTAGCGAGCGTCCTCGCCTGAAGCGCGGCGGCGTCTACCTGATTACGGGCGGCCTCGGCGCACTTGGCCTCACAGTCGCTGAAAAGCTGGCGGAGGAGTTCGAGGCACGCCTTGTTCTCGTGGGGCGTTCCGCGCTCCCGCCCGAATCACAATGGGATTCCGCTCTTGGCGACAGCGCACGATCGGAAGCCGAGAAAGAGTGCATCGGGAAGTTGATTGCAATTCGTGCCCGTGCCGGTGGATTGCTCGTTGTCAAAGGAGACGTCACAAGCCACGACCAGATGAAGGCTGCGGTTGCCGAGGCCCGCAGAAATTTCGGCAAGATCGATGGCGCCTTCCACGCCGCGGGCGTGCTTGACGAAGGCCCTTTGATGCTGAAGACAGACGAGAGCGCATCGCGCGTTCTCGCCCCCAAGGTGCTTGGGACTTTCGTGCTCGAAGCGGCTCTGCGCAGCGAACCACTCGACTGCTTTGTGCTCTTCTCTTCCATCAGTTCCATCCAGCCGCCTACGGGGCAGGTGGACTACGCCGCGGCAAACGCGTTTCTCGATGCGTTTGCGCTGAGCCGCAAAAAGCCTGTGACCGCGATCGATTGGGGCGCGTGGAGCGAGATCGGCATGGCCGCGCGCTCACGGCCTCCCCATCCATGGTTTGAGCGGCGGCTTCTGGAGACGCGGCGCGCAACCGCCTATTCCGGCGACTTTTCCGAACAGAGCCGCTGGATTCTCTTTGAGCACAAACTCAAGGGCGGCAAGGCCGTGATTCCCGGAACGGCGCACCTCGAAATGGCGGCCGGAGCCTTTACTCGCGGCTCGCTCGAAGGAAGCGTTGAACTGCGAAATGTGTACTTTTTGAAGCCGGTGACGGTTGATCGAGATGAGTCGATCGAGGTACGCATTCAACTTCGGCGCGACGAAGATGCTGCGGAGCATGGAGCCTTTCGCTTCTCGGTCTTCTCGCGCGGGAACGGCTGGACGGAGCACTCCACCGGCATCGTGGCGGCTGGCCCGCGGCAGCCTGCGGCAAAGGTAGACAGCGCGGCAATCGAGGCGCGCTGCGGCGGACGTCATTTCGCTTTTGATCGCCAGCACGGAACGGAGTGGGATCGGCAGTTCGACTTTGGGCCTCGCTGGCACTCTTTGCGCAGGTTGCATCTTGGCAAGCGCGAGGCGCTGGGGGAGATCGAGCTCGACGAGAGATTTGCCGCGGATCTTTCCGCGCTCCGCATTCATCCCGCATTGCTCGACATGGCAAACCAGCCGGCGCTCTATCTGACGCAGGATTACGAGCACTCCCGCGATCTGTTTCTTCCCATTTCGTACCGGCGGATGTGTTGCTACTGCCCGCTTCCGGCGAGAATGTTCAGCCACGTCCGCGCACGCGATAAAACCACCGAGCGCGGAGAGGTGGAGACCTTCGACATCACGATCTTCGATGAAAGGGATCGGACTGTGGCGGAGATTGAGGGCTACGCCATGCGGCGCATCGCCGATCCTGCGCGTGTGATGGAAGAAATTAGCCGGGCCCAGGAAGGCGAGGCATCTGGAAGCGAACAACCGATTGAGATCGTTCCGCGCCCGGGTATTCGGCCGCGCGAAGGCGCGCGCATCCTCGCGCGCATTCTGCTTGCCGATGTGCCGAGTGGAGTTGTTGCCGTCGCCGAACCGCTGGCGCCCAGTGAAAGCAGCGATGTTCGATCGCTGCAAAAACGGGCAGTTACAGCGGTTTCGGCGGCGAGCGCGGAAGACATTGAATCGACGCTTTCCGCATGGTGGCGGGAACTGCTGGGAGTCGAACAGGTGAATCCCGACGACGACTTTTTCGCGCTCGGCGGCCACTCGCTGACCGGCGTCCGTTTGTTCGCCAGGATCAGGAAGACCTATCGATGCGATCTGGAGTTGGCGACACTCTTTGAGGCGCGCACCGTACCGCAGCTCGCCGCGCGTATCCGCGACGCGCATCCTGCACCTGTCAAGGCCGAACTTGCAAATTCCGCGGAGCAGAAGCCGCAGCGGGTGTGGTCGCCGCTGGTGGCGGTGCAGCCCAACGGCGCAAAGCCGCCTTTCTTCTGTGTACATGCCAACAGTGGCGACGTGCTGTTTTACGAGCAACTGGGACGCGCGCTGGCGCCCGATCAGCCGCTCTACGCTTTTCAGTCACCGCTGGTAGCCGAGCCGGAGCGCACCGATGTCACTATCGAGAGCTTGGCGGCGCTCTACATTCGCGAGATGCGTACCTTCTATCCGAACGGGCCTTACCTGCTGGGATCGGCTTCGTTTGGCGGGTTCATCGTCTACGAGATGGCGCGCCAACTTGAGGAGCAGGGCATCACGCCCGCCATGACGCTGATTCTGGACCTGAGCGTTCCGGGCAGCGGTGAGCACCTCGATACAGCGATGAAGCTGAAGGAGTTTTTGAAGAAGATTCGCCAAGGCGGCATGCATTACCTGCGCAAGAAGACGAAGGAAAAGAGAGTCTATTTTCAGGACAAGTTCTTGAATGCCGCGGTGTATCCAGCTTTGTTGCGCTGCTACCTGGCTGCCAAAAGGCCGCTGCCAAACACTCTGCGCTATCACTACCACTCAAAGGTGCACTGGCAAGCTTTTGCGAATTACAGATTCAGGCCGTTTCCAGGAAAGATCACACTGATTCGAGCCGTCGACCGCGGGCCCGAGGTGCTTGGTCAACGCGAAGATCCGACGCTGGGCTGGGGGAGCCTGGCTTTGGGCGGCGTCGAGGTGATTGACGTGCCAACCGGGCATTTCGATATGCTTCTCGAACCTTACGTGCAGACCTTTGCCGGGCAATTGAAAAAGATGATGGCGGAAGCGGTCGAACGCAAGGCGACAGTCGCGCATCTGCAGCAGGATGCATAGGCAGCTTTGCGCCGGCGCGGCCGCATCGTTCCAGGGTAAAACTATTCTCCATGCGTGGCGCAAACGGCCCATGAGCACTCAGGAGGGGAATCGCTCGCGCACCAGTTGCAATGCTTCTTCCGCGGTGGCGATTGCGCCCTCCAGTTGTGCATCTTCGGCGGCGTGCAGCATTTCGCGGAATCGCGCGCCCGGCGTGTAACCCGCTGCGATCAGTTCCCTGCCCGTGATCAGCGGCTTCGGTCTTACGGCCTCCTCCGGCATCGAGGCAAATCGCTCGCGCACAAACTGCCAGTGGTCCAGGCTGCCGCTTGCGGCCAGGCAATCCATGCGGTGCAGGGCGAGGTGCTCTTCGAAGCGTTCGAGGCGGAAGAATCGTTTGAGCGTGGACGCCTTCATGCGTTGCGCATCCATGAAGCGCATATGGTTCTCGATGAGCGCAAGCACCTGCCGCGTTTCTTCGTTGGAGAAGCGGAAGCGCCGGCAAATCTCCACGCCAATGGCGGCGCCGATCTCGACGTGGCCATCGAAGCGAATGCGATCGGGCGCGCGGCGGAAGGTTGCCGGCTTGCCCACATCGTGCAGCAGCGCGCCCCAGGCAAGCGTCATGCTGCACTCCGGCGGCAGTTGCTCGATCAGCATCAAGGTGTGCGTCCACACGTCTCCCTCAGGATGGTAGAGCGGCGGCTGCTCAACGCCCTTCATGCGCGCAATCTCCGGCAGCACCTCGGCGAGCAGCCCTGTTGCATCGAGCAGTTCGAAGGCACGGCGCGCATGGCCCTCGGTGAGCATTTTGGTCAACTCGTCACGCACGCGCTCGCGGCTCACAGCGTGAATGCGAGACGCGAGAGAACGGATCGCGCGATGTGTCCCAGGCTCTATCTCGAATCCGAAACGCGCCGCGAAGCGCACAGCGCGCAACATGCGCAGGTGGTCTTCTTCCAATCGCTGTTCCGGGCGGCCAATGGCGCGAACGATGCCGGCGTCGAGATCGGCAAGGCCGCCAACATCGTCGAGAACCGCGGCGCGAAGGGCTTGCGGATTGTCGATACACTCATCCAAAAGACTGCCACCATGCGGTGGGCACATCGGATCGAGCAAGAGACCGTTGATTGTGAAGTCACGGCGTTGCACGTCTTCCTGGGCGGAGTTTGTGTAGCGCACTGCGTCGGGATGGCGCCCGTCGGAATAGGCCAGATCGGAACGGAAGGTTGCGACTTCGGTGACGAAACCTGCGCCGTCCGCCGCGGGCGCAACCAGAACCACGCCAAAATGCGCGCCCACGGCGAAGGTGCGCGGAAACATCTCCAGCACAACATCCGGCGTTGCATTGGTCGCCACGTCGTAGTCGGCTGGTTCGCGGCCGAGCAGCAGATCGCGCACGCAGCCACCGGCAAGATACGCATCGTAGCCCTGCGAACGCAGCGTCTCTACGATGTGGAGGGCGGCTTCGAATTGTTCCTTTGCGGCCATCGGCGATGTTTCTATTCTCGCTCCAGTCACCCGCTCGCGCTTACGAATAGACTGAAAGTATGTCCGGCTCCGGTCTCATTCTAGGCATTGAAAGCTCCTGCGATGAAACCGCCGCGGCGATCGTCGAGCGTGGCGCGCGTACGGTTTCCTCGGTTGTTGCCTCGCAGATTGCCACGCACGCGCGCTATGGCGGCGTTGTGCCCGAGATCGCCAGCCGCGAGCATCTTCGCGCCATTGTTCCCGTGGTGCGCGCCGCGATGGAAGAGGCGCATGTGACGTTTGCCGATCTCGACGCCATCGCCGTGACTTCCGGTCCGGGGCTGGCCGGCGCGCTTCTGGTAGGAATCACATACGCCAAGGCGCTTGCCTTCGCAAACCAGCTTCCGCTGATTGCGGTGAATCATCTGGAAGGGCATATTCACGCGGTGCTGCTCAATGAGCGCGAGGAACGCTTGCAGGGAACAGCAACCACTGACGCGGACCTCACCAACTCAGGCTCCCTGCAACATGCGGCCCCTTCGGCGCAGCAGAAATGCGACCGCAGATCCTTCAGCGGACTCGCTCTGGATGACCATGATTCGGGCGCAAGCGGCTCGGCACTGGCGTTGGTGGTTTCCGGCGGCCACACGCACCTTTATCTCGCCCGGCCATCGAAGGGCACATGGAGTTACACGCTCGTGGGCCGTACCGTGGACGATGCCGCGGGCGAGGCCTTCGACAAGGTCGCGAAACTGCTTGGCCTTGGCTATCCCGGTGGTCCGTGGATCGATGCGCTAGCAAAATTTGGCAATCCCCGCGCCGTGCCGTTTTCTTTTGCGCAAATCAAACCGAAGGCGCACCTTGCCGGTAAGGCCCCGCGCACCAAAGCAGCGAAGACCGCGCCCATCGCGCATCTCGATCCGCATTTTCTGTTTTCTTTTTCAGGGATCAAGACCGCGGTGCTGCGTTATGTGGAACTCCATGAGATGCGGGCCGAAGCGCGCGTGCGTGTGGGCCGCGTTCTGGGGAACTTTCACCCGCCGCAGACACGCGAGGAGGCGCTGGCCCTGTGCCCGCAGCCAACGCTCGACCTGATCGCAAGCTTTCAGCATGCAGTCGTGGGTGACCTGCTCAAGAAGGCCTTCGCCGCCGCCGGGTCACTGGGTGCGCGGCGCATTCTTGTGACTGGAGGCGTGGCCGCCAACCGCGAGTTGCGCGAGCGCTTCGCCCGGGAGGCTGCGGCGCGCGGCGTGCGGATGTTGTTTCCCACTCTCAAGCTCTCGACCGACAATGCGGCCATGATCGCGGCGGCCGCCTGGCCGCGGCTGCTCAACAATGATTTCGCGCCGCCGGAGTTGAGCGCCGATCCCTCGCTCGCCTTGCGCTGAGGGCGCCGTAAAGCCGCATGAGAACCCAAACGCGGCCGTGGTAGACTCGTGAGGTTTAGGGGGAATGCGCATGAAAAAGCTGTTGTGTATTGCGGGGCTGCTTGTTCTGCTGCTTGGTTTGCCGGCAGCGAATGCCGCAGATGCCAGCGGCACCTGGACAGGAGCTTTCGATTTCGAGGGTACAAACGTACCACTAACCTTCCATTTTGCAGTCGCGAACGGCGCGCTGACAGGCGACGTAGATGGACTGCCGACCACACCTGCGGAGATCCATGACGGCAAAGTGGATGGCAGCACGGTGACATTCTGGGTGGACACCGACTACGAGGACCAGACATACAAACTGGTCTTCAAAGGCACGGTGTCGACGCTCGGAAATCAGATCGACTTCAACTTCGGGACCGACGATGGGAGTTGGGGCGCGGAGCTGACAGCAAGCAAGGACACGAAGGTTGCGGCGGTAAACGTGAGTGGAATCTGGAATGGCAGCTTCGATTTTCAGGGTACGAGCATTCCGCTGATATTCCATTTAACGAGCTCAGCCGGCGTAGTGACAGGAACCGTGGAAGGATTGCCGACCTCGCCCGCGGAGATTCACGAGGGCAAGCTCGACGGCGATACGGTGACGTTCTGGTTGAACACTGACTACGAGGGGCAGACCTACAAGCTTGTCTACAAAGGCAAGGTTTCAGGCGGGCAAATCGAATTCAGCTTCGGTACCGACGATGGAAGCTGGGAGACGGAACTGACGGCGACGAAAGGCGCGTAAGCTTAAAACATCATTTCAAATGAATGCCGCGATGATGATCTAAAGCACTGCGCCAGCGGGAAGGATCTCTTCCACGTCAACCCACTGCGTGGGATAGTTGCCGGTGTAGCAGGCGGTACAGTAGCCCACTTTTTCCTTGTCCTGAACGGACTGCAACAGTCCATCCAAAGAGAGATACGCCAGGGAATCGGCCTCGATGAAGCGGCGAATCTCCTCGATGGATTGATTGGCAGCGATCAGCTCCTGCTTGCGCGGCGTATCGACGCCGTAGAAGCACGGCGAGATGGTGGGCGGGCAACTGATGCGCAGGTGCACCTCTTTGGCGCCGGCGCCGCGCACCATGCGGACGATCTTGCGGCTCGTGGTGCCGCGGATGATCGAGTCGTCGATGAGCACGACGCGCTTACCCTCCAGCAGATTGCGCACTGGGTTGAGCTTGAGGCGCACGCCGAAATCGCGCACACGCTGTTCGGGCTCGATGAAGGTGCGGCCCACGTAGTGATTGCGGATGAGGCCAAGACGGAATGGAACGCCGGATTCTTCCGCATAGCCGAGCGCGGCAGTGACGCCGGAGTCGGGCACGGGCACGACAACATCCGCGGGGACGCCGGACTCGCGCGCGAGCTGGCGGCCCATCTGATCGCGCGACTCCTGAACCCAGCGGCCAAAGATACGCGAGTCGGGCCGCGCAAAGTAAACGTGTTCGAAGATGCAACTCGATTGCGGGATGCCGCTCGCGTACTGGCGGCTGGTAACGCCGTCTTCAGAGACCATCACTAGCTCGCCGGGAAGAATATCGCGAACGAACTCGGCGCGCAGCAGATCGAAGGCGCAGGACTCCGACGCGAAGACGATGGCGTCGCCGCCATCGGGATTCTTCATGCGGCCCATCGAGAGCGGACGGAACCCACGCGGATCGCGGGCGGCAAAGATGCGGTCGCGCGTCATCATCACAATCGAAAAAGCGCCCTCAACCTGAGAAAGCGAGTCGGCAATGGAATCGACGAGCGAGCCGGCGCTTGAGTGTGCGATGAGCTGCACGATGATCTCGGAGTCCGAAGTGGTCTGGAAGTAGGCGCCGGCGCGTTCGAGGCGCGAGCGCAGGCTGGCCAGGTTCACCAGGTTGCCATTATGCGCGATGGCGATGAGGCCCTTCGTGGAGTCGACGCGAATCGGCTGCGCATTGAGCAGCGCCGAGTCGCCGGTGGTCGAATAGCGCGTGTGGCCGATGGCCATGTGGCCGGGGAGCTTTTGCAGCACGTCATCCGTGAAGATCTCCGAGACCAGTCCCATACCTTTGATGTTGGCGAGATGGTGGCCGTCGGCCGTGGCGATACCCGCGGACTCCTGCCCGCGATGTTGCAATGCGTAGAGACTTAGATAAATCTGGCGCGCGGCGTCAGGATGGTTATAAATGGCGGCGACGCCGCACTCTTCGTGCAACGTGTCGCCCGCGGCGGCTTGTTGCCGGGAGCGGGAATCAGAGTACAAGGAACAGAATGCAAGCTGCTGCGTTCGATCGGCAGCGCCGGCCACCCCCTGAAAAAGCCTGTGCGTCATGCCACGACCTCATCGTGCAGCGCGGCCTCGAGCGAAGAAGCCCAGGGTTTTCGAAGTTCATCGAGCGGCGCGGCGATGAAGGACTCGCCGTCGACCAGAATCTCCAGCCGATTCCCGCCCGTTGTTCCGATGCGCGCGATGAGGAAGTTCGCTTCCTGGGCGAGTTGCTCAATTTCGGAGATGTCATCCGGCGCCGCGGTCAACAACACGGTAGAAGCCGGCTCGGCAAAGAGACCGAAGAGAGGCTGGGCCAGCAGCGATGGATCCTGCTCGACGGTGGCGCCGATACCCTTTGCAAATGCTGCCTGCGCCAGCGCAACGGCGATGCCGCCATCGGAGATATCGCGCGCCGAGCGGGCCAGTTTGCGCCAGGCAAGCTCGGCCAGCAGCTTGTGCAGATCGGCTTCGGCGTCAAGATCGAGCGCGGGCGGGGTGCCCCATGTTGCGCCAAGAACAACCTTCGCAAACTCGGAAGAGCCAAACGCGGTGAGATTCGCAACGGCTTCGGCGTCGGTTGCATCGGCTTCTTCATGAGCGCGCGGTTCGTGCTCAAGCACGGGCAAGGGATATTGGCTGATGGGCGGCGGATTGAGCGGAACCTTGAGATTGGGATCGGGATCCTCGCCGCGCGGTACCGGCCAGAGCAGCAGGATCGCGTCCTTCTCGCGCTGGAAACCGGCAGGAACAGCTTTGGTCGCATCGTCGAGAATGCCGACGATGCCGAGCACCGGCGTGGGGTAGATCCCTTCGCCTTTGGTCTCGTTATATAACGAGACGTTGCCGCCGGTGATGGGCGTGCCGAGCGCCGTACAGGCCTCGGCGATGCCATCAATCGCGGCCGAAAGCTGCGCCATGATCTCGGGCTTTTCGGGATTGCCGAAGTTGAGGCAGTTGGTGGCCGCAACGGGCGTTGCGCCGGCCATGGCCACTTTGCGGGCGCACTCGGCCACTGCATGCATCGCGCCGAGCTTGGGATCGAGCCAGCTCCAGCGGCCATTGCCGTCGAGCGCCATCGCCAGTCCGCGTTCGTGGCCGGCAGTTCCCGTGCCCTTGATGCGCATGACGCCAGCTTCACCGCCGGGGCCGAGAGCGGTGTTGGTCTGCACCATCGAGTCGTACTGCTCGTGAATCCAGCGCTTGGAGCAGACGTTTGAGGAAGCGAGAAGCTTCTTGAGGTCCGCCAGATAGCCACGATCCTTTGCGAGTTCGGCCAGCGCCCCTGCCGGTGGCTCAGGCGGAACGGGAGACTTCCACGTGCCGACGGGCCGGTGATAAAGCGGCGCGCCGTCGGTGAGCGACTCGTTGGGAATGTCGGCAACGAGCACGCCATGATGGCGAATGCGCAAACGCGATTCGGGCTGAACCGTACCGACGATCACCGCGTCGAGTCCCCACTTGGCAAAGACGCGCAGCACCTCGTCTTCGCGGCCCTTATCGGCGACGAGCAACATGCGCTCCTGGCTTTCGGAGAGCATGATCTCGTAGGCGCTCATGCCGGTTTCGCGCTGGGGAACAAGATCGAGCTCGACATCGAGACCCACGCAGCCGCGCGCGCCCATCTCACAGGTGGAGCAGGTGAGTCCCGCAGCGCCCATATCCTGAATGCCCACGATGGCGCCGGTCTGCATGGCTTCGAGACAGGCCTCCAGCAGCAGCTTCTCCATGAACGGGTCGCCGACCTGGACGTTGGGGCGCTTTTGCTCGGAACCTTCCTTGAATTCCTCGCTGGCCATGGTCGCGCCGTGAATGCCGTCGCGGCCCGTCTTGGCGCCTACGTAGATCACGGGATTGCCAACGCCGCTCGCCTTGGCATAGAAGATCTCATCCTTGCGCACGAGGCCAAGCGCAAAGGCGTTCACCAGCGGGTTGCCGCTGTAACATCGTTCGAATTTGGTTTCGCCGCCCAGGTTTGGCACGCCGAAGCAGTTGCCGTAGCCGGCGATGCCGCTTACCACGCCCTCAACGACCGCATGATTCCGGTGTACAAGCTCGCGCTCCGCGGCGCCCTCTTCAATGGGACCGAAGCGCAATGAATCCATCACTGCCAGCGGCCGCGCGCCCATGGTAAAGATGTCGCGCAGAATGCCGCCCACGCCGGTGGCCGCGCCCTGGTAGGGCTCGATGTAGCTCGGATGGTTGTGGCTTTCAATTTTGAAGGCGCAGGCCCAGCCGTCGCCCACGTCGATAATGCCGGCATTCTCGCCCGGCCCCTGCACTACGCGATCGCTCTTCGTCGGCAGCCGCTTCAGGTGGACGCGGCTTGACTTGTAGGAGCAGTGCTCGCTCCACATGACGCTGTAAATGCCCAGCTCCGTCAGCGAAGGCGTGCGGCCCAGGGCCGCGAGGATGCGATCGTACTCCTCCGCGGTGATTCCGTGCTGGGCCAGCAACTGCGGGGTTACGGTAATAGGCTCGGGAACGGCAGCAGAAGAGGCGCTGGTCATCGTTGCCTTCATTGTCGCATGGAGCCTGTGTCGAGCGAAATTCCGGTGTGGAAAGACAGGCGCGTTCGGCAGGTAGCCTCTGACCTGTTCGCGGTTACCAAAGGGCCGCGGTGCGAGGTGCCCGGATCTCGCCGCAGCGTCGAAGCGAATGAACCGCCGCATCGGCCGGGCGTTCCCTTTGCGCATGGATCTCGCCGGAAGAGTACAGGCAGCTTGATGAAGCGGCGCCCATGGGCTGCCTGTCCGCCTCAGACCAGCGCGATTTTCAATGCCGCCCCGTAATGGTTCGCAACCGGCGATCCAGAAGGCACCCGCAGATGAAGCGCGTCGGCCTTTTGCGTCCACTCAATCCTGGCTCCGGAGCCAAGCAGCGTGACATTCTGAATCTTGCCAGGATTGGACTTACTCGATAATCCCAGCGAAGTAATCTTTGCCTCGCCTGCCGGCCAACCCAGGAAGATCGCGTAAATCACAGTGTTTGCCTTGTTGCGCGTGAAGCGGACGTCCTTCTCGCCCAGCGCCCTTATGCTGGCGCCCTGAAAAGATCCCGCTTTAACACTGTTTGGCCCCTCGCCATAGATCGTCCACGGCCGCGTCTCGAAAATGGCTTCGCCGTTTACTTTTAACCATGCTGTAATCTCATCGAGGACGGCGATCTCCTTGCTGTCGATCGTGCCATCCGGCTTGCCGGGAAGATTCAGAATGAACGTGCCGTTCTTGCTCACTGTGTCGACCAGCCAATGAATCGCGTCGCGCGGCGGCAGATAACCGCCATAGGCTCCGGGGCCTTCGAAAAGACTGCGCTGATAGTGCCACTCGCCGATGCAGGTCTCCGACTGCCAGGGATAAGGCATGATGCCGCTGGTCAAGCCGCGCTCATAATCTGCCACCACTGCCTTGGCAAGCTTGTCGGGGACGTTCTTGATATTCAGCACCGCTTCCATTTTGCCGCCGTGCGTCTTCAGGTTGTGGTTGTAGAAGTAGGCGCCGACGTTCATGCCGCCCCAGCCCAGCGGAAGCAGAGCATTGTCGAAGTAAAGCAGGTCGGGATCATGCTGATCGATCAGGTCGCGCGTGCGGTCGTAGAAGTTCTTCACATACGAGGCGTCCGGCAGCGCGTCCTTGGGATGCTTCGGCCCATAGAGCCTCTGCGGATCGAGCCCGTCCCACCACTGTCCCTTGCCATCGGCCTGGATCATGCGCCCATCGTAGAGTCGGCCCGCATAGGGTCCGCTCTTATCGGCCCCATGCGCGGTCTGGAACCACCACCAGTTGCGCGCCTGGTGAACCGTCACACCGAATCGCATTCCATGCTTGCGTGCGGCGGCGGCCCATTCTCCCACCACGTCGCGATGCGGTCCGTGGTTCACCGCGTTCCAGGGTTGATGCTTCGAACCCCAGGTGTCGAATCCGTCGTGATGATTGGCCAGCGCGATAAACAGCCGCGCTCCGGCATTTTTGTAACGCTCGATCAGCGCCTCGGGCTCCCAGTTGAGCAGCGTCCACTGCGCGCACAGATCCTTGTAACCAAACTCGGAGGGATGGCCGTAGTGCGCGTTCTGGTAGCGATACTCCTCTGACCCTTCCATGTACATCTTGCGCGCGTACCAGTCACCGTCTTCGGGCACACACTGCGGGCTCCAGTGCGCCCAGATACCGAACTTGGCGTCGCGATACCACTCGGGAGCATCGTATGCGAGCAGTGAATCCCAGGTGGCGTGGAACGGCCCCTCGCCGTTGAGTCCTTCCACTGGAGCCTGCATCGGAACGCCGTCCCAGGAACCTCCGGGCAACTCGGGGGAATCACCCCATGCGGTGGGTTCCCAATCCGCGTCGTTCAGCTTCTTCTCCACGATCCTGCCATTGACCAGCGCATAGAAGATACGATGGTTCTCCGGCGTGGCGCAGAATTCTTCATACGTTTGACGGAGCCTGTTAAAACCCGAGGGCGCGGCCGCAGTCGATTGCCCTTTTCCAGGAATCGCTCCCGCGGCCGCAGCAGCCGCGATCAATTTGCAAAACTCTCTTCTCTGCATCGTTCATTACCCCTTTGCTTCCTCGCATTCGGCTTCGACCGGCGGCGTTTCTATTTGACTTATAGCGCCCTTGCTCTTTCCATTGCTCAAACGCTTCTTAGACGCGTCTCTGCTTTCTCGCACCAATCTCTGAATAGCACATGTTGGCAGGCTTCACAGCCAAATGCACATTCCCGCTTCCTGACTTCGGTACAGAACCCTCTCCCGTCTCCACGTGCCTGCTTCTCGAATAAGCTGCCTCTTCCATCGTCCTGCCTATCTTATCCGCTCCCGTTTTCTATCTGTTGATGGGCCGGCGCGGCAGGCAACGATCGTAAGAATCAAGTTGCAGATCCACTCGTCGCATGCTTACTTCCTGCGGAGCGAAATAGTAATCGTTAACTAAAACGACTAAATCGTAAATGTACGCAATAGGCCTGTCAAGATACACCGCCGACGAAGTGCTGGGTTTGCACTTTTCGCGATTCTTTACGGAAGAGGATGTCGTACAGGGCCGCCCCGCCGAGTTGCTGCGCCACGCCATCTCCAAAGGCCGCGTCGAAGAGGAAGGATGGCGCGCTGCAGGAGCACGAGATCGAGCGCGTTGGGGGCACTCGGCCGATCCCCACCAGTGTGCGTCTGATCGCCGCCACGAATCACGACCCTACCAAAATGGTCGCCGAAAAACAGTTCCGCAACGATCTTTTTTTACCGCCTCAAAGTCATTCCGGTTTTTGCGCTGTCGCCGTCCTGCTGCACCATGCGGAGCATCCGGCGGTGAAGGTCTAAGCTTTGGTTCACGTCCTTCGGGCCGGTTTATCCGCGTCGAATCCGTTGACCCACATGCGGATATTTACTCTTCAGTAAGTGATTTGGTTACTTTCAGATCCGCGCATTTTTCGCTTGACTTCGGCATTGATTAAGCTATTATTTAGAACTGTTTCCAACGGGCCAGCGAAAATCCTCCTTCGTTGAGCGAGCCTCCCCCGGTTCGGAGACCCACCCAGCGCGCCTTTCAATCGCAACATCGCACCGCCGAAAGGAGCCGCATGAATGCACGATTTTCTGCCCCTGTAAAAAGAAAGAGAGCCGTTATGAAAGACGACTTGCGCGGTGTTTTCCATCGCCTTGGTTCTCGTCACGTCCATGGACTTGTGGCAGTCCCTCTTTTGCTCATTGCAGCCATGTTCGCGGGGTGCGGCGGTGGCGGCGGATTCGGCCCTGTCTTTAGCGGGAATACGACGATCGATCTGCTGGCGACGAGCACGGCGAACGATCAGTTGGTTCAGTTTCCGCTCACTTTGAAGAACATGACGCTCACGAGCCTAACGGGGACGACCGTGACGCTGTTTTCCACGCCTGTGAGCGCCGAATTCATCCACCTGAACGGCAGTCTTGAGCCACTCGCAACCGTGAGCGTTCCTCAGGGTATCTACACCGCTGCTTCCGCGGTTTTCGACGGCGCCGCTCCTGTATGCGTTGGCCTGGACCCATCCTCCAGAGAAATTCTGATCGACGGCGCACTGAATGGGCCGGGCACGCCCACCGTTACGGTGAACCTGCCGCAACCGATTGTGGTTACTGGAGCAGGCATGGGACTTGTTTTGAATCTACAGGTCTCGAAATCGGCGCCCTTCTCTGGCGGCTGCGTAAAGAATCTCTCGGTTCCGATTGCGCCGGTTTTCAACCTGACGCCACTACCTGCGATTGCGACGCAGCCCACGAACATCTCCAATGGCAAAATCGTTGGGCTTGTAGGAGTAGTCGCTTCAACCGCCGTAGCAGGAAGCCAATTCACTCAATTCGCACTAAGCGTTCCCAGAGGTTACTGGAACGGCAATCCTCCGACGTTGCAAGTGAGCACCAATGGCGGCACTGTATATCAAGGGATAGTCAACGGCGGAGATCTCGTCACAGGCATGCCGGTGGAGATGGACGCAGCACTACAAGGAGACGGAACGCTGATGGCTACGAGGGTCGCCGTCTACAATACGGATGCGACGAACCTCAGTTTGTCCCTCGGCCAATTGCTGATGCCTGGTATTGGCCAGTCCACCGTTGACGGACTCACGACTCAAATGGTGGGTGAGCTTGCCAGCATGGACGACGAATTTGGTTACGGAAGCGCGAGTTTCGGCGTCTCCAGTCAATTCACAAATCTGCAGAACCTTCCCTTCGCCGCCAACTTCAGCGCGACGAATCAAGTTCCCGGCCAGAACGTTCTGATTACATCCAACGCGTCTCTCGTGAATGGCTTCCCGCCGTCTCCGTTTCCCGCAACCACGATGACGCTGATGCCGCAAACCATCGACGGCACGGTGAGCGCGGTTTCGACAAGCGGCGGCTTCAACATCTACACCGTTACGCTGGCTGCTTACAATCTGTTTCCAAATCTTGCGTCCGAGAATCCCAGACCGCTTACACCGCTGACGAACCCGAATACGGTGGTGGTCTACGCGGACAGCAATACGCAGATGCTCAACACCAACCCAATCGCCGTGGGCAGCGTGGTCCGCTTCTATGGGCTGGTGTTCAACGACAACGGGACGCTGCGCATGGATTGCGCCGAGATCAACGACGGCGTGCCCGAATGAGGATGCGCAATTCTGCGCGCCGAGTTACGGAGGTCTGAATCTCTGTCGTAACGCGGGCTTCCTCATTTGCTTTGACCTCTTGCGAACTCTTGGGATTCTGCGCGGTTCTCTGCGAAACTGGAGACATGCCCCCACTGCCGCCGGCGCTGATCTTCGACCTGGATGGAACCCTGACCGACTCGAAGCCGGGCATTCTCGGCTGCCTGCGGAAGATGCTGGCTCTGCACAACCTGCCTGAGCCCGCACATCCCGAGGTGGTTCTTGGGCCTCAGGTGGAAGAGTGGGTCAAGTGGATGCATCCGGAGGGCGGCGCGATGAAGCACGCGGAGATGGCGCGCGACTATCGCGCCTGCTACGATCGCGAGGGCTGGAACAAGAACTCGGTTTTTCAGGGGATCAGGGAAACGCTGACCGATCTCAACGGTCGCGGATTCACGCTTTACGTATGTACCTCGAAGCGGCAACACTTCGCTGAGCGCATCCTCGACGCTTTTGGTCTCTCGGGCTATTTTGTGGCCATCTATGGCGACAAAGAGGAATTGGCAAGCCACCACAAAGCCGACCGGCTGGCCGATCTGCTCAGGGAGCACGGAATCGACCGCGACGCGGCGTGGATGGTGGGCGACCGCAACAACGACATCGGGGCCGCTCACGCCAACGGGGTCCGCTGCCTGGCGGCCGCCTGGGGTTACGGAACCCAGGAGGAGTGGGCGCAGGCCGATGCGATAGCGGCCACACCTGCTGACGTTCTGGAGGCTGTCAGCGTGCGCGCGAATTGCACAGGCGCGTAACAAAGTACTGCGCCCCGGCGCTTCATCGAAGGGGAATGCTGTTCCGTTTGGAATTTTGTGCCGGAAGTATGACGTCCAAGCTACATGATCGCGCCACATTGCGCCGCGCTCTCGACGCGGCGGCGAAGATTTTGGCCAATGGTCCGCATCCCGTCCGCGCGCGGCGCGACAGCGAGACGCTGCTCTTATGCGCGCTCGGAAGAGATGTGCCGGAGATCAATCTGGCCTGGCTGATCGCGCATGAGGGTGACAGGCTCGCGCCCGCCGCCGCTGTTGCATTTCACGGCCTGATCGAACGCCGCCGCGCCGGCGAACCCATCCAGTACATCACCGGCGAAGCCGAATTCTATGGCTTGCCCTTCCGTGTGAACCGCGACGTGCTGATTCCGCGGCCGGAGACGGAAATCCTGGTGGAGCAAGCGGTTGAGCTGGCGGAACGGCTTAGAAAATTGGGCGCGATTGCCGCGCCGCGGATGGTCGATGTGGGCACAGGCTCTGGCGCGATTGCCGTGGCGCTGGCGCGCGCGCTGCCGTTTGCCGAGATTGCGGCCATTGACATCTCAGCCTCGGCGCTGGCCGTGGCCCGAGCCAACGCCGAACGGAACGGGGTGGCCGGCCGCATCCGTTTCCTCGAAGGCGATCTGTTCGATGCCGTCGGTGGCGGATCGTTCGATTTCGTCCTCAGCAACCCGCCCTACGTGTCTGAAAGCGACCGCGCGACCCTCGATGTGGAAGTGCGCGACTACGAGCCGGCGCAGGCGCTCTTCGCCGGCGAAGATGGCATGGAGATCTACCGCCGCCTGCTTCCCGCCGCGCGCAAA
>JAJYFA010000239.1 GCA_021790995.1 Acidobacteriota bacterium
GGCTTGCGTTTCGCCATGGCAAGAACGAGTATGGAATAGATTCGCTCTCGGCGGAAGTACCTGAGCTGGCTCCCATGGCCGGCGACAGGGAGATGCCGCGATGGCAGGCAGAAGGGTTGGAGGGGCATGGAAGAGCGGGAATTTTTCAACGAGACGGTGGAGCAGCGCACGCACAGTTTGACCTGCCCCAAGTGCGGGCAGACGGCCGAATACAAAGTCACCTGGGTGGTGCGCCGGAAGCGCGCGCAGATGCCACGCGGCGCCAGCGAGCGCGACCGCGCCCGCTTCGCCAAGGCGCAATCGTACATGGTGCGGCGCGACGACAAGCTACAGTGCGCCAACGTCCGCTGCCGGAAGCCGTTCGAGATTACCACGCTGCAATCGCTGGCGTTTCTGATGGAGTAAGTGGGCGCGCCTTCGCCGGCGGATTGCGGCGCGTTGTGCTTTTCCCTCAGGCGCTTTTTGCCGGAAGGCCTTCGCCGCCGCCGTGGGGCGCGGCCAATTTTGCAGCGGCCTCGATGCGCCGCCGGGCGCGTTGTTCGCTCGATCGCCGATCCTGCCGCCAGGTGGTCATCGAGGTGACGGCGAAGTTCCACACCGCGGAGAACATCAGGCCGATGAGCGCGGCCAGCCACCAGGGCAGGCCGCGATGAAAGACATCGTTGGCGATGGCGACGTTGGCCACCACGCCCAGGCCGCAGGCCAGGCAGAAGGTGACAAGGCCGCGCAGAAACCTCCAGCCGCGCAGGCGGCGGTCGCGATAGGTGACGGTGTTGTTCAGGACGAAATTGAGCAGCATCACCATGAACGTGGTGAGGGTCTGGGCTTTGGCGAAACCGATGTTGCCGACGCGCAGCAGGGCGCTGAGGATGAGCAGGTGGAGGCCCACGCCAAAGGCGCCGACCAGCGCGAAGAGGATGAAGCGCAGGTTCACCAGGCTGCCGAGGTGCTTGTCGACGAGCAGCTCGAAGTATTCGAGGCCGACCATCATGTCGAGCTTGCTTTCGCCGTGTTCGCGCAGGCGGAAGCGGTAGGGCACCTCGCCGATGCGCAGTTCGGGCCCGGCGGAGAGCACGATGTCGAGGAGGATCTTGAAGCCGATGGCGGAAAGGCGGTGGGCGAAGCGCTCGAAGGAGTCGACGCGCACCATGAAGAAGCCGCTCATGGGATCGCTGAGCTGGTGCTCGGCGCCGATGAGGCTCAAGCGCCGGCCGAGCTGGCTGAGTTTGACGCGCCAGGCGGCGAACTGGCCCATGCTGCCGCCCTGGATGTTGCGCGATCCCACGACCAGATCGAGGTTGTCGCCGTTGATGCGGCGCAGCATCTCGGGGAGGATGCTTTCGTCGTGCTGCAGGTCGGCGTCCATCACGGCGACGACGGGCGCGGCCGCGGCCAGAATGCCCTCGATCGTGGCCGAGGCCAGTCCGCGGCGTCCGATGCGATGGATTACGCGCAGGTTGGGGTGGTCGCGCTCGAGACGGCGCACCAGGTCCGCGGTGCCATCGGGCGAGTCGTCGTCGACAAAGATGACCTCGTAGCGAACGCCCGCGAGCGCCCGCGCCAGCCGGTCGATCATCGGCGCCACATTCGCGCTTTCGTTAAAGGTGGGCAGCACGATCGCCAGATCGTAGGCCATTCATTCCTCCGCAGCACTGGAATGCGGCCGCACCCAGCGCTCCCCGTTTCCTCATCCCTTATACCATTCCGCGAAGCCGCCCGATGCCGTACGTTGGCGCGAATCGATGTCCAGCCTTCGCCCGGCGCACTGTCACGGCGTGGCATGTTTGCGATCAGGTACACTTTTTTGCGCATGAGGTGAGGCGTGACGAGTCAACACGGACGGGTTCTGGCCATCAATCCCGGGACAACATCGACAAAGTTCGGCATTTTTACGCGCGCAGGCGAAGAGCTGACGCGGAACATTCATCACGGAGACGACGAGATCGAGCGGTTCAAGGGGCGGCCGATGCTGGACCGGCTGGAATACCGCGCGGGGATGATCGAGAAGGCGCTGAGGGAGGCAGGATATCGTCCAACCGGCGAAGCGGTGGGAGGGGTGGTTTGCGCTCCCACCCTTTCCGCACAAAACGCGGAAAGGATGGGGCACCCGCGCTGGGAGGCGGTCGCGGGACGCGGCGGATTGCTGCCGCCGATGGAGTGCGGGACCTATCTGGTGGACGATGCGATGGTGGAGGAGCTGAAGGCGGCACGGCGCGGCGAACATGCCTCGAACCTGGGAGCGGTGCTGGCGCGGCGCTTTGCGCAGGCGGTAGGGGTGGAGGCGTACATCGTGGACCCGGTAACGGCGGACGAATGGCAGCCGTGCGCGCGGCTCTCGGGGTCGCCGCTGGTCAAGCGGACCTATATCGGGCACTCACTGAACACCAAGGCCGTGGCCAGGCGTTACGCGCGGCGGGTGGGGCGCGGCTACGCGGCGCTGCGTTTGATTGTGATCCATATGGGCAGCGGGGTCACGGTATCGGCGCATCGCGAGGGACGCATGATCGACAGCAACTCCATCGAAGAAGGCCCCTTCGGACCGGACCGCACGGGCTCGCTGCCGGTGCGGGCGCTGATCCGGCTGTGCCTGAGCGGCGCGATGACGGAGCGGGAGCTGGACCGGCACGCCTTCGGCGATGGCGGGCTGTTCGCATACCTGGGCACGCGGGATCTGAAGGAAGTCGAGCGGCGCATCGATGCCGGCGACAGCGAGGCCGCGGCGGTCTTCGAGGCCATGGTCTATCAGATCGGGAAAGAGGCCGGCGCGATGGCGGCGGTGCTGGAAGGCCGGGTGGACGCGGTGCTCGCGACCGGAGGCATGGCGTACTCGGCGCGGGTGATCGAGCGGCTGCGGCGGCAGGTCGCGTGGATTGCGCCGCTCGAAGTCTTCCCTGGCGAGGATGAGCTGAAAGCGCTGGCCGAGGGCGTGTTTCGCGTGCTGGATGGGGAGGAAGCGGCGAAGAGGGTGAAGGCGGACTATGGACTAGGGACTAGGGACTATGGACTAGGGACTAGGGACTAGGCACTAGGGAATAGGGAAGGACGGCCAAAACGAAGAATGCCAGCCGCAGCGACAGAAGTACTGCGAGCTGTCGGGCCGCCAGCTACGGATGAGCCACTGGTCCCTGACCACTGACCACTGACCACTGATCACTGCATGTAGAATGCGGGAAAGACCAGAAAAATCAGCCGGAGGGTGGATTGGCGGTTCTCGCAGTGCAGCAGATCCGGCGCATGCGGGGCGGCGCGCAAGGCCAGTTGATGCTGGGCGCGGACGGCCACGTGTACGTGGTGAAATTCCAGAACAATCCACAGCACATGCGAGTGCTGGCCAACGAACTCGTGGCCACGCGCCTGGCGGCGGCGGCGGGACTGACTGTACCCGAGGCCGAGCTGGTCGAGGTCTCCCGCTGGCTTATCGAAAATACGCCGGAGCTGGAGATCGATATGGGCATGACGCGCGTGCGCTGCCGGCCGGGATTGCAGTTCGGCTCGCGGTTTGCCGGGGGCCTGATGCCGGGCCAGGTGGTGGACTACCTGCCCGAGGAGCAGCTTGTGGAGGTGAAGAACCTGGGCGAGTTTGCCGGCATTCTGGCGCTGGACAAGTGGACGGGCAATGCGAACGGGCGCCAGGCGGTCTTCACGCGGAAGCAGAGAGAGCGGCGCTACAAGGCGGTGTTCATCGACTTCGGCTACTGCTTTCATGCCGGCGAGTGGCGCTTCGAGGATGCGCCGCTGCGCGGAGTCTACTATCGCAACGATGTGTACCGGGAGATTGCCGGATGGGAGTCCTTCGAGCCGTGGCTGACGCGGATCGAGACCATGCCCGCGGAGACGGTGTGGGCGGCGGCCAATGAGGTTCCTCCCGAATGGTACGGCGGAGACCTGGGCGAGATGGAGGCGCTGGTGGAGAAGCTGCTGGCGCGGCGGAGCCGGATCCGGGAGCTGATCGAGGCCTTTGGGATCTCGGACCGGAGGCCGTTTCCGAAATGGGGCGCCAGTGGAGAAAAAGACGGGGAAGAGTCTTGGAAGACAGTGCGCTGGGGGACTACGATGAGGGTGAATTGAAGGGACTAGGGACTAGGGAATGAGGGAAGGATGGTCAAAACGAAGAATGCCAGCCGCGGCAGAACGAAGAGCTTGAGGCTGAAGGCCGGCGGCTGTGGACGAATCACTGACCACTGACCACTGACCACTGACCACTGACCACTGACCACTGACC
>JAJYFA010000240.1 GCA_021790995.1 Acidobacteriota bacterium
CTTCGAGGATGAACCACTCGTCAGAAACACCGCCGCGCCGCAGCTTCGCCGGTATTGCCCACGCGGGCGGACCGTCCTTGGTGCGATAGACACTGACGGCAAGTCCTTGGGCGCGGCGTATCCAATCCGCATAAATACCCTCCCGTTCGGCTTCAAGACGAAGGGCACCAAATTCCTGTTTGCGTTCTATCCATGGCACGAGCACCTGAATCGCATTGTGTTCGATTAGACGGTAAGCGTTGGCGATTTCCGGGAAATCGAGCTCCTGAATTGCCCGAGTAAGGTCGGCGTTTTGGCTGGCGGGATTATTCAGGTCGTAGAGCCGGCGGTAATACGCCCGGAAAGTATCGGGGTCATTGATGTCCAGATTACCGCGCATCTTGAGCAGGGTTTGTGTGACTTGGGCCGCCTGATAGTAAATGAATGTTGGGAACTGTCTCCGCCAACCGCCTTCCTCATTCGGTTCAAAAACCACTACCTTCCCTAGACAACCCTGTTCATTGAGTCTGCCTTCTCGGTTGCAGCGCCCTGCCGCCTGGGCGATGGATTCCAGCGGCGCCATGGCGCGGAAGACAACAGGGAAATCCACGTCCACGCCAGCCTCGACGCATTGGGTGGAAACGAGGCGACAAGGGAGACTTTCCGCAAGCCGAGCTCTTACCTTGTCCATAATCGCACGCCGATGTTCCGCACAGAGATTAGTGGATAGGTGAAACACTCCTTCTAGATCGCTCAGAGCTTCCATCAGGGCAAGCGCATGGCGCTTGAGGTTCACCACCACCAACGCTTGATTCACACCGCGCACTTCGGCGGCCAGTTCTTCCCAGGTGCATTTTCTGTCCCCTTCCGGCCAGCGCACAGTGACACGTTCGAGGGTTTTGAACAGCTCCGGGTGATCCGGCACGGCTTCCCGTGGTCGCCAGCCGTTGATGGCAAATTTCTTCACCGCTGCATCCAGAGCGTCGAAGGCGGGTTGGGTGGCAGTAGCGAAGACCACAGTAGAACGATAGGTCGTTGACAGATGAGACAACGCCGCCAAGGTAGGTACCGCAAGGTGTTGCGGCAAGCTCTGCGCCTCGTCGAACAGGATCACGGAGTCCATGAGGTTGTGCAGTTTGCGGCAGGACGATGGACGGTTGGAAAAGATAGATTCCAGTAATTGGACATTAGTAGTGAGCACGATGGGCGCATCCCAGTTCTCGGCGAGCAGGCGCCGCTGACGCTCGCCTTTTCCTTCTGCATCCCGTCGTTCCGTTTCGGTGCCTAAACCGGCAAGGCTATGGTGTTCCAGTACGAAGTTGCTGGGGAAGCCGGCAAACACCTGTCCATAGACACGGGCCGTCTGCTCGATGACAGTAAGGAAGGGAACCGCCAGCACGATGCGCTTCATCCCATGCCGAACGACGTGCTCCAGGGCAAAGCGCAGCATGGCCAGTGTCTTGCCAGAACCTGTCGGTGCGGTCAGCGTGAATTGCCCGGGCGGCAACTGCCCGGCGTGGATGATGGCGTTCCAAAGGGCCTCCCGCGCGGCCCTAACATTGGCCTGCGCCGAAGTGGACGCGCGCAAGCTAGCCATGTGGGCATCGAGACGAGCCAGCGCCTTTTCGGCGTCCAAACTTGGGCCTTCCGGCCGGTATCGCTTGCCTCGGACATCACCCTCGAAATGCGCCTCGGTATCCAAAAAATCGGCATCCACCAGACAGGAGAAAAGCATACGCACATCAAGCATGGCAGCGACCGATTGTGCCCATGAAGTGACAGCAATGGCCGAAGGCATGTGAAATTCTAGTCCATCCGCCACCGCGCGGGATTGCAACCGCGAAAGATCCGAGTCGGAAAGCACCAAACCAGGCAACACAGCCGATGGAAGGTTATCCGGAAGCAGTCGCCGCAAAGTGTCCGTACTACCCCGCTGCAGGCCGATATGGTGGCCCTCAATCGCCAGAGCCGCAGCAACCGCGTGAAATTGGGTCAGAGCCAGCGAAGCGCCCTGGGACCAATGGTCCAAGCCTGAATCTTTGCCCTGTAAGCGCGCCTGGAAACGATCAGCGTACTTGCCGATATCGTGCAACAACCCAGCAAGCCTGGCCTCTACATACCAGGGACATTTCCCGGCCATCTTAGAGGCGAGATCGCCGACCGCTCGCAAGTGATTGGCAAGTGGGTGCCAGCTACCCGAGAAATTGGCGCTATGCGCAAAATATGAGTTGCTCATTTCTGGTCGCTCGATGGTGCAACTCTACACCTGCCCTGTCTCACCCGCTGATAATGGCCCTGTTAGCCTCGGTACTGAGAAGTCGCACGAAGTAACTGATCGAAGACCTTCTGCCTTAAGGATTTCGGGCGGAGGACTTCGACGTCCGGGCCATATTTGAGAATGTCGAGAACGAGCTCGCGGTCATCGGAGTACGGGATTTCGAGGATAAAGTGGCTGTTCTCAAACCGGCCGCGTTGATCGGGATGCCAGCGTTCGTCGGCCACCCAGCGGGCGCGCTCGGGTGTAAAGCGCAGCACGGCTTTGCGCTTCGGGCGGCCAGCGAAGATGCCGTAGCTCGTCGTGAAATGGCGATTCAGACGGTCTTCGGAAATGTCACTGGCCGGCTGGCCGAGCCCGCGCGGTTCGCGGATGCGCTCGAGGGCAAAAGTGCGCAGCGCCCGTTTTCCGTGATCCCAAGCATCGAGATACCAGTTATCACGATAATGCACTAGCCGTTGCGGCGAGACGACGCGTTCCGTAATTCTATCGCGACCGCGCCCGTGGTACGTGAGGCGCAGACGCCTGCGCGTGAGGACTGCGTGCGCGACACGCTGGAAGGAGGCCGGTTCCGAGCGGCGCGCGGCCTGCGGCAGGATGCGGATGCGGCGGGCGATTTCGCCGAGCGTCCGGTCCTTGCCTTCGAGCAGCGCCTCGATGCGTTCTCTGAGCGGCGCGATGTGTGGCGAGAGAAAGCCCGGCTCGACGTCTTCGAGGAAGCGATAGAAGGTAAGAAGCGCGTGAATCTCGGTACTGTTGAACCAAAGTCCCGGCAATTCGTGGCGCAGGGCGCCGACAGCGGCATCGCCCAGCCGGTAACCACGCCGCCCGGCGTCATAGGTGATGGGCACGTTCAGCCGGTCGCGCAGCAGGTCAAGATCGCGGTTGAACGTGGCACGGGAAACCTCAAGGATTCTTAAGAATGCCCTGGTAGGGACTACACTCTCGCGGCGCAGGAGTTGTTCTATTTTGTACAGCCGTTCGGTCTGACTCACTCTGTCCCCTGAAACGAACCAGCGCGTTATCTTGGCCAGCGCCGCGCCTAGCGCAGATCGTCGTCAACGATGCTCACCACCACAATAACACCTTGGTTGGAATGGGTATCCGTATTCTGGGCTTTCCCTTTGCCGCGCGCCATGCGTCCTCCCCCGACTATTATAGTATTACGTGGCCTGCCGGATTATAAACCGGGTCCGGTTCCAACGCGTGGGCAGGGCCTCCGACCCCGAATCAGCAGGTAGGGGACCTCCGGCCCGGTCCGGGCGGATTCGCCCTACCACCAATACTCGCCGACCCAAACCCCCTGCACGTGGTCGATCCGCACCCAGCGGGGCACAAAATGGCGAAGCGCCGGGTTTCGGACCGTGACCGATGAGGTGGGTGCCGCGCACAGTGAGTTGGCGCGCTGCTGCCGCGGACCAGCGGACCTCCACCGCCTTGCCGGAAAGGGTGATGACGGCGCGCGATGCCTGCCCCGCCCTCGCAACCCCCTCCTGCCATGACCGACGTCATCGTCATGGCCGCCACTTCCATGGAACTGCTGTGCGTCAGGCCTGCGTTACCTGATCCTCGGAAAGCACCCACCGTCCCCGCGGGCGGGCGAGCAGCGGCGTGAGTATTCGCACGGTTTCGGAACCGGCGTACTGCTCCTTGACGCGGTCCGCTTGCTCGCGGCTCCGCCACTCGCTCACCACAAACAGGTGGGACGGCGCATCCTGGTCAATGAGGATCCGATGGGACAAATAGCCTTCGAATCCCTTCATGTCCGACCAGATTTGGCGTGTGAGCCGGAGGCCTTCGGCTTCAGCGCCAAGGTTCAGCCAGGTTTCCCAGATGATGGTAACCATCTTTGTCCCTTGTGGGCCGTTTTCCGACCGAGCAGTTTACCCCAACCTCTCCACCAGATCCTCCGCCCGCAGGTGCGTGTAGCGCTTCAACAT
>JAJYFA010000066.1 GCA_021790995.1 Acidobacteriota bacterium
CTGCCCGATGCAGCGTAGCGAAGCAATGTTCGATTGCATCCGCCGTCGAGCGTGCCGTGCGGAACCCATATGAGTTCGGGTCCGCAGTGGTTTCCGCGACAGGTTCGAGGGCCAGCAGATACAACGCCTGCATAGCCCTGTCTTTCATCGTCGGAATGCCAAGAGGCCGTTTCTTCCCATTGGCCTTTGGGATATAGATCCGCCTCAGCGGACGCGGCTGGTAGCCGCGCCGTTTGAGCGACATCACTGCTTGCATCTTGTTATCCGATGTAGACCACACCGTACCATCTACACCGGGGGTGCGCTTGCCTCGATTCTCAGTCACTCGTTTCACGGCCAGTGCTTTGCCGCTGTACGAGTGAGTCAGCAGCCACTGCAAGGCTTTCACCTTGCCATGCCTGCCTTCCTGCGTTGCCTTCACGATACGCGCCTGCAGCCTCCTGACTTCGCGGTGACACTTGGCCCAATCGATACCGTGCCAGTGAGCCGCGTTGTTGGAGGACGCACCCGCTTCCTGTTGCCTCGCAGTCATCTGCTTCTCCTCCTTTGAAGGTTCTCAAACTCTCTCGTGATGAAAGACCATGCGGAAGTCTGCCCGCTTTCGCGTCCAGTCACTTTGTACCGGTATCCACGCCATTACAGCGCGGCATTCGCTTTCTCCGCACTCCTCTACCCGCACCGCCAACGGCTTTCCTCGCGGTTGGCCTGCCCTGATCGGGCAGCGATACGGGCTTACCGTGTTCCACATAGTTTGCAAGAACGAGTTAGGTTCCACCTATTCCACCGGTAGCTATGATGGCCGTGCCTCCCGAGTTAGAAGCGAGAGGACCAGCTACGCCCCCATTTTGGGTCGGGCCTGTCAGTGTCTTTGGCCCGTTTCGGATTGACGGTGTTTATCAGTGGTTCACATGTGTTAACCCTATCGTCCAGCCTAGCGCCCCATCCGCATCGACACTTGCAGACATGTGTCCGCCTCACGGCTTTCACATGGCTTGCGCCGGGCTACATTGTCCCGGAGGCTCCACACCGAACCGTTACCAGTTCCGCATGCTCCGGTAGGCTACAGGCGACGGAACGCCTGGTCTCCTTTCTGCCGTTTCCGGCGATGAAACAACAAACTATGCGACTTTCACGTCGCACCCTCACCGATCCGCCGTACTTGGTGAACTTCCATGACCGGCAGGGTCGCACGCTCAAGAACGATACCGATGCCAACTGGCTCAAGCCCGCCATGGCAGCGGCGTATCGCGTGCTGAAGCAGGACCGCCTGATGGTATGTTTCTACGGCTGGCCGCGCGCCGATGATTTTCTCGATGCGTGGCGTAGCGCGGGCTTCCGTCCCGTGGGACATTTTGTGTTCCGCAAGTCCTACACATCGAGCGTGAAATTCATGAAGTGTCAGCATGAGCAGGCATATCTGCTGGCCAAGGGCAGACCGCCGCTGCCGAAGAATCCGCTACCGGATGTGCAGCGGCTTTTCTACACCGGCAATGCGCTCCATCCCACGCAGAAAGCGGTCGTTTCGCTGGCGCCTCTGGTCCGCGCCTTCACGCTGCCAGGTGAATTGGTGCTCGATCCTTTCTGCGGCTCGGCATCGACGTGCGCGGCGGCGTTGCTGACAGGTCGCAGATACGTTGGCATAGAGATGGATGAAGACTATTTCCGCGCTGCCAGCGGACGCATGACCAGGACCCACGAGAGGATGGCCGCGAAGCGGCCTTCCCTGGGCATTCCTGCGGCGGCCTGATTGTGCCCGCGCACCGGCCCGCGTCAAGACGTTCGCTTCATTCCGTCTTGACGGCATCGTGTCTTGACTCGTCCCAGCGCGCGGCCTTTCTGCCGGTTGTCTGTGGAATGCCCATCTCTGTGCCTTCCCTGTAGCTCGTTTCAGTAACCATAACGCCGGTGCTCTTGTCAATAGCAGAGCTATGCGTTTTTTGCATACCTCGTACAGAAATAGCATTGGACGGCCCTTCGATTCGGCTCTACCTTCGCCTACAGATCGGCGCCAAAAAACGGCAGCCGCTTCGAGTTTTTTGAAAAAGAGGAGTCCTTTCCATGCCATCTATCACTCGTTTCTCGCAACGCAACCCGCGCCTACGCAGGCTGGCGCGTTCCCTCAGTCCAGTTGCCATGCTTCTGCTGGCCATTCCCGCCTATGCCCAGCAAGCGGGCGGCGGCAGCCCGTGGGAGAACGCAGTCGGTGTTCTCGAACAGGCATTCACCGGGCCGATTGCGACGGGCTTGTCGCTGGTCGCTATTGTGCTTGGCGGCCTGATGTTCGCTTACGGCGAGGGTCAGTCGAAGCGCATGCTGGCCGGGATCGTCTTCGGCATCGGCATGGCCATCGGCGCGGTCAACTTCATGGCCTGGCTCTTCCCATAGCAACCACACAACGACAAGATGAGCGGAAAGGAGGTCGGCAAATGGCGGCGGGCGGTCCACGACAGAACAAAGTTTATAAAGCGATGAATCGCCCGCTGACCATTCTGGGCGCGGAGCGGCGGCTGTTCTTCGTGGCATTGATCGCAGGCGGGGCGGTCTTTTCGCTGATGCATTCGCTACTGGGCGGAATCCTGCTGTTCATCGTGGGAGTCGTCATCGCCCGCATTGCAACGAAGCACGATGTCGAAATCCTGCGCGTGCTCTTCAACTCCGGCAAGTTCCGCCGCCGCTACGACCCGATGCAGTGGCAGGCAACAGAAATCAAGATCAAGGGGCGAAATGTTCAAGATTGACACCATCACGAAGGACTGGAAGGAAGCTGGGGCGTTCATGGCGCAGGTGAATCTGTACGGCTTCTGGGACGAGCACTGCTTCCTGACGAAATCGGGCGACCTCGGCTGTGCTCTGAAGATTGGCGGCATCGATGCCGAAAGTCTCGATCATGCCGGGCGGGACTACGTGGTCAAACGCCTCGAAGCCGCGCTGCGCTCGCTCGACGAAAAGACCCGGCTGTACCAGGTGCTCTTTCGCCACAACCGCCCGGAGATACCGCACGCGGAGTACACGAACCCGCTGGTGCGGGCGGCGACGGAGCAACGCGCTGATTTCCTCGCGGCAAAAGCAGACCACCTGTATTCCATCGAGATTTTCTGGATCGTGATGGTCGATGGCAGTTATGCCAAGACCGGGCTGCTGCACGCGCTGTCGCAGTTGCCGCAAGATCCACGCTCGTCCCTGCGGGACTTGCGCGCGCTCTTGTCCGCAAGTAAGGAACGCACCTTGTTGTATGAGCAGATCGAACGCGACCGGATGCGTTTACAGCAGAAAGTCCAAAGTTTGAGTGGGCAGCTCAGCGATCTCACCGAGATCGAGCTGCTAGGGGCGGAGAAAGCTTTCCGGCTTGACCGGCGCTTCGTCAACTTCCGCCCCTCAAAAATTCAACAGAGCAGGCTGCACGGGATGCAGCATTTGGACTGGCAGATATGCGATTCGGAGCTGGAAGCGCATCGCGGCCATCTGCGTCTCGATGATTTCTACGTCCGCGTGCTGACGCTAAAAGAATTGCCCAGCGAGACGCGGCCCCTGCTGTTGCATGGCCTGCTCGCTGTCCCGGCCAACTTCCACGTCGTCACCGAATGGCATCCGGTGGACAATGCTCGCGCTCGCAAGGAAATTAATAAGCGCCGCCGTCATCACCACAACTCGAAGACCAGTTTTCTCTCGAACCTGCAAGAGCAGAAACACGCTGGCCCGCGTGAGGAGTTGGTCGACGACTCGAAAGAGGCCGCCGTCGCGGAACTCGGCGAGGCGTTGACCGCCCTCGGTATGGAGGGAAAGTCCTTCGGCGAATTCACGCTGACGGTCGTGGTCTACGACGAAGACCGTGCCAAGGTCGAGCATGCCGTGGCCGAGTTTCAGAAGCTCTTTACCCAGCACGATGGCCTGTTGTACGAGGAACGCTACAACCTGCTGAATGCCTTCTTCGCCACCGTGCCTGGCAACAAACACTTCAACCTGCGCAAGCAGTGGGCGTTGAACTCCAACTACGCCGACCTGTCGTTTCTGTTCACCGTCGATACCGGATCGCAGTGGAATCCGCATCTTGAACGCGAACATCTCGCCGTTCTCGAAACGGCACGCGCGACGCCCTATTACTTCAACCTCCACTCAGGAGATGTCGCGCACACCCTGTTGCTGGGCGCAACGGGTTCCGGTAAAAGCTTCCTGCTGAACTTTCTACTGGAATCGCTCCAGAAATACAGTCCGCTGACCTTCATCTTCGATCTCGGTGCGAGCTATGAAACGCTGACCCGCGTCTTCGGCGGGACGTATCTGAATGTCGGACTCAAGAATCCCGGCTTCTCAATCAACCCATTTTCACTGGCCCCCACGCACGAAAACTGGAACTTCCTTTATCTCTTCACCCGGGTCCTGATCGAAGCTCAGGGCAAGTATGCGCTGACGCCGGAAGATGAAAAGTCGCTCTATGCCGCAGTCGAGCGGGTGTACCAGTTGCCGCTGGAGATTCGGACGCTGACAAACTTCGCGTCCATCCTGGGGCCGCTGGGCGAGCGGCTGCACCGCTGGACGCGTGCTGGACAGTTCGGCCATTTGTTCGACAACGTCGAGGACACGCTGACCTTCTCGCGCTTCCAGACCTTCAACTTCGATAGCTGGTCGGATGCGCCGGACGTGCTGGAGCCGCTGTTGTTTTACGTGCTGCACCAGGCGTCGGCGGAGATCGAGAAACCAGGGAACACCGCAACCTTCAAATGCTTCGTCATCGATGAGGCGTGGATGTTCCTGAAAAACGCCACCATTCGCGAGTGGATTGTCCGCGCCGAAAAAACGTGGCGCAAAAAGAATGCCGCGATGATTCTCGCCACGCAGTCCGTCGTGGAGTTGGCCGCGTCCGAGATGCTGCACATCGTCCATGAGTCCTGCCCGACCAAGGTTTTTCTCGCCAACCCGAACATGGACCGCAAGCTGTACGCCGAAGTCTTCCAGTTGAACGATACCGAACTGGAATTGCTGGAATCGCTTGTTCCCAAGCGAGATCTCTTGCTGAAGCAGCCAGGCATCACGAAAAAGCTGCGCCTGGAAGTGGATGCTCTGACGTACTGGATCGCCACCAACAACTCGCGCGACAACCTGCGCAAACAGGAGTATTTCGCCCGCTACGGGCCGGAGCAGGGACTGCTGCGCGTGGCCCAGGATTACCCCAATGTCCAACCCCACCCAACGAACACGCAGTAAGGAGACCTATGCACACAAAACCATATCTGACCGGATTGCTGGCGCTGGCGGCCATTGCCGCACACGCCCAGCAGACAGCACGCATTGTGCATTACCACGCCAACGACATCGTGGCCATTCGCGCGAAAATGCACTACACCACGCTGATTGCACTGCCGTCGTCGGAGAAGATTTTGGAGGTTGCCACGGGAGATAAGGACTTCTGGATTTTGGATGCCGTGCAGAATTACTGTTTCCTCCATCCGGCCAAGGAAGACATCCACTCCAATCTCAACCTGATCACCGACAAAGGCAACGTCTATTCGTTCACGCTCGATGATGTCGAAACGGCAGATCCAGATCTGAAGGTCGTGATCGAGCCAAGCGATCCATCGACACTCGCCAGCGTGCGTGGCCCGGAGAAGTTCGTGCCCGCGTCCGAAGTGACTGTGGCGCGCATACAGGCGCAGGCCGTGGAACTGCATGCGCAACAGGCCGTTGAGCAGTTCCGCGCCAGCTATCCGGTCGAGAACCTGGCCTTCGATTACAAGTACAAAAACAAACCGCCCTTCAACATCCAGGCCATCTATCACGATGATCATTTCACCTACATCAAGTCCTCGGCCCCGGAAAAGTTCGCCGTCTATGAGTTGAAAGACGGCAAGCCCGATCTGGTCAGCTTTCAGCTCAAGGACAACACCTACGTGATCGCGCAGGTCGTCGACAGTGGATATCTCCAGATCGGCAAGAAAAAGCTCGCATTCGCGCGCAAGGCGCACTAGGAGACCCCATGCCAGAAGAAAAAGAAACCCCAGAAACACAGCCTTCTGTTCCATCTCCCAGCCGGGCGAGTGCAGTGCATGACCAACGCACGCAGCCTCCCGGTGTGGTGGCAAAGCAGAGTCAGAGCTACCTGATCGTCGGGCTGTCGGTGGTGATCCTGCTGGCTGTGCTGTTCTCGAAGAGCCATGCCAAGCCAGCGGCGAAACCGCTCACGTCTGCTGCAAATGCGACCGAAGCGAATGCGGAAGCCAGCCAGCGAAACGTCGCAAGCTTTGAAGAGGACCTCACGGCGAAGCAGCGACAGGTCGAAGCAGAGCGGCAGGCAGCAGCCAGTACGGATCTCCCGGCGAGCGGACAGAATGGCACAGTCAGGGGTACATATCCACAGAGGCCGCTCAATAACCAGCCGCCCCGCGATCCCATCGCGGATGCGGAGAAGGCCCTGGCATTCAAGTCCCGCTTCGCCTCGAATCTGGTAACGCCGAATGGCAATCCGACGCATGACAGCGTTGCACGAAGCCCATGGGAGCAGCCTGCCGGAACCAACGTGGACAGTGCGCCGAATGCGGCTCCGAATAAAAAACAGAATTCAGCAGCCGCCAAGCATACCCCGGAAGTGAATCTCAACTCCGCGCACGGTCAGCCCTACGTGTTGTTCGAGGGGACCATCCTCGATACCGCGCTATTGAACCGGCTGGTCGGCGATTTTGCCGGGCCGGTGAAGGTCATGGTTACGAACCCCGTATATAGCCAGGACCGCCAGCATGTCCTGATTCCAGCTGGCACTTTCCTGTTGGGCGATGTCCAGAAGGTCTCGGGCTTCGGCCAGCGCAGGCTGGCCGTCCGCTTCCATCGCATGCTGATGCCCGATGGTTACTCGGTCGATCTCGACCAGTTTCACGGTCTCGATCAGGCCGGGGCCACCGGCCTCTCCGACCAGGTGAATAACCATTACCTGCAGATCTTCGGAGCCTCGATTGCCCTCGGCGTGATCTCGGGCGCTGCGGAGGCGACCATGTATGGCAGCGGCTATAACATCAGCGGCCCGGCGATGTATGAGCAGGGCGTGGCATCGAGCCTGTCGCAGTCGGGGGCCGATGTGCTGGATCGTTTCATCAACATCCTGCCAACGATCACCATCCGCGAAGGCCATCGCATCAAGGTCTATCTGACGCAGGACATGCTGCTGCCAGCGTATGAAAACCACACCATGCCGGGAGATTTCTGATGCGAACCATTCTTGTCATTCTCTGCGCGTGCTGTCTTGCAACCGGCTGCGGCGACACCCCGCAACCACTGAAACCATCGCCGTTGCATTACGCACGCGTCCACCCCAAGCAATGCGCCTTGGGCTGCTGCCGGTGTAAACACCGGCAAGTCACCCGCGCCGTCCCAGCCAGAAAGCACCAACCGCATTCGCATTAGCGATTGCAGGAAAGGACAATTCTTATGAAGCCATCCAAGATTCTTTGTCTCGTTTTCTCGCTTGCCACGCTGCTCGCGCCTGCGGCGCATGCGCAGTTTGCGGTCTTCGATGCCACAAATTACGCGACGGCATTGCAGGAGTTCGGCGAACTGGAGCAGATGTACACCACGGCGGTCGAGACCCGCGACCAGATCGTCTCCGCTTATGACCTCGCCTATCAGATGTCGCAAATGCCGCAGGACATGGCCATGCGGTACGGGTCGCAATTTTCTTCCTGGACCGACCTCGCCGCGCCGGATGTTTACGGTAACACTGCGGCATGGATCAACGCGCTGAACCTCGGCGGGCAGACGCAAGCCCTGACCGCCTACACAAGTTCTGTCCTCCAGGCCCAGCCGTATCCTGCGAGCGCTCTCGCCATGCAGGACGCCAACACGCAGTCTGTCATCCAGAACCAGGTCGGAACTTCTGAACTCGCGCAGGGTACGACGACCAGCACGCTTGCGACGCTCGGCGCCATCCGCTCGAACTCGGAAGCACTGACGCAGAAACTGGCGAACCTTGAATCGGACACTTATTCGACCGACCCCACCCAGCAGAGCGAAATGGCCGTGCTGGGCAAGATCAATACCGCAACGCTTTTACAAATCCACTCGCAGCAGGACACCAACCAGATTCTCGCTGCTTCGGTCCAGCAGCAACTGGTCACGCAAAAGCAACAGATCGACGCCCAGAACCGGGCCATCAACGAAGCCATCTATTTTCAGCAGAACTTCCCCAACACCATGCAGCAGATCACTGGCGGCGTGAGCAATGCGATACATAGCATTTCGCTCAGCCCGACAGGACATTGAGCCAAAGGACAGACTATGGAACAGAACCCCTTCACCTTTCTCAATCAGGCGATCAGCCAGTTGCTCGCGACCAACAGTCCCGCGATCCAGACGATGGGCCTCGATATGTTTCGCGGACTCGCCGTCATCATGATCGCCTGGTTCGGCATCCAGAATGCGCTTGCGACCGCGCAGGGCTTTTACGGCAGCTTCCACTTCGGCCAGTTCGCCAACCTGCTGCTGGTGATCTCCTTCGGCCTGGGGATGCTGACGTATTACTCCGCGCCCATTCCAGGCATGGGTTACAGCTTCAGCGAGTTGATCACCCAGGAAGCCTTGCAGCTTTCGGGTCAGATCGAATCGAACCAGACCCAGGTCATTGCCGATGCTGTCACGCATGCCGAGGAGCAACTGGGGCAGCCTCCCGGCGAGTTCGACTTTCACGAAACACTGACGTTTCTCGTCATCGCGGTTGCTCTGGCTGCGATGCAGGCCGTGGCCTTTGCGGTGATTGCCTATGGTCTAGTTGCCAGCGCCGTCTGCGTGCTGATTGGGCCAATCTTCATTCCGTTCTTCATCGTGCCGAAATTGGACTTCCTTTTCTGGGGATGGTTCAAGGCGTTCCTCGGCTTCAGTTTCTATCAGGTGATTGCCAGCGCCTTCATCTTTATCTTCGCCAAGGTATTGCTGGCCTTGCTCGGAGTCATCGGCCCGATCAGCATCACGAATGCTTTCACGATTCTGCCCGCGTTGATCGTGACCTTGTTTGTCTGCATCTTCGGGTTGTTCAAAATACCGGAGCTGACCGGGGCCATCCTGAGCGGACGCACTGGAACGTGGGTCAACCCACTCGGGTAAATCGACATGACAAAGAATAACTATCCAATGACCGACGCCGGACAGAAATATCTCGAACTTTACGCCGAGCCGGTCGTCACCAACACCTATCTCAAGCTGGCCCTGCTCGTGCTTTCGGCCGTCGCGCTCGCTCTGCTGGCGCTCTTCTATCGCACCGAGACCGCTGCTTTGCGGCTGAAGCCGCTCATCATCTCGGTCTCGGATTCTGGCCGTGGGCAGGTGATGCAGTATGACGACTTTGCAAAGATTCCCATCGACCGCGTCAGCAAGTATTACCTAGCGCAATGGGCGCAGTTGTACTACGGACGCAACCACGCGACCGTGCAACGCGACTTCGCCGAGTCGTTGAGCTTCTTCTCGAGCCAGTTGCAGAGCGCCACGATCCAGCGCTTCCAGAAAGCGAAGACGCTCGAATCGTTCCTGCTCGATCCCTCGCAGCCCAACATCGATATCGAAATCCATTCCGTGGTCCTCGAAGATTTGCGCCAGCCGCCCTATCGCGCCGAGATCGAGTTCGACAAAGTCTTCCGCTCTCCCGGCAACATCGACGAGCAACGCCGGGAACGCTGGACAGCGAATGTCGTCTACAGCTTCCGCGACGAAGTGCCGAATGCGATGCTGCTCACCAATCCGCTCGGTCTCGTCATCACCTACTGCCGCGAAGACCAGGCGTTCGGAAATTGACCATGCGCAATCTTATTTTCTTGGGGAAATTTGTAAACCGCACGCATTGCCGCGAATATCGCTATGGCCAGTGCGGAACATACTCGCTTTTATTTTTCCTTCAAAATATCGACACGAACGGCGCCATCGGGGAAGATCGCCTGGATTTCGAGGCTCCCGCCCATCGCCTCGACATAGCTCCGCAGCGTGCTGAGATACATATCGGTGCGCTTCTCGATCTTGGAAATGGCGCTCTGGTTCACCCCCAGCAGGTGCGCCATATTGGTCTGGGTGAGGCTCCGCGCGGAACGCAGTTGTTCCAGCGGCAGTTCCGCAAGCAACTTCGCGCTGCGGGCCTTGATTTCGGCCCGGTCCTTTGCGCTCATTTTTGCCGTCAGTTCACTGAATTTACGCGCCATGGTCCTTCTCTCCTGTTATGTCGACTGATTGCTCTCTTTGAGGTACACCGCGAACAGCTTTTTGGCCTTCGGAACATGCGTGTCGTACCAGCGGTCGTTGCCTGTTTTGTTCCCACCCAGCAGCAGAACTGCGTTGCGTCTGGGATCGAAGGCATAGAGTACCCGGTATGGTTTGCCCGCGTGTTGCACGCGAAGTTCGCGCAACTTCGTGGAACTCGTAATGCTGGAGCTGTAGGGGAACGGAAGCGCAGTCCCTCTCTCTTCAAGCAGGGCAACCACGACCGCCACGCTCTTCTGTTCCTCGACGGCAAGCGTGTCCCACCAGCGTTCAAACTCCGCTGTCACCAGCACCTCGGTCGCCATGATCCAAGTCTTCCACATCGCGACTATTCCGTCAAAGGAATACTGAGGATTACACGGTCAGGAAGACATGGCCTGTGCGCATGAAATATCTTTCCGTGTGTTCGGGCATCGAAGCAGTTTCCGTGGCGTGGCAGCCTCTCGGCTGGCAGCCGGTGATGTTCGCCGAGATCGACCCGTTTTGTTGCTGGCTGCTGCACTCGCGCTATGGCGCATCGCGCCCGTTGCACATGCCAAGTCCGCACGTAGCCGATACGCGACAGGAAGCGAAGCAGCGTGCGGCTGCGATTCGCAATGTGATTGCGCTGCCAATCTACAGCGCTGTTGTGAACTTCGGTGACTTTACCCAGATAGGAAAAGACGATGTCGGAGCAATCGACCTTCTGGCCGGAGGAACAGTCGCCGCGGCGACCCAGTCTTTCTCCATCGCCGGAAAACGAGCGGGACTGGATGACGCGCGTGGCAACCTCACCCTCGAGTTTGCTCGACTTGCTGATAGAATTCGGCCCCATTGGGTGGTGTGGGAGAACGTCCCCGGCGTCCTGTCGATTGACGAAGGACGGACGTTTGGAGCCTTCCTCGGAATGCTGGTCGAACTCGGGTATGGGGTCGCCTACAGAGTTTTGGACTCTTCCATGAGAAGGCCGGTCTATGTCAAGGGACAACAAACATCTTTTTTCTCCCTTCGCTGGTTTGATGTTGACCCTCGAGAAGCAACTGGCACACACACGACGATTGCGGCTCTCCAGAAGATGCCAGTACTGCCGCCCCGCTTCCATTCGCACTCTTGTATGAGTCCTTCACGACTCGGTGCCAGTTGGGGTCCTCGATTCAGTCGGTGCTGCCATCTCAGTAACGACCTTATTTATTGCACTCATCGTCGAATGCAATTTAGATCAGCGTCCAAAGCGCAGTCACCGGAACTCGGCGCAGCTTCTGTAAAACTTCAGTCCTCACTGTGTGGTTCTTTTGCCCCTGGCCAGACACCCGCCAGGATAAATCTGCAACTCTTCAGGTGCTGCTTTCTCAGTAGCGATCTCATCGTGCGCGCATCTGTGATGGCGCACCAAGAATCGGCGTCAAGACCGCAGTCACCTGAAACTGATATGTGTGCTGAAGAAGGTGTCGCTTCATGCCGCAGCCCGTGGGCATGTCTGCGCATGCAGTGGCACATATACCTCTCCGCTCACCCAGAGCTTATGCAGCAATACCGCCAGTTTCCTGGCGACCGCAACAACAGCTCGCTTCTTGCCGTTCTTTCCGCCATGTTCGGCCAGGCCCAGTCCCCAGCGGCGCAGATCGCTGTCTTCTCCAAAGGGCCCGAGAATGAACTGTGCGCCCTGAATCATCATCGTTCGCAGATACGAATCGCCTTCCTTACTGATCCGCAACTGTGGACTGGTGCTCCCGGAGTCTCGGCGTTTCGGACGCAAACCAACGAAGGCACCTGCATCCCGACTGCGCCGGAAGCGCTGCGGATCTTCCACTGTCAGGACGTAGGTCAGTGCTATCAGCGGCCCCACTCCTTTTATCTGGGTCAACAGCGCTGTCTCGGGATAACGCTCTTTTGCCAGCCGTTCGATCCTGCGGTTATATTCCTTGATGCGTTGGGTCAGCGATTCGACCTCTGCGAGCAGCGGTTGCAGTGCAAACCGAAGTTCCGGACTCAGCGATGCCGCCAGTTCTTCACCCATCTGGTGACCTCCGCATTTCCTCATCCGTTCTCCATAGGACTTGGTAATTCCGCGTGCAGCGTTGATCAACTTCGTGCGCGCACCTACAAGAACAGCCCGAGCACGAATCATCATCAGGTCCGTCTGTGCTTCCTTACTGCGATGCCGAACGGGAGACAACAACTCCGGGTCGATTCGGGCCAGGCGCGCCAACTTCTTCGCATCCAGACGGTCGTCTTTACTCGAGCTCTCGGTAATCAGTCGCACACGCCGCGCGTTGGCCACGATGACTTCATGCCCGAACTCTTCCAGGCACCGGCTTACCCAGGGAGAATGCGTCCCGGTCTCCAGCGCGATCCTCGAATGGGGCATCGCTCCAAACGCTTCCTGCAAGCCCTTCTGAGTAGTCGCTACGCGGCTCTCCAGCACTGCGTGCCCGTGTTCGTCCAGAACACAGTAACGGCTGTTGCGGTCCCCCAGATCAAGACCAACGGTAAGTTGTCCTCTGGACTTTTTGCCCTGTTTCAATACCCGCTTCACGGTGCTACCCTTCTTCATGGCCGGTCTCCTTCCGACTACACCTCAGTGTGTACTTCTGAATGGGAGCGTACAGCATCCCGCTTCGAGACCGGCCTTCTCATCCCATCTCAGTTTTTTGGAGTACCCCAGCGACGGCGTCGCGTCTTCGTTGTCGGATGTGCTGGAGACTGGCGAGCTGCCGCGGCGGTACTGGCTGAGTTCCACTGCCTGTCGGGGCATCCTGCGCCGCGCCGCCAAACGCGGCAAGACCTTGCCCCAACCCTTAGCGCGCGCGCTCACAGCGGTGGCGGACCTGGAACCGACTTCGACCTCGATGGCGGTCTGATTACCGGCACAAAGGATATTTCATATTGCCTGAATGCCGGTGGCATGGGCAGGCAGGATTTTGAGATGGAAACGCTGATCGCGCACGCCCTGTGCGCGGATGGATTCGATGCCAGCGAAGATGGTACAGGGCGCGGCAGTCCTCTCGTCCCGATTGCCATCATCACCGCACACACGCAGAGTAATGGCAGCGGATTCTCAGATGACATTGCACACACCCTGGCGAGCGGCGGTGCGCAGGCCGTTGCCTTCAATCTGCGCGGCAGAAAGGGAGGCGCTCAGCCGGAAGCTTCCGACGCAGCCAGTCTGCGTGCCGCCACTGGCGGCAGTAGCAACAGCTACATCGCTTTTTCCGCGAAGGACTACGGCGCCGATGTGGATGAGATCGCGCCAACGCTGCGCGGGATGGGACATGACACGAGCCATGCCAACGGTGGTGGCCAACTCGCCGTTGCCGCTCCGGTGACGGCTTCGTATGCCAAGCAGGTGGATTCCTCCGATACCAGCAGCGGGCCGCTGGATATCTTGCACTCCGAGATGTCCGTGCGCCGTTTGACCCCACGAGAGTGCGAACGTCTGCAGGGGTTTCCCGACGACTACACGCTGGTCGAGTATCGCGGCAAACTGGCGTCCGATGGTCCCCGCTACCGGGCGCTCGGCAATTCGATGGCTGTCCCAGTCATGCGCTGGATCGGGGAACGCATCGCGGCGGTCCACGAAATTGTGCTGCATCGGAACGAGGCACCGCCATGCCAGCGGTAACGGGCAGGATCGGCGGTACTCCCACACGGCGCATTGCGGAGTTGCTTGCCATGCCGACAACAGATCGAAGTCGCCGTGTACCATCGCCTCGGTCGCCGGTGTCTGGCCCTGTCGCTGGGCTGGTTGCAAAGGGAATGCGGTTTCGTGTGCGTGCATTTCACTCACTGGTTGCTTGTAGTTCTGGATGGCGGCGAGACGGAGAATTGGATCCTTGGCGGTTTCCTGCAGTGCGTCTTGCAGTCGCCCCTGTCGGCGGAGATTCCGGTACGAGCGCCATTCCTCCAGTTTTTTCCCTGCTCTCCCTCGGTCACTCGCTCGGTGCTTTTCCCGCGCCCGGCGGCGCTTCGATGTTCTGCTTCGTTCGCCACGGCGAACGCCCGTCGGGTCTGGGTTTCCAGCAACAAATTTTCCGCGCAGAAAACAAGAACACGCTGGAAATTTCTTGCCGGAGCCTCCGCAGAAAGCACATCTCGGCCTTGGGAGCGGGGCACACTCGCGTCGCTTCGCGCAAGAGTGTCCCGAGTGAAATCCGGGCAAAAACCAACATGGAGGAAATCATCATGGCACTCTACGAAAACACCATCCGCTTGAAAGGCTTCGTCGGCAAAAACGCACAGGCCCAGGCCACCGCAACCGGCAAGTCCGTCGTCGTTCTCTCACTCGCCACCAAGTCCAGCTACAAGGACAAGAAGACCAACCAGTGGGTCGCCCGCACGGAATGGCACCGCATCGTCTGCTTCGCCAAGCCCGCCGAGTACGCAAAGGGCCTGAAGAAGGGCGACTACATTGAGGTCGAAGGCGAGCTACGCAGTTCCGAGTTCGATGCGGAAGTCGGCAACGGCAAGCAGAAATCCACCATCACGCGCCGCAGTTGGGAAGTCCGGGCCAGCCTCGTCAAGAAACTGACGCGGCCCCAGCACTCCGATACAGATTCCGAATCCATCTCCGAGGAGGACGCCGCGTAAGCGGCGTTCCTTCTCCGAAAGGAGGCGCAACATGAACATCTTCAAAAATCGCGTAACTTTGCGCGGTTTCCTGTCCAAGGACGCCGAAGTTCCCACCTCGAACCATATCCAGCCTGACTCCTACGCGGTGCTTACGCTCTCGATCGAGTCCGGCGTGTGGAACAAGGCTCGAAACCAGTGGATACCGCGAACTGCGCGGCACACGGTCATCTGCCCCGGCCCATACTTCTGCGGCTTCACGCGCGGCATGAAGCAGGGCGACTACGTCGAGGTGGAAGGCGAGTTGCGCAGCACGCTCGTAGAAGAAGGCACGACGCTCAGAAATTCCTTGCACGCCTACGTGGTCCATGCGCTCACGATCCGCAGGCTGGAAGTCCCAGCCATCGGCGTAGATGAAGGCGAGGACGGCTAAGGCAGGCCGTCCTCTTTTCGCGGAGAGGAGAAATCCTCTCCGCATTTCTTATGTAACATGCCGCGCACGCCACAGCGGGTCGCGGCGGAAAGGAATCTCATGATCGCGAATGCCGTCTTCGTCGCCACGCTGATCTTTCTCGCGCTCGGCTTCGGGCTGATGAGCCAGATGCACTTCCTCGTGCCTTGGCGCGGCCTCATACTGCACGCATACTTGCAGTCAATCGCCACCTACTGCGCTCTGCTGTTCGCCAACATCCTCGGCCTCACCATCTGGATCGAACGCAAGTTCTTCCTCCGCGATACGGGCCGCAAACTCAAACACCTCGACCAGGAAATCCATACCGGGAAGAGTGAACTGTCCGATGAGATCGTCGCGCAGTTCCCCGAGGAGTGAAATCGATATGACGGCAGGCAAGCGGCAGAAAGGACCCACCGAAATATTCAACCCCGAGGAGATCGAGGAATATTACGACTTCTCTGCCGACCATGTGGCCCAGATACGAAAAATGCGGCAGGCGGTCCGGCGCGAGATCGAAAAAATCGGCGACCTGGCCGACTACGACGTCCGCAAAATTGTTGGCCAGAAGGCTGCCAGCCCAGAGAGCGTGCCGGGGGCCAAGCGGCCCTCCAGCCAGCGACAGGCCACTCTCAACTTCGATGACAGACCGGGTGAGCAACCATGAAACTCGAACATCCTCATCGATTGCCGGAAGTCCCGCGCAAGCGGGAGATTGCTCCGGACCGTAGCGAAGCGGCAGGACCAATCAGCGATCCTTTGGCCCAGCATCGTGGCCGTCTGGATGCCATCGCCGCCGATCCGCGCAGGTTGGAGTTGCCCCGGCGAGAACACACGCACCAACGCGTGGTCGAGGAAAAACGAGGGATTGCCCGCCGAGAACGCCGTCTGGACCGAACCAGGCATCCGGCGATTGCGTTGGGCGTACACTTGCGCCCGGAAGAACGCGCTGTGCTCCACGATGTCGGCAGGTTTCGAGTCATCGATGTGCGCGATCTCGCTCGAAACTTCTATGAGAACGACGCGCGGCACTTACAGGAAGATCTCCGTTATCTGCGTGAAAAAGGTCTGGTGGCGACCCATTGGGTCAACGCGCGCCGGGATGGACGGCGGACAAATTCAAAGCGGATCGAAGTCGTTGCGCTCACCCGCCAGGGACAGAAGCTGACCGAACTCGCTGGCGAATTGCTGCCGGGACAGAAAATCTATGCCGACCTTGTCAAGCCTCGCGAGGCGGAACACGATACGCAAATCTATCGGGCGTACCTCAAGGAAGCGGAAAAGATCGGACGCGCCGGTGGCAATAACCTCCGCGTGGAATTGGACTTTGAGCTGAAAGCCAAGGTCCACCGCGACCTGTATGCCGAGCGAAAGGCAGCGCCGGAACGGGACGTCGATGCCCTCCGCCAGCAGGTAGCGGACCAGCATCGGCTGCCGGTCGTGGAGGGACAGATTCAGGTTCCCGACGCGCGCATTCATTATGAATTGGACGAAGGAAGTCGCGCGGCATTTTCCGACATCGAGGTGGTGACCGCAGCCTACCGTCCGGGCCATATGCGCAGCAAAGTACAGGCTGGGTTCCGTATGTATGTCTCCGTTTCCGACCGCTCCCGGCTGGCAAAAATCGAGGACGAGCATCACATTCTCGACTGGGTGATGGACCTATGAACCGCGATCCCATTCCCGCCATCGAGAAACTTGGCTACACGCTGCGTGAGGCCTCGTTTCTGTATCTGGTGGCCGCGCACTCCGGCTATTTCCTGCGCCGCCAGTTCGCGCAATTCATCGACCGCGTCGATGGCGCCATGGCCACGCACTTTCTGCGCAAGGCCGAAGCACGCGGACATGTGCACGTCCTCGGCTGTGGACAACACCGGCAGGTGATTCATGTCGGCGGTAAGGCCATCTATCGCTTGTTGGGCAATGAAGATTCCCAGAACCGGCGGATCAAGGGAGAGGAAGAGACCCAGCGGCGTCTCATGGCCCTCGATTATGTGCTGGAGAATTTGTCCACCGATTTTCTGATCACCGAACAGCAAAAGGTTAGGTTCTTTCACCAACAATGGTCTATCCCGTTCGCCAGGCTGCCCCAGGTCGCTTTTCCCTCCGCCGATGGACGGACGCAAACCATACGCTATTTTATCGAGCGGCTGCCAGTGGAAGCGGTCAAGGGAAACGCAAATCAACCGTCCGCACGCTTCCTGTATATCGATACAGGCGCGGCAACGGTGAAACCCTTCCGGCGATACCTGGCAAGTCACGCGTCGCTGTTCGATGCGCTTACGGAGATCGAGCTTGTGTACGTGGCGGCTGCCGGGGAGAACTTCGCGGAAGCCGAGCAGGAATTTCAGCGCCGGCTTCCAGCGGATGCTTCGACAAAAAAGTTTCCGCGCGGCATCGAACACTTCCTTGCGTATCTGAAAGCACGGCAAATGTGGGACGGGAAAAACAACTCTGTGCCGTTGGAGCATTTGGCGCTGTTGCGGGAAGGGATCGACCTGTACGCGATGCCGGAACACGAGGTGATGGTTGCGCAGTGGAAGGTTGGAGCGGTCCGGGAGCCTACGCTGCGCGCGGAATTCTCCGCGCGGACCGGGATGCGCCACTTCACTCCGTATCGGCTCGAAGTGTCGTATCCATTCGGCCCTCCCAACTATCGAGGCAGGACGTAGACATGGTTCCGCTAAGGATTGCGCTATTGGGAGCGCGGATAAGTGACGTTCTATCCAAAGTTTATGAGTGCAAACACAGGGGAAATATGCGGGTCAAGGGCGGGAACGACCCGCCTGTCGGCTGCCGCTTTCGCTCCGTCGTTCCCGCCCCTGATATGCGTAGAGAGCAAAGCGAGATGTGTAACGGATATAACTTCGATCTGTGCTGGATGCAAGACGGATCGAATTCAGATCAAGGAGAGAAACCACGATGAGCAAATTGAAGATTGAGCGCGGCGTCAGCCGCACCGAGCGCGTGAAACTGCAGGTGTCCATCGAACAGCCGCTGGCCCACGATATCGAACTGATGGCGCAATGGTCGGACAACGAAAAGAACTACATCGTCAATGAACTGCTGCGCTTCGCGTTGGAACAAGCCACGGAATTTCAGGAACACAAGCGGTCACTCAGTGGGGAGCCATCTGCATCCGTTCCGTCGCCACAGAAAATCACAAATTCATCTCCGGCCAGCGGCGCTAAACATGCTTCGACCGGCCAGCCGCAGGGAGGCTTCTGATGCCACGGAGATTCCTGCGACAGATACGCACCTGCGGACGTTTCCTGATCGAACAACGGTTGTTGTTGTCCGTTGGACTCGCCACCGCTGCGGGTGTGGTTCTGCGGAGCGAATTTGCAGTCTCCATCAACGATCCTTTATTGAACCTCCTTGCATGGGAGCGGCCAGCGATTTATCGGGGCCTGGTGGATAGCTTCGAAGCGTTCCTGTTCACCACGCCGTTCCTGATTCTATCGATGCTCTTCTCTTTGGCCTACGTTCACCTCTATCAAAAAGCTGCCGAAGAGATCTCCGGGCCGCTGCCGCCCTATCCCGAGGTTCGCTCACGCGAGGAACTCTTTCTTGTCCTCGGCGAAGTGCACAGGCGAACTACGCCCAAACCCAGCCAGAACCCCTCCTGGTTGATGGTCCCGGCACGCGGCCTCTATACCGGCATGGCCATCTTTGGCGCGACCGGCGCGGGCAAGACCCGTGGCCTGGTCCTGCCGATCTTCGAACAGCTTTTCGGTTGGATGGCGGGCGACGCGGTACGAAAGCTTTCCGGCGTTGTCCTTGAAGTCAAAGGCGACCTCTGCAAACATCTGCACCGCATCCTGACCGCATGCGGACGGGAAGAAGATTACATCGGCATCTCCCTCGAAAGCGATTTCCGCTACAACCCGCTGCACAACTCGCTCGATCCCTATGCCTTGGCCTTCAACCTCGGCTCCATCATTACCGCCGTCTGGGGCAAGAGCAGAGAGCCCTTCTGGCAGCAATCGTATACCGACCTCTGCCGGTACGTGATTTTGCTCCATCGCATCCAAGACGACTATGTCACCTTGCGCGATGTGTACCGCACCACCATCAGCCCCCAGCAACTGGAGGACCTGTTGATCACGACCGGACGGCGTTTCAATGGGTTCTCCTATATCGTTATTATCGCCAAAGTCTACGCGGCGCACGCGGAGACGCTGGCCGGATATGGGTTCGCATTGCATGCCGGCTTCGATGCGTACATCGCCCGTCACACCCCGGAACTGGAGTGGTTCCTGATCGAACATACCGCCATCGAAGCCCTGGTCTATACGCCCAAACCTTTCCCGGAGGAAAAGCGCCTGCACTGGGAGAGCCTCGACTTCTGGTACTGGGAACATTGGAAGTTCTTTCGCCACGAGGTCAAAAGCTCCATTGTGCAAGGCGTCGTCATCCTGCTGTCGCACTTCGAGGTGAACCTCGATGTGCGCCGCGTCTTCTGCCCGCCCAAGGAGTTCTATCAGGGCAAGCCGGTCCCCTCCGATCCGCGGGGCAAACTGCTGCTACCCTTTGAGGAACTGATTGAATCCGGCAAAGTCCTCGGCCTGGAGCTGCCGGTGATGTTCGATCCCGGCTTGGCCCGCACCATCGGCACCATGATGAAGATCGACCATCAGCGGGCTGTACTGTTGCGCATCCCAAAGATGGAAACTGCCCCGGAAAAGCACTTTCGTCCGACCGTCTTTCTCTGCGACGAGTATCAGGGTTTCGCCACCGTGGGCGGCGACAGCCCCATCGGAGATGAACGTTTTTTGTCTCTCTCCCGGCAGGCGAAATGCATCCCCATTGTGGCCACGCAAAGCGTTTCCAGCATCAAGGAAGCTTTGCCCAATGCGGGCTGCAACACGCTTTTTCAGGCATTCCGCACGCAGATCTTCCTGACCACCATGGATGAAGAGACGGCCCGGTATGCCTCCGCGATGTGCGGCAAGGTGGACAAAACACGGATCAGCTACACCGTTTCCGAATCGAGCACGAACGCGAACGTCGGCTGGCTGAGTGGGCGGACGTCAGCCAACAAAGGTTCGGTCTCTGCTTCCAAACAATACCAGAAGCACAAGGAACCGCTGTTCGACACGAACATCTTCCGCGATTTGGAAAATTGCCAATCGATCATCGTGGCCTATGACGGGCTCAGACCGCTGCCGCCGACCTACTGCTACCTGAAGCTCGACTTCATGCCCATTTG
>JAJYFA010000241.1 GCA_021790995.1 Acidobacteriota bacterium
ACCCTACAATGGTAAGGAAGACTTGCAACTTCAAGGAGAACCATGCCGCTTTCAGGAGAAGCCATCCGGCTGATGAACTACATTGACGATGTTGCCGTGACCCTGCGCCGGGTGCTGGCCGCCGTTTCCACGCTGCCCGCCGATGAACGGGCCAGGGTGGCAGAGCATCTGCAAAGCTCCCGCCCCAGCGCCGAGGAAGTTGCCCAGGCTCTCACCGCCAAATAAGTGACCACCGTTGCCATTATCGGAGCCGGTCCGCTGGGCCGCTGGCTGGCATTGGGCGCGGCGCGCGCCGGCTTTCGCGTATTGCTTGAAGACGTGATGCCGGGCAACCTGCATCATGCTCGCGAATCGATCCGGCAGGAACTCAGTCCTGAGGCGCTGCCCTCGGTCGTCTTTGTTTCCAGCATTGAGGACGCTGTGCGTGAAGCGGACCTGGTGATCGATTGCGTGCCCGACGAGCTCGAATCGAAGCTCGAAATCCTGTGGCTGCTCGATCGCATGGCGCCGCCGCGCACGATCATTGCCACGCCTACCACGAATCTCTCGATTTCGGACCTCGCCAGTTGCACCTACCGCCCGGAACAGTGCATCGCCATCGCCGCCGCGCCCATGGACCTGACGGCGGGCTGGGGGCCCGGCATCACGCTGCGTGCCGCTCGGACAACGAGTGAAAAAACGGCCGCCCTGGTGTGCGATTTCTGGCAGCGGCTCGGATTCACACCGGCGGTGGATCGGAGCGCGGACTAGCTGCGCTCCCCCAATACCGACTCGCCCGAAGAATCACTTTCACAGCCTGCAGATCAGCAGTTCGCGTTGGTAGATCATCTCCGGCGGCAGGTGGTCGTGCAGGTCGATGAACAACTCCTCGTGGCCCAGGACTTCCTTGCGCCACGTGGCGCGATACACTTCCTGCATCTTCTCGAAGTCGTCACGCGGGAAGTCGAGCCCTTTCCAGTCGATGTCTTCGTAGTAGGGCGTCCAGCCGATGGGTGTTTCTTTGGCCTGCGCGCGGCCGTGCGATCGGTCCACAATCCACTTCAGCACGCGCATATTCTCGCCGAAGCCCGGCCACAGGAACTTGCCGTCGTCGCTCTTGCGGAACCAGTTGACGTGGAAGATGCGCGGCGTCGTGGTCAGTGAGCGCTGCATCGTGATCCAGTGCCGGAAGTAGTCGCCCATGTGGTAGCCGCAGAAGGGCAGCATGGCCATGGGATCGCGGCGCACAACGCCCACCGCGCCGGTGGCCGCGGCCGTGGTTTCAGATCCCATGGTCGCGCCCACGTAGACGCCCGCGCTCCAGTTGAATGCCTGGAAGACGAGCGGTATGGTGGTCGAACGGCGACCACCGAAGACGAAGGCGCTGATGGGCACGCCTTCGGGATTTTCCCACTCGGCATCGATCGAGGGGCACTGCGCGGCCGGCGCGGTAAAGCGCCCGTTGGGATGCGCGGCCTTGGCGCCGGTCTGCTTTGCGATCTCGGCAGTCCACTTTTGACCACGCCAGTCCGTACACTCGGCCGGCGGCTCATCGGTCATGCCCTCCCACCACACGCCACCGTCGGGCGTCAGCGCCACGTTCGTGAAGATCGTGTTGCGGTGCAGCGTGGCCATCGCATTGGGATTGGTCTTCTCGCTTGTGCCCGGCGCCACGCCGAAGAATCCCGACTCCGGATTGATGGCGCGCAACTGGCCCGTGGCATCGGGCCTGATCCAGGCGATGTCGTCGCCGACCGTCGTCACCTTCCAGCCCTTGAAGGCTGCGGGCGGCACCAGCATGGCGAGATTGGTCTTGCCGCAGGCCGAAGGAAACGCCGCCGCCACGTAGGTCTTTTCCCCCTCCGGCGACTCCACGCCCAGAATCAGCATGTGCTCGGCCATCCAGCCTTCGTCGCGGGCGATGTTTGTGGCGATGCGCAGCGCGAAGCACTTCTTGCCCAACAGCGCATTGCCGCCGTAGCCCGAGCCGTAGCTCCAGATCTCGCGCGTCTCCGGGAAATGCACAATGTACTTGGTATCGTTGCACGGCCACGGCAGGTCCTTCTCGCCCGGCGCCAGCGGCATACCCACCGAGTGCATGCAGGGCACGACGCGCACTTCGCCCTTATCGATCTCATTGAAGACCGGCAGGCCGATGCGCGTCATGATGCGCATGTTGCAGACGACATACGGTGAATCCGTCAGCTCCACACCGATGCGCGACAGGGGCGAGCCCACTGGACCCATGCTGAAGGGCAGCACGTACATGGTTCGTCCGCGCATCGAGCCATTGAAAAGCTCCTTGAGCTTCCTGCGCATCTCGAAGGGGTCGATCCAGTTGTTGGTTGGCCCGGCGCTGTCCTTCGAAAGCGAACAGATAAAGGTGCGGTCCTCGACGCGTGCCACATCGCGCGGATCGGAGCGGACCAGCAAGCATCCCGGCCACGTCTCCTGGTTCAGGCGGATGGCGGTGCCGGATGCGACCATCTCTTCGCACAGCCGGTCGTACTCCTGCTGGCTGCCGTCCACCCAATGGATCGCATCCGGCTCGGTCAGTTCCGCCATCTTTTCCACCCAGCGGATCAAGTGCTTGTTTGTCGTCAACGGCTTCTCAAGAGTGTTTGATCCTTGCTTCATATTGATTCCTTTTCAAACGGTGAAATTCAGCCCAAATTCCATCGGTCAAGAATATACGATCGAATTCCATGTCAAGGTGTGATGTAAAACACCGCACAGTTAGGCATCCACCAGGGCTTTCTGGAACTTTGGCTTCTCGATCAAACAGAAAGACAGCGGTATCACACCATGCGTCCCGGCATTTCCGTTGAACCCAAGAGCACGCCTTCAGGCCGTGACGTAAGTGCAGAGTGGTGGCCCGTGTGGACCGGCCGAGCTCGTGCCCTTTTGGAAACTGTTGTCATCGTGGGTCTGGCAGGCGTGCAATTGTCCTGGGAAATGCGGCTCTGTGCCCTGGCAGGTTCGACATCTTTGATACCCTACCGTGGATGGACCCGCAATCGAATCAATCTACGGTTTCGGCTTTTTGGTCATGCCGAGCGACCGCTATAGCACTGGAGATAAAAAGGATGTGTACATCGCGCGCGCGACTTTTCATGGCAGGACTCGCATTTTGTTCCTGCTTTAACTTGCTGGGCCGAGCGCAAAGCACATCCACCTCACAGGACAATATCGCGGCCGTATGGACGAACGCATCACCCAAATTCGATCGATTCGATCCATCGTCCGCGCCGGCTCAGAACAGCGCGCAACCCCCGCAGCCGTCGAGCGGCGAGCCTATTTGCGGCCTGATGCATCTGGGCCGCTGTCTGCGGGATTTCGGCAGCGATGAAAAAGGCATCTTTACCAGCCCGCTTCGCACCCGCGCCAAAGACGCCTATTGGATGATGCCGCTGGGCGCGGCAACCGGACTGGCTCTCGCCTATGACACGGATGCTCAAAACACGCTCGGCGTGGACCAGAATCGCACCAACATCGCCAACAATATCGCCAACTTCAGCTCTCCTTATGCAGCCGGCGCCGAGAGCGCTGGAATCTACTTTCTCGGGCTGGCGCAGAAGAATCCAAAGCTGGCCGAGACCGGCCGTTTGAGCGCAGAGGCTCTTCTCGATTCCGAATCGGTGACTCTGGCGACGAAGATGGTCACCAACCGCCATCGGCCTCTGCAAGGCAACAAACGAGGAAATTTCTGGGCCGACGGCACCGCGCATTGGGAGTTCGACTCATCTTTCCCGTCCGGCCACGCAACCGCCAGCATGGCTTTAGCCCGCGTGATTGCCGGTGAGTATCCACGGTGGTATGTGGCCGTACCGGCATACGGCTTCGCCGAGGCGATCGGCATCTCCCGAATCCTCGCAAATCAGCATTTTCCGTCCGACGTGATTGTCGGCCAGGCGATCGGTTTTCTTACCGGCGGCTATGTTCTCAACCACCACTCTTTGTACCGCAGCGGCGCAAAGAAAGCACTCACCAGCAGGCTGGTGAGTTCGATCAGTCCGCTTGCCGATCCGGAAGCAAAGGCCGTGGGCGCCTCAATCGAAATTCCCTTCGGACAGTAAGCAGGTTCGCAATTCGGTGTTTACCGGGAGGGAAGAGAAGGGCAGGCATACCTGCCCGCAGGGGTTTCATCCTACGTAGTCTTTGGGGGCGCCAGTGTAGTCCGCCACGCAGGTGGTCATTTATTGAGAG
>JAJYFA010000242.1 GCA_021790995.1 Acidobacteriota bacterium
ACGCTGCGCCTGGAGCAGATTCTGAGGCAGGCGTGCGGTGCGGTAGCCATCGAAGAACGCAAGCGCCGTTGAGAAGGCCGGCGTGGGCACGCCCAGCTTGACGGCGTGCATCACGGCCTTGCGCCACGATGCCTGATACTTGTTCACGATGCCCGAGAAGAACTTGTCGAGCAGGAGGTTGTCGAGGTGGGGGTTCTTCTTGAAGGCGTCCTTGATCTTGCCCAGGAACTGGCTGCGAATGATGCAGCCGCCGCGCCACATCAGCGCGATGCCGCCCATGTTCAGGTTCCAGCCGTACTCCTTGCCCGCGGCCCGCAGCAGCATGTAGCCCTGCGCATAGCTGATGATCTTGGAGCTGAAGAGAGCGCGGCGCACGTCCTCAATGAACTTGGCGCGGTCGCCGACCTTCGGGGCCGACTTCGGCCCGCGCAGCACCTTCTCCGCTTCGACGCGCTCTTCCTTGAGCGCCGATAGGCAGCGCGCGAAGACACTCTCGCCGATCAACGTTACCGGCTGGCCCTCGTCGAGCGCGCTGATGACGGTCCACTTGCCGGTGCCTTTCTGTCCCGCGGTGTCCAGAATCTTATCCACCAGCGGGGCGCCGTCGTCGTCCTTCTTGTCGAAGATCTGCTGCGTGATGTCGATCAGGTAGCTGTCGAGTTCGCCCTTGTTCCACTCGGCGAAGACATCGTGCAGCTCGTCGGCCGTCATTCCCAACCCGCGGTGCAGCAGGTCGTAGGCCTCGCAGATCAACTGCATGTCGCCGTACTCGATGCCGTTGTGCACCATCTTTACAAAGTGCCCGGCGCCCTCTTCGCCCACCCAATCGCAGCAGGGCGATCCGTCTTCCACCTTTGCGGCGATGGCTTGGAAGATCGGCTTCACATGTGGCCACGCGGCAGGGTTGCCGCCCGGCATAATCGACGGGCCGCGGCGCGCACCCTCTTCGCCGCCGGAGACGCCGGTGCCGATGAACAGAATGCCCTTCTCAGCCAGAGCCTTGGTGCGCCGCGTCGAATCGGTAAACAGCGAGTTGCCGCCATCGATGATGATGTCGCCCGCTTCCAGATGCGGTACGATCTGGTCGATCATCCCATCCACGGTCGAGCCGGCCTTCACCATCAGCATCACCCGGCGCGGACGCTTGAGCAGGCTGGTCAGCTCCGCCATGGAGTGAGCGCCTACCACTTGAGTTTCCTTGGCTTCATTGGCCAGAAAATCGTCGACCTTTGAAACGGTGCGGTTGAAGACGGCCACCTTGAATCCGTGGTCGTTCATGTTGAGGACAAGATTCTGTCCCATCACTGCAAGGCCGATCAGGCCGATGTCACACGATGCTTCGGGCATGTTTCTCTCCAAACCTCGAATTTTATCACTGCGGAATTCTGGGTCATCCTTGCTTTATTCTAACGCGGTGGTCTGACCTCAGGGAAGCTGACGCTTCCTCGCTCCAGACTCTTCACTCCACTCGCAAGTCCCCATCCGCGTCGACTTCCAGCTTGTCGCCATTGACCTGAACAGAATGAATCTTCAACCGGTCGAGCGTTACCTTGTAGCCTGAGGCAGCCGTCGAGCCCACGAGCGCTTTGCGCAGCAGATCGGCGGCATTTACTTTCATGTTCTTCGGTACATCGCCGCGCAGGAACGGCGCCAGCACAAAATTGATCTCCTTCCTGTCCGAGATCTTGTCGAGCCGCGCATCGCGGAAGCCGACCGTCTCTCCCTCGGCGTCAGGCTCCAGCGAAACCTCCGCCGGCAGCGTAATGGCCCTGAGGCAGACCCCGCGCACGCCCAAACGCGCCACGGCCTTCATATGTACGACGATGCGGTCCTGCTCAAAGCTCAGATGCGGGTCCTCAACAGATATAAAGCACGCAGAATGAGCGTTTCCCCTCAGGTAATAGCGACCGTCCGGCCCGCTGAAGAGTTGCTGTTTAAGGGTTCGCTCCAGTGCTTGCCGGCTCACCGTTAACTCCACTGCGGGGCAAAACACCGCCCCTGCCAAAAGCAGGACTCCCGTGACAATTGTTGCCCGAAACGAAATCATGAGGCTAGTTTTCCACTCCAGCCTTTACGGCTAACAGTTTTCTACGCACCGAGTCGCATGACTGTTCCCGAACCGGCGCGAGCTAAAATAAGTTGAGCAAATACAGTCGTTTATGCGGAAATATTCGTCTGTCTGGCGCTTTGCTGCAAATCCTGCTCTAACCTCTCTTTTCTATTGATTTTTGAACAAAATATCCGTAAAATAACAATAAACGTACCTCGGATCCTACTGAACTCCCGTCCATGTCCGAGGGCGATTCGCAAAACCTCCTTTCAAGGACACACAAATCGATGGCAAAGCGTCGTGGAAACCCGAATTGGGGCAAACCAGAGCCCATTGGCCCTGTTGTGCCCACAGTCACCTCCTTCGAGCAGATTACCAAGGAGTTCAAGCTGCCCCCTGACCAATACATCCGCTCCACCCGCCTCCGCGAGTGGGCGCGCCGTAACAAAAATTCGAAGTATATCCCTGAGGCTTTGCTCGAAGCCTGGGGCTTTGAGATTGAATCCACGTTGTAGGACTTTCGCCAGAACAACAAAGACGCCGCCTTCGGGCGGCGTTTTTGTTGGAGGCGTACCGTCCTTGCTCTTGAAACCGCGGTCTGATTCCCCTTGCAGACTCGGAATTGGCTCGACCGGCACTTTCTGGAGTGTGTCTCGCCGAGGGAATAGGCCAACCCGCGGCTCGGTCTCATGCTGGCTCCGCCGCTGCCTCCATGCGCACCGTCACGCTGCGGCATCGCTCTCCATGCGAAAATAAGAACGCATCATGACCAACGCACCCCGCACGCCCGAGCCCCCGTTCACCGACGTTCCCGGCGCTATTGAAGAGATCCGCGCCGGCCGCATGGTCGTCGTCGTCGACGACGAGGATCGCGAGAACGAAGGCGACCTGACGCTGGCCGCCGAGCACGTCACCCCCGAGGCCATCAACTTCATGGCCCGCTACGGCCGCGGTCTCATCTGTCTCACCCTCACTGAGGAACGCGCCGACTATCTGCATCTGCCGCCAATGACGCAGCAAAACTCCTCGCGCTTCGGCACCGCATTTACCGAGACGATCGAAGCTCGCGAAGGCGTCACCACAGGCATCTCGGCGGCTGACCGTGCTCATACCATCCGCACCGCCATCGATCCCCGCTCGACGGCCGCCGACCTGGCCCGTCCCGGCCATGTGTTTCCGCTGCGCGCGCGCCGCGGCGGCGTGCTGGTCCGCGCCGGTCAAACGGAGGCCTCTGTCGATCTGGCCCGCATGGCCGGCCTGACCCCCGCAGGCGTCATCTGCGAGATCATGAAGGACGACGGCACAATGGCCCGCATTCCGGACCTGACCATCTTCTGCCGTGAACACGGCCTCAAGATCCTCACCGTCGCCGAGCTGATCCGCTACCGGCTGCGGCATGAGCGATACATCGTCCGCGCCGGCGATTCCCTGATTCAGACCCGCTACGGCGAGTTCCGCATGATCGCTTACGAGAGCGAAGTCAACGGCGGCGAAAGCCATATCGCGCTTGTCCGCGGCGACCTTTGTCCCGGCTGCCCGGCCTTCCATGCCGGCCCGTTCCCTGAGCCGGCGCCTTGCTCCGGCGTCAACTGCGCTGCGGACGATCCGCGTTCGCCCTGCCCGCATCCCGTGCTGGTCCGTGTGCATACGCGCTGCACCGTTGGCGACGTATTTTCGGCCGACTGCAACTGCCGCGAGATTCTCGATCAGTCGATGCGCATGATTGCCGAAGCCGGCTGCGGCGTCATTGTCTACCTGCACAACACTTCGCGCGGCTTCGAGATCGAGCGCCCAGACCCGAATGCGCCGATCCACGCCTTCGATCCCGAGGGATCTGCCATTCCGGTCCGCAGTCCCGGAGAACGCGCCGGCCGGATCGTTCTTCATCAGGAACTTCGCGCCCGCGAAGGCGCACAGGCCCGCACCGGCCGCATCGTACGTGCGATTGGTCTCGGAGGCCAGATTCTGTCGGATCTGGGAATCCAGCGCATCCGCCTGCTCTCGAACACGCCCATGCACATTCCGGCCCTGCAGGGGTTCGGCCTGGAGATCGTGGAGCAGGTGCCGATTCCGCTGGAGGAGTGCTCGCGGGTTGGATAAAGCGCTCGCATCGCGAATTTTTTTGGGAGGCCAG
>JAJYFA010000067.1 GCA_021790995.1 Acidobacteriota bacterium
GGGTTAAGATGGGTCCATGCCGAGCGGCTTGAAGCGCTTCCAGCATTACGCGACCGGGGCGAAGGGGACGGTGGAAATCGAATCGCAATGGACTGCGTTCCGGCGACGAAACCATTTGCCGGAGGGGGTGCGCTTGAAGGAAGGCGAACGGTTCCGTTTTCCCGCCCTTTCCGCCATGAACATGGAAAGGATGGCGCGCCCACCGTTAAAGGCAGACGTGGAATGAATGCGAGGATGAGTCACCCGCCCGCTATCAAGGCGACCGCTACATCAAAAAGCTTTCCTGCTGGGATCAGTTTCTTGCCATGGCCTTTGCCCAACTGGCCTACCGCGAGAGCCTGCGCGACATCGAGGCCTGCCTGGGCGCGGTCGGCCCCAAGCTCTATCACATGGGGTTTGGCGCCGCTGTGACCCGTTCCACGCTGGCTGACGCCAACGAATGCCGCGATTGGCACATCTTTGCCGACTTCGCGCAGGTGTTGATCCGCACGGCGATCAATCGATTCCCAAGACAACTTACACCAGAGCGCCAACCAGTTGAATCTGTTCGACTTTTAACCGGACAGCCGTGATCATGCATATACGAAGACACACCAGAACTATGGATCCTATTGGTAAGTCGGCATCATCCACTGTTCTGATAAATCGTACATCGTACGCACGGGAGCATCGTTACTCTGGGAAGCACTTTCAAGTGTTTTAATGCCTTGGTACCAGGCACAGAATGTACCCTTGTATCCCACGGTACTTCCATAGCTGAAATAGCTCTGGACTTTCGTGCGGTATGTGGCGCCGCTCGATGTCATGTTTAATATATTATTGTCCATCTCGATTTCAATGCCCAACCCATACTGCTTTGAAATAGCGGCCGCAATGGCAAGACGCTGCGCAGGAACACTCGACGGTGCGGTGTAATAGTTAGGCTGCATGTTTGCGACATCGAATCCCAGTTGATGCCAGATCTGGAATCCCTGTCCCTGATAGTCTGGGATCCAGTAGAACTTATAGCCTAGAGAATGAATATAGACTGCAACCTGTTGGATTAATGGTATTTCAATTGTACTCTGTCCATATTCTATATTTTCGTCGTACCAATAGAAGCCTATGAGGCTCAAGTTTGTATATCCCGCCACGTTCCAGTTTCTGATCACTGTGTCTACATACCATTTGATGACATTGAGCCGGTTTTGCAGTGCGGCGCTATTGCCAACCTGGTTCTGGTTAAAGTTTACGCCGGGCGAGAATTGCGCCTGTTCAGGTGAGGGATAAGGAATCGCAATAACCACGGTGGGGATCAGATTGTTATGAAGATAGGAGTGGGCGCTGGCAACGGCAGCACTCAGGGCTGTAAGCTGATTGGTAGGGTCAAAGGTATTATCGATGTAATATTGCCAGTCCGCCTGGTTCGACGGCGTTCCCGAAGCACCAAAGCTATCACCTGAGGGCGCGGTCCCTTCGGGGAGGAAGAGGAAACTGTCGAAGAGCATGTTCTGGCTGTTTCCATTTGTGTCCACATACGTGACGTACGGTTTAAAGTCAGCGACGGTCCACGTGCTGGTGCCATTCGCGGTGTAGCCGTTGTAGATGAGTGCCTGTTGGGATGCGCTGCCGGTGAGAGATCCAGCCATGGGAAAGCCCAATGCAGGAGTAGACACGGGCGGAGTTGTCGTCGGAGATGGTACAGTGGCAGCGACCGTGGTCAATCCCAGGACGCGAACCTCGTCGCAGAAGACCCAAACATGTGTCTGAAAGTGGATGCGAATGTAGCGGGTCGCATAGGCTAAACCGGGAAGCATGAAGGTCTGGTAGATGCTGCCGCTGCTGCTGGTCGTATCCAGAGGAATAGTGGTAGGTGCGATCCCGACCTGCGCCCAGTTGGTTCCATCCATCGAAAGATAGAACGTAACAGATTCAGGAAAGTATATTCCGGCTTGTACATTCTGTAGAAATCCTGCTGAGACACTGTGAACGGTCTGGATGTCGCCGAGATCCACGGTGATGTTTCGGTAGTCATCCCGCAAATAGCCGACGAAGTTCGACATTGTGGTTGAGCCATAAACTCCGTCGGTAAGTTTGGTTCCGTTGCTATCCGGATGCGACGTTTCACTCTGCACCCACTGCGGATCGAGCCACGGATCTAGGACCGTATACGGCTTTCCAAGCGCAAGATCAACGTCAGTCTGGGGTGGTGCGGGTGGTGCGCTCGATGAGTTCGTCACCTTGCCTCCGGAACACCCTTGCACAAGCGCGCTCAGCCAAAGGAGCATGCTGATTGGTAATAGGCATGCTCTGCACATCGCTTTGGTCTGTTGCATCACATCCTCCGATTAATTGAAGATATCGAATGGCTGCGGAGAGAAAATTGAAACCAGTTGGCAAACCTATTTTATCTATGTTAGATACAATAACACGTATAGACAGCATGTCAAGGATACAAAGCCAGACCGTAATCCGTCGATAAGGTTAGGGCGATGTTGCGGCGAGGGGGATGTGGGTCGCCGACAGCAGTTGCTGCAGCGCATCCGGCCTGAGGACAGGCTGCAACTGCCGCTCGACGCCGTCTCTGGACGCCGGTCAGCGGCTCGACAGCTTGTTCAAGACATGGTTCCACCCTGCCCGGTCAAAATCGGATCAGGAAAACATCATCGATATCCACTCCGGAACCCTCTTGTCATGTCATGGTGCGATCGGCAGCAGTCGCATGGCCTCCTTCCATAAAGCGATGCGGTCAGCGAGCGCGGCCAGCATCTCCTGCTCCACGCGGCGTTCTCGACATCGCATCAACTTGCACCCAGTTGGTATCCACGGATCAGGGGCGTCGTTTCACCTGCAGAACTGGTTCATCCGCCAAAGATTGCATATCGACTGCGCCGGTTAGCGCCGCTTGACGCCGGGCGGTGGGGCGGTGGAGTTGCGGATCACAAGGTGCGGCTGTAACGGAGCGTCTTCGGCGACGGGCTCGCCGCGGACCGTCTTCGAGAGCAGTTCGAAGGCCCTGGCGGCCACCTCGCGCCGCGGATGGCGGATGGTGCTGAGCGGCGGATGCACCATGGCGGCAATGGGCAGGTCGTCAAAACCGATCAGCGAAAGATCGCGCGGGACGCGAACCCGGCTGGCATAGGCTGCCTGCAGCGCGCCCACCGCCATCAGGTCGTTGGTCGCCACAATCGCCGTCGGCCTGGGGCGCCTCGCCAGCAGCGCGTCCATGGCCTTGCGCCCACCCTCCACGCGCAGATCTCCCGTGGCGATCCACTCGTCGCGCACATGCATTCCGTGGCTTTTCAACGCGGCGATGAACGCGTCTTTACGGCCTCGCGCGGAATTGATCCATTGCGGACCTTCGATAAAGCCGATGTCGCGATGCCCGAGCGACAGCAGATGCTCCAGCGACTCACGGAACCCCGCCGTGTACTCGACCAGAACGTTGGGATACTTGCCGGCTAGCTTGCGCTGGTTCATCAGCACCACGGGAATGCCGGCCCGCGCCGCCTGCTGCAAAGCATCCTCTTCCACCTCCGAGGTCATCACGGCAATGGCATCGACGCTGCGCTCGATCATGCGGCGAATGCAGCTCTGCAGGCGCTTCGGGTCGTAGTTGGTGTGGGTAAAGATCACCTCGATGCCTTGCGCGGCAGCCAGGGCCTCGAAGGCGTCGATCAGTTCAGGGAAGAAGGGGTTGTTGACGTCGGAGACGATCAGCCCGAAGAGCCGTGTCCGCCCGGCGCGCAGACCGCGGGCATTGGGATTGGGAACGTAATTCGTCTCCGCGATCGCCCGCCGCACGCGCTGGAGGGTCTTTTCCCGCACTCCCGGAAAACCGTTCAACACCCGGGATACCGTGGCCGTGGAAACATTCGCTCGCTTGGCAACTTGTATGATATCCATACGTTGACGTGATAGTCACCTCATTGTTAATACAGTTGGCTGGTCTTAGGCAATACAGGCGCGGCGGCCGCGGCGGTGCAACCCGCTTGCACCCAGTTTGCGGGCGCATCGGCTGTTGAGAGCATGCGCAGACTTCCCTGCTGCCCATGGCTGCACGAAAGCCGTCTGGCCAGGGGTTACAGGCGGGGTATGATGTAATGCTTTACAGGATATGCCCAACTGCGCTATCGTTTTCTCGCGCTTCCCGCGCCAGATGGATATGGATTTTCTATGATGGACAGGCGATCGTTCTGCAGTCTCTCCGCCGGCGCCCTTCTCAGCCAGAAGATACTTGCCAGCCAACCCTCTGCCACAGAGGAAAAGCCCAGGCTCCGCTTTACCCAGGAACGAATCGGTGAAGGGCCCTTTCGCGAGGGCGGCAGCGGCAAGCAGCCCCACATTCTGCTGATCAGCGCCGACATGGTCGGTCCCGATCTCTACCACCCCGCGCGGGCTCTCTCGCGGCACGTGAAGCTACCCGCCATTCGCTCGCTTATCGAGGACGGCACATTCTTCTCCAACGCCTTTTGCACCGTGCCGCTCTGCTCGCCCTCGCGCGCCTCTTATCTGACGGGCCGGTACAGTTACGTGCAGGGCAACGGCGAACGCGCGCCTGAAGGCCTCGAAACCGAGCTTCGCCCCGGCGACACCATCTTTCCGGAATACCTGAAAGCCGCCGGCTACGTCACCCGCCAGGTGGGCAAGTGTCATGTGGGCACCAAGAAGTTTATCGATGCCTTCGGCGAAAACGATCAACCCTGGAACCGCTGGTCGCCTCCGGTCTTCGACGACGACGATTTCCTCGCTTACCAGCGCAGTCTGGGCGTAAAGCCGCAAAAATATTCACGCGAGATCGTCTTCCGCCAGCAAGACCGCACCCCCCCCGGCAACTCGACCGGCGGCTGGATCGTGCAGCAGGACGGCAAGCCGTTTCCGATCGAAGCGCAGTACAGCTACTACCTGGGGGAAAAGGCGATTGACACCGTAGAGAGCCTGATCGCCAATGGCTCGCTCCAGCATCATCCCATGTATCTGCAGCTGGACATCTTCGACCCTCACCAGCCGTTCGCCATTCCGGCGGGATTTGAAGACCGCGAACGCGAACTGCGGAAGATCGTCGGCGTTCCCGAATCCTGGTGCACCGCCCAGAAGCACGACTTTTCACGCGCCTCCAATGAGCCGGAGATTATCGACATCTATCGCCGTTACTGGGGAATCTACGATCCCCAGGAGCTCATCGACTACCGCGTCGCCTACATCCTGCAGATGGAACTTGTCGATCGCGTCATCGGCATAGTGATCAAGCGGCTCAAAGAGCTGGGCCTCTACGACGACATGGTAATTGCCTTCATCTCCGACCACGGCGAGATGGATGGCCGCCGCGCCTTGATCGACAAGGGCGTCTACCTTTATCCCGACATCGTTCGCGTGCCGATGGTCTTCAAGCTGCCCGCCGGCATGCAACATCCGCATCCGACCGTGGAGTCGCCCGTTTCACTTCTCGATCTCTCGCAGACGATTCTCCACCTTGCCGGCATCAAGCCCGAGGCCATGTTCGACGGCATCTCGCTGCTGCCGGCGATGCAGTCCGGACAGGGCCCGGAAGACCGCAATCTTCTCTTCTTCGGTGGATGGCATGTAGGCGTGAACTTCGATTGCGGCATCCAGCGCCGCGCCGCCGACGGCCACCGTTATCTTTACTCTTACAACTGCACCTCGCAGATCGATGAGCTCTTCGACCTCGACAGTGAGGACGCAGTGAACCTGATCGACAGCCCGCAGTACGCCAAGGTGCGCAAGGAACTGATCCAGGCCCTCGGCGCCGCGCTCCAGACCGATCCGCGCTGGTCCGGCTATTGGGCGGAGTTCCGCCTTGCGCGCTTCAAAGACCTGCCACGCACGGCAGGCGACATGCAACTCTTCGCCATGCCAGACTGAAATACACCGCAGGCGGCAGCGGGCGATCCACGCGGATCGCCACTGCCAGGGGGCTTGTTCGTCATGGATTCGGCAATAGCCTGGGCTCAGAACAGCACCTCGTCCGTGCAAGGAACAGCGCGCATTATCGCGCAGGAGAAATTACATGAGTACACGTCGAGAGTTTTTGCAGACTGGTCTCTACGCAGGCGCGGGAACGTTTATGCCATGGAGTTCGCAACCTGCCTCTGCGGAGCCGCATGCGGGACGCCGGCCCAACATCGTATTCATTCTCGCCGACGATATGGGCTTCTCCGACCTCGGCTGCTATGGGTCAGAGATTGAGACGCCCCATATCGATGAGCTGGCGCGCGGAGGATTGAGGTTTAGCGACTTTCACAACAGTCCACGTTGCTGCCCGTCGCGTGCCGCACTGATGACGGGACTGTACTCGCACCAGGCGGGGATGGGAATGATGACCTCCGACTACGGGAGATACCCCTATCCCGCATATGCAGGAGACCTGAGCGAGAAGTGCGTCACCATTGCAGAAGCCCTGCGAGCCGGCGGCTATACGACTCTGATGACGGGAAAGTGGCACCTGACCCCGCTCAAGATTGGCAAGCATAACTATCCACTCCAGCGCGGCTTCGATCGCTACTACGGAATTATCAACGGCGCGGCCAGTTACTTCGACCCTGCCTCACTTACAAGCGACAACGATCCAATCGAGGTGTCGAAAGACGACAAGGACTACTATCTCACAAATGCAATCGGCGACCACTCGGCAAAGTTCATCGAGGATGCTGCGCACGGAGATAAACCCTTCTTTCTTTATGCCGCGTTCACGGCCGGACATTGGCCGCTCATGGCGCCTGAAGACGCAATTGCGAAGTACAAAGGAAGATATGCGGGTGGATGGGACGCCCTGCGGAAGTCGCGCCACTCGAAGCAACTCGCCATGGGACTGGTCAAGCCCGAATGGAGAATCACCCCGCGCGATGCGCGTGTTCCAGCTTGGGAACTCGCCTCATTCCATCCATGGGAACAGCGGCGCATGGAAGTGTATGCCGCCCAGATCGATCTGCTGGATCAAAACGTGGGCAAGATCGTCAGCAAGCTGCGACAGTTGGGAATCCTCGACAATACTCTGATTTGTTTTATGTCCGACAACGGAGGCAACTACGAAGAGATGGGACGCGCTTCACAACGCGAGGGGCGGCCCCCGTTCATGCCCTATACCACCAAGGACGGCCTGCCAGTGATCTCCGGCAACGATCCGTCGATCATGCCGGGCCCAGCCACGACGTATCAGAGCTACGGCATTCCCTGGGGAAATACCAGCAATACGCCCTTCCGGCTTTACAAGCATTACGCGCACGAGGGCGGAATCTCAACGCCCTTCATTGTGCATTGGCCAGGGGGTCTCAAGCGGAGTGGCATCACACATACAATCGGGCATGAGATCGATGTAATGCCCACGTGCCTCGACGTCGCGGGAGTGCCGTATCCCACCAAAAGCATAGCCGGCACGCCACCTCCTCCTCTTGAGGGAAAGAGTCTGTTTCCCGTCTTTCAGGGCCGGGAACTTACCGAACGGTCCCTGTTCTGGGAGCACGAAGGCAACAGCGCAGTGCGAGAAGGAAAGTGGAAGCTTGTCTCGCAATTCCCCGACTGCTGGGAGCTCTATGACATGGAAAAGGATCGAACCGAGATGCACAACCTTGCCGACCAGTTCCCCAACAAGGTGCGAAAAATGGCCGCCGACTACGCTGCATGGGCAAAACGCGTTGGCGTGCAGCCGTGGCCCATGCCACAGACACCGAGTGGCGCCATCCGCATGGGAGCTATGCCATCGCCGCCTTACCTGATGCACGACCGCATTTAGATTCGGCCCCCAAATACTCAAACACCCCTCCTTTCCTGCGCCTTTCTCGGGACCGGAGGGGGAACCTGGCAATTCTGACGGAAGTTCCTTATGGAAGGAAGCGTAAATTCGCTTGCAAGTATTCAAGGTTCTCGCGTGTGCAAGTCTGTTTGCCCGGATCGCCGCCTTGTCGGTGTGCGGATGCCAATCACTGCCGACCGCTCTGCTGTTCGCTACTTGAGCTGCCGGACCGTCGCTCCCGAGGGAATCTTCACCTGGAACTGGCTGTCGGAGAGTTGGATATTCTCATGCACATCTACAACCGTGAGCGTGAGCTGAATGCCCTCCTGCGGGCGCTTGATCGTCACCTTTGAGGGATACTTGCCGGCGCTGAACTCCGCATAGTTGCTGTAAATCACCTGTGTTTCCAGGTTGCCCTGGCTGTCGTAGATGTCCTGGTCGTAAGGCATCATGTCGTCGCGGCGAAAGGTGATCACGCGAACCGGAAGCTTCTCCCGGCCAGCCTTTGGACGCATGATGCTCAGCACGTACTCCGGCTCCTTATAGAGATGCTTCTTGGCCGTGTCCTCGATGGTCTCCGTGTCGTTCATCACCATGTACTCTTCGTTCGGTTCCAGGCCGCGCACCGCAATGGCATCGAGAAAGAAATCTGGGCGCAAATTCAGCAGTGGGCTTGAGAGATTTTTCTCCGTGACCGTGTTGGCTCCTTTGATCACGAGATTCTTCGAAGGAATCACGAGCGTGAAGTTGCTTCCGTCGCTTGCCATATTGAAGATGGGCACGCCGAAATACGTTCCCATCACGCGCAGCATCCGGGGCTTGCGCATCAGGATGTACCCGCGGCTCGAGGGGAAATCCTTTTCGATGCCCTCGGTCGTCTTGAATTCCGTGGCCTGGATCTCCACCGTAGCCGTCAGGGTCTCGAGCGCATCCCACCTTTGGTTGAGTTGTTCCACCAGTTCCTGAGGCGTCGCGGAGCGCACGAGCACCGGGGCCTTTGGAACCGGCAGATGGCGCGTGGTTGGCAGCAGCGAACAGCCCGCGACAAACAGCGGAAGCGCCAGAGCCGCCACGCAAGCAGAACGATGCGCGATCTTCATCGCTCACCCGCCTTCTTCCGCGCGCGCCGGTACTCGGCCACGTTGTGGTTGTGTTCGTCGAGCGTTGCCGCGAACAGCGAGTGTCCCTGCGCGTTGGTTCCCTCAGCCACAAAATACAGATAGTTGGTCTTCGGCGGATGCATGGCCGCACGCAGCGAAGGAATACCGGGATTCGCCACCGGCCCCGGCGGCAGGCCCGCGTGAAGATAGGTGTTGTAGGGCGTGTTTTGGGTTAGATCGCTTGCGTAAATTGTGCCGCGCCACTTGCCTTCAATCTCGAGCCCGTAAATTACCGCGGGGTCCGTGCGCAGAGGCATCTTCTTCGCAAGCCGGTTCACAAACACGCTCGCCACCAGCGGACGATCCGCTTTCACGGCCGTTTCTCGCTCCACCAGCGATGCGATTGTAACCACCTCGTGCACGTTCTCCTTCAATCCCAGTTCCCTGGCCACCGTGCGAAACCGCCGCACCATGACCTCCACAATCTGCACCGCCGTGGCCGTAGGCGAAAACCGATAGGTATCCGGAAACAGGTAGCCTTCCAAGCTCTTCGCTTCCGGGTCCAGGTCCGCAATCAGCCCCGTCTGACTCTCCGCGGCGGTCACGAACTGCTTCCGCGAAACCAAGCCCGCCTCTTCCACACGGGCGGCGATGTCGAAAATATTCGCTCCCTCCGGCACTGTGACCGATCTCGTCACCACGTCGCCGCGGGCAATCCGCGCATACACTTCTGTCACCGGCGCCGGATGGTCGAACTCGTATTCCCCAGCCTCCAGTCTTCCGCGCTGGACCCAGCGCACCAGATCGAACGCATAGCGGCTGCGCACCACGCCTGCCGCTTCGAGCTTGCGGCCAATCGCCACGGTAGGCAAGCCCGGCGTCACATTCACAAGGGTCGCCGTTTCCGGCCCGTAGGGAGCAAACACCAGCCATCCCACCCCGGCGCCGGCCAGCAGGACAATCAGAAACAAGCCCAGCAGATAGCCGCCGGCGCCAGAATCCTTCCTTCTTCTGCTCTTCCGTCTGCGCCGCGCCATCCTGCTGCTCTTCAACCTTCCCTCTAGAAACTGACGGGAAAAGACCCTTCCGGGATTCTCACTATTTTGATTGTATCGGGGGAAAATCGAGTTTGCGCAGTAACCGTCCTGAGGCCGTAAGCTGAAAGCTGCTCGTCTTTTGGCAAAGGGACGGAATCGTGCCCACCATCGCTCATCCCCGCTATCTTGCCCTCGACGTCGGCAGCCGCCGCATCGGCGTTGCAGTGTCGGACGAGCTGGGCCTCACGGCGCAACCCGTTCTGACACTCGAGCGGCGTGCGCGCCGGCGCGAGGACTTGCGCTCGCTGGCCCGCCTCTGCCGGCGGTTCGGCGTGGCCGGCATCGTAGTGGGCAATCCTGTGCATCTCTCCGGCGAGACAAGCCCGCAAGCGGCGAAAATTCAAGCCTTTGCCGCCGAGCTGGGCGAGCTGACCGGGCTGCCTGTCCACCTCTGGGACGAGCGTTTGACCAGCCACGAGGCGCACCAGATTCTCTACCAGGCCGGCCACGCACGCCAGCAGCACCGCAAGCTCGTCGACCAGGTAGCGGCGACTCTGATCTTGCAGGAGTTTCTCAATCAGTGGCATCGGATTCGCGGTCACGGGTCGGAGGACGAGACCCGGTAAGGGTTGCGGGATCCCTATTGCTCTCCTTGCGTCGCCACCTTGCAGGCGATGAGAGGCCGCCGACTCACAAGATCCAGCGCCCTGCCCCCTGAAACCTGACACCCGACCCCTGCCTTATAATGGAGTTCAGGTACGTTCATCTCTCGCGGCTGGAGCTTGTCTTTCGCCGCTACCGGATCGCGGATGCCCGAACACATCAAGAAAAAACTGGAAGAGGAGATCAAGCAGCTCGAGTACGAGCTGACCACCGAACTCCCGGCCGAGATCAAGAAGGCGCGGGCTCTGGGCGATCTCTCGGAAAACGCCGAATACCACATGGCCAAGCAGCGGCAGGAGTTCGTCAATGCTCGCCTCGGCCAGCTCAAGAAGCGCATGGCAGAGCTGTCGCTGGTGAATCTGGCCAACATCCCCAGGGACAAGGCCGGCTTCGGGTCCACAGTGGTGGTCTATGACTCAACCAAGGAAGAGGAGATTGAGTACCGCCTGGTGACCAGTGAGGAAGCCGATGTCTCGAAGGGGTTGATCTCCACCACGTCGCCCATCGGCCGCGGAATCGTGGGCAAGAAGGTCGGCGATACGGCCACCATCGTGACGCCCAACGGCAAGCGTGAACTGGAGATCCTGAAACTGACCACGATTCACGACGACGCTGTCGAAGCCGACGGAGCCGCGCCCGCAGCAGCGCAGTAGTACGAAGAACAGCTACTAGCTTCCAGCCTCTAGCTAATAGCTCTTTTGAAGAACAATCGAGCCGGTTCTAGCGTGGTGAGGCTGTCAGCTAGAAGCCAGGAGCGGAAAGCTCAAATGACCTGGACCAGTGCTTTTGGCCGTGCCTGCGGATGGCTGCTCGACCGCATCGTGCATGGGCTGGCGCTCACCCGCATCTCTCCCAACGTCCTCACCTTCATCGGTCTGGTCATCAATATCGCCGCCGCGTTTCTCTTCGGCCACGCCAACGCCGCCAACGGCGACCGCATGTTTTTCTTCGCGGGCCTGGTGATCTTCGGCGCCGGCATCTTCGACATGGTCGATGGCCGCGTTGCCCGCCGCACCAATACGGTCACGGTCTTCGGCTCGTTCTTCGATTCCGTCATCGACCGCTACTCCGATGTCGTGCTCTTCTTCGGATTGCTGGTCTACTACGGCCGCATCAACCGCTTCCGCTATGTAGTGCTGGTGGCCTTCGTCATGGTTACTTCGCTCATGGTCAGCTACACGCGCGCCCGCGCCGAGTCGCTCATTCGCCAGTGCAAGGTGGGATTCATGGAGCGGCCCGAGCGCATTGTGCTCATTCTGCTGGGGGCGCTCTTCAATCATTGGGGCGTGATGGCTCCGGTCTTGTGGGTCCTGGCCGTGCTCTCAACCATCACCGTCATCCACCGCATCGTCTACACCTACCAGAACACCAAGCACCTGGCGCCGCTGAGCTGAAAAAACAGGGATCAGGGATCAGTGGTCAGCCTGTCCGCGGCTTAGTCAAGGATGTTGCCACGACAATCGAAGAGTTTGTTGCCAGCTTAGCTGCTGTTTGTGCTTTAGGGGCCGAGGCGGTTCCCGTGAGCCGTCTGATTGCGCGGCGATTGCGATAAAGTGATACGGTAGTGGCAGATTCCCAAAAGGAAGGAGGCAAAGCCGTGGCCCAGCCGCCGTTTCTCGAGTCGATTCGCCCGGTCAACCTGCTCTCCTTCGGACCCAATACCGAGGAGATCGAACTCAAGCCGCTGAACATCCTGATCGGGCCGAACGGATCGGGAAAGTCGAATTTGATCGAGGTCATTCGATTATTGTCCCTCCTCCCCGAAAAGGAACCGTGGAGCGTTGTTCTAGAGACAGGCGGGGTTGACGAATGGATTTGGAAAGGAAACCGGGGACAGAGTCTGCGAGCCTCGCTCAGCGCGAAGATTTCATGGGACATGTCGCATAGTTACACTGGCCCACCTCTCGTTTCCCAATACGACATCGGACTCGATAGGTTTCAGAACTCATTCCGAGTGAGCACTGAATCGGTGCAGGTACCTGGAGGGTACAATCCGACAAACTCTCGTTTCCTGCGAAGCGGAGCTCAAGGAGAATTGCATCTTCGACAGACCCTTTATGAAGAATCACCGGTTCGTTTCGATCTAATCCAGGATCAATCCGTTCTCTCACAGCTTTCCTCGCGTGCGTTGGTGGAAGCGGGCGTCAGCTTCTATTTGCCGGAAACCCTGGAAATACGAGACTTTTTCGATAGCTTCGACTTCCACCAGGATTGGGAATTTGGAGCCGACCTGACCCCTCGCGATCCTGTTCCCGTTGGTCAGTCCGTAAAGCGGCTCGAAGAAAATGGCTACAATCTCGCACAAATGCTCGCGTATCTCAGAGACTACCATCGTCCCGTATTCGAGCGGATCAATGAGTTGATGAAGAAGTTTTACGAGCCGTTTGAGAGCTTGGATATAAGGCTTATTGGCACGCATCTTCAGCTTGCGATCAACGAGAAAGATGGTATCTCTGTTTCTGCCTATCGTCTCTCTGATGGAACCTTGCGCTGGCTGGCCTTGTTAACGATCCTTCTGAATCCGACTCCGGGCCCCGTCACTTGTATCGACGAGCCCGAACTCGGCCTGCATCCCGACGCCATTCACACGCTCGCCGATCTGCTGGTCGACGCCTCCACGCGAACCCAGGTGATCGTCACCACGCACTCCGACGCACTCCTCGACGCATTCACCGAAACGCCAGAAGCGGTTTGCGTCTGCGAAAAGGTCGAGGGCTCCACGGTGATCCGGCGGTTGGACAAAGAGCGACTGAAGGTTTGGCTCAAGGATTATTCGCTCGGACATCTTTGGATGAGCGGCGAGATCGGGGGAAACCGCTGGTGAGTGTCTGGATCTACGTGGAGGGTGGAGGAAACAATAAAGACACGCTTAAACGGTGCAGCGAAGGATTCGCCAGTTATTGTCAGAATCTGGTTTCTGCAAATCATCGTCCCAAAATCGTCGCCTGCGGCGGGCGCGACGAGGCATTCAAGCGATTCAAAACCGCGGTTGATTCCAGTCAAGCTGGCGACGTATGCGCGCTGTTGGTCGATGCCGAAGCCCCGGTTTGCTTCGCTTCTTCTGTCCAGCACCTTCAGGAGCGCGATCACTGGAATTTTCCTGCACTCGTCCGGCACAAGGTTTTCCTGATGGTCCAGGCCATGGAAGCATGGTTCCTGGCTGATCGGCAGGCGCTCGCTGACTTTTACAACGGGGGATTTTTGGCCAACAGTCTGCCTGGCAGCCACACAAACGTCGAGGCCGTCCAAAAGGGCGATCTGGAACGGGCTTTGATCCATGCATCCAGACTTACGAAGACCAAGGGCGAATATCACAAGGTGAAGCACGGTTTTGCGCTTCTGGCCCTGATCGACCCTCGGAAGGTTGCCGATGCTTCGCCTCACGCCAGGCGATTCAACGAGTTTCTGGCCGGCCTGTAACCAAACGATTTGCAGTTTCCACCTGCCGCAAAGGGCGAGAAGCCGCTGGAAGCCAAAATCTGCTTTTGTGCATCTTACAAACCATGAGCATTGAAAAGGCAACATTCGGAGCAGGATGCTTTTGGGGCGTGGAGGCCGTGTTTGCCGCGATGCCTGGCGTAACGGCGACGGCTGTGGGCTACGAGGGTGGATCGTTCGCCAAACCCAGCTATAAAGACGTATGCACCGATCAGACCGGGCACGCGGAAGTGGTCGAGCTCGACTTCGATACGGAGAAGGTCACCTACGAGCAATTGCTCGACGCCTTCTTCGAACTCCACGATCCAACTACCCTCAATCGTCAGGGGCCTGACTGGGGCACGCAGTACCGTTCCGTCATCTTCTATCATTCGCCCGAGCAGGAGGCGCGGGCTCGCGCCAAAATCGAACAGCTCGCCGCCGGGGGCCGCTTCAAGCCGAAGCGCATTGTCACGCAGGTGGTTCCCGCTCAGACGTTCTGGCGCGCGGAAGATTACCATCAGCGCTATCTTGAAAAGCGCGGTCTGGCCAGTTGCCACGTTTAAGCCGGACTCAGCGGACTGCCTGAGCTGTCTCGATAGCGTGCGCCATCTCGCGATTGCTCGAATTCAGCATTCCCACACGCCGGGCCAAAGCCAGAAAGCGTGGCTGGGTGTGGATGGCGTCGAATCCGGGGTCGACCAGCATGGTCACCAGCCACCAGCTTCGCGCGCGATAGGCGCTTTCGAGTTCCCTATACCCCAAATCGTCCTGACGGGTGAGGAAATCAAGCTGCGATCGCTGGTAAGGCTTCAGCGATCGCCCGTTCGCTCCGGCGAGGAGCTGAGATAACTGCATGCGGGCGTGCTCCAAATCGCCCATAGCGGCCATTCGCTGAATTCCAACAATCTGCAACGGCGTTGAGTCGTGAGTGAGCCGCAGATAGGTCTGAGCCTCGCTCTCCGCGGCGGAGAAGTCGCCCAGGAGCGTGTAAACCTGGATGCGGTAGAGATGCGCGGGAGGGAAGTTGGGATAGAGATCCAAAACGCGTTGCAGCTCGGTATTGGCCTCGGCTAGCCGCTCCGCGTGCAGGTAGCCGTCAGCCAGGTCGCTGCCCACCATGGGCGCTAACGGGTCGAGTTCTTCGGCCTTGCGCAACTCTGAGATGCTCTGGTCAAAGCGGCGCATATCGCCCAGAAACTCGCCGTACCACTGGTGCGCCACGGCGTAGTTGGGGTTCAAGGCGACGGCCTTCTTGAAGTACTCCTCGGCCCGGGCGAAGTCCCAATCCTCGCGGTATACGGCCAAGGCCAGTGCGCTATAGGCATTTGCGTTTGTGGGGTTGAGCGCGATGGCGGTCTGCGCGGCAGTCTTGGCGCGGCGGAAGGCCTCGGCATCGGTCAGTACGCCACGGTCCGTCATCAGATCGTAGGTCTCTGCGAGCCCGGCATAGGCGTCTGCATATTTGGGATCGATGGAAATGGCCCGCTGAAAGGATGTGATTGCCTTTTCCAGTCCGGGCAGGTCGCGCTGATTCCAGTAGAACCGGCCCGTGAGATAGGCTTGCCTGGCCTTGGGGTTTTCATCCCTGTTGGGCAGGGCGACTGCGGGTACCGAGCCGGTGATCTTGCGCGTGGCCTCGACGGCGATTCCGGATGCAATCTCGCACAACGAAGGAGAACCGTCGCCGTTGTTGCGTGTATAGGTGGCCCCCCACAGATGCTTATTGTGAGAAGGCTCCAGAAGCTCGACCGTTACCTGGAGTCGATCCTCAGTCTTTGCCACCGTGCCGCGAAGCACGAGCGAGGCGTGAAGCCTGCCGGCCACCTGCTGCAAAGGTAAGTGCTCACCCTTGAAGGAAGAAACCGACTGTGGCGAGATCACTGCGATCTTGCCGATCCGGTCAAAATCGGCAATCAGGCTATCTGTCAGATTGCCGGCCAGAATACCGTCGGTCGATGTCTGATCCTCAAAGGGCATTACCGCAAGAACCGGAGCAGGAGGCGGATCGGCGGCTGCGGACGCCTTGTGCCGATTGGCGATCGGCCTCATCTCTATGCCAACCCCAATGACCGCCAGCACAAAGAGAAGAAGGATCAGCCACGGAGAGAGCTTGAAGAGCGGCCAGTACCGGGAAAATCGCGCCTGTTCCGGCATCTGTTCTTCTGGCTGTCCCGCATTTGGCAATCCCGAACGCGCTTCCATCCAGGCATCAATCTCATTTGTATAGGCGTAGACGCTGGCGCGAGCCTGATGTTCCAGGCGGTGTACCGGAAGCCCTTCCTTCTTTTCCCATTGCTGCACAGTACGCGGGTCGCGTTGGAGATATGCCGCGATCTCCTTCCAACTGCTCAGGCGAACAGGGACGGGGGGCTCTTCAGGAGCAGGGCGGGATTTTTTACGGGCGACCATAAACGTTCCGGATGAAGCTGGAAGTCCCGAACTGGAGGAATACGAACATCGCCCCTTGCAGAGAGTTCTCTCCCTCTACCGAACCTGGACGAGTCGCCGGCCGACCCTTGGGGGAGAATCGCCGAAACAGTTGCAGAACCTGAACTATGCAGAGATTATTGCACGAAAAAAGACGAAATCAGTAGAAATTTAATGAATTCGTGTGATTTCGGTTGAATGCCCCTCGACCAGCAACGAATAAATGATCTGATGCAATGCCAAAAGGGGGAGTGGGTAATGTTGAGGAAGGCGTGTGTGCGGTTGTTTGCGGGTGTTCTCTCGGCCTCATTCGTGTTGTGGCTTGCAGGTTGCGGAGGATCTGCCGGGTTAGGTCCGATCACCATAACGGCCGCTTCAAGTACCGTGGATGGAACTGATACGACCACTCTCTCCGCTACGGTGACGAACGACAAGAATACGGCTGGCGTCACCTGGGCCGCTTCGGCAGGAACCCTGTCGAACACTACGACAACCTCGGCCACGTTCACAGCCCCGGCGGCGACCAGCTCTTCACAATCGATCACGATTACCGCGACTTCGGTTGCCGACAGCACCAAGACCGGAACGGTGACGATCACCGTTCCCGCCACTCCGGCGATCGCCAGCCTCACTACCGCGCAGGGGACGGTGTCGGTGGGCACGGCCTACTCGGTGGCGCTGACCGGGACTGGCGGCGTTGCACCATATAAGTGGACTCTGGCCAGCGGAAGCGGGCCTCTGCCTCCCTGCCTGAGCCTGAGCTCATCCGGTACGCTCTCCTCACCCGCAATCCCCACGGCGGCCTGCGTCGGCGTCTACAGCGGGATCAAGTTCACGATCACCGATTCGGGCACGCCGAACGCGCTCACGGCGACCTCGTCAGCACAGACCATCACTGTGGTCGGGCCGACCCTTGCCTTCAACGCAGCGTTGCCGGCCGGAGTCGTCGGCGTCGCTTATGCGGGCGGCGTTACGGCTACGGGCGCTCTGGGCACGACAACGTACTCCTTGAAGGGATCGTTCCCCGCCTCCGGCCACCTGACGTTTAACGCCAGCACCGGCGCCATCACGGGAACTCCCTACGCCAATGACGTGGGCACGTATAACTTCACCGTCACTGTTGTCGATCAGTATGGCGACACCCTGACTTCCGGTCCCCTGACCCTGACGATCAACGCGCCGACCATTACTTTTGCCGTGCCGGCCGCGACCGCTACTGTGGGCACGGCCTACTCGAGCAGCGCCGCCGCCTCAGGCACGGCGGGCACGACGACCTACACCCTGCAAGGTTCATTGCCATCTTCGGGGCACCTCGTGTTCAACACCGGCACCGGCGCCATCACGGGAACTCCCTACGCCGGCGACGTGGGCACTTACAGCTTCAAGGTCAGCGTGACAGACCAGTACGGCGATACGGCGACTTCGGCAAGCGAGAGCATCGTCGTTGGTGCGGCTCCAGCCATTACATTTGGCGTTGCGCCCGCCGCAACCGGGACGTTCAATTCGGCGTATTCAAGCGCGGTCACGGCCAGCGGAGGCGCTGGCACACTGACCTACGCGCTGGTCGCAGGCAGCACCTTACCCCCGGATCTTGCTTTAGCTACCAACGGCGCACTCGCCGGAACCCTGAACAAGGCCACCGATGTCGGCACATTCTCGTTCTCGGTCAAGGCCTCGGATAACTATGGAGATTCGGCAACCTCGCCGACCTATCAAATTGTAGTCACCTATCCGCAGGTGATCGTCAGCTCCCTCGTTCCGCCGGCGGGCTACGCGGGTGCGGCTTACCCGAATACAACTCTGACTGCCACTGGCGGCAACAGCGGTCCTTATAACTGGACATGGGCAGCAGCAAGCGGCTCTTCGCTGCCTCCAGGATTGAGCCTGTCGTCGGCAGGCGTGATCGGTGGAACACCCGCAACCGGCAGCGCAGGCACTTATATCGCTGTGGTGACGGCCACCGACAATGCGACTCCGGCGAACAGCGGCCAGACAACACTGACCTTTACCATCAAGCCCGGCATCACGATCAACTCCATCACGCTGCCCGAAGGCTACGCCGGGTCCAGCTATCCGCCAACCGGCGGCAACTCGACGGTAACGGCTACCGGCGGCACGGGAACCTATACCTGGAGCATCGCCGGCGCCACCGGCTCATCGGTCCCGTCCGGTCTGAGCATCAACCCAACGACCGGCCTGATCGGCGGCACGCTCGCGGCCAACAGCGCGGGCAATTACAGCGTGGTAGTTACCGCGACGGATAATGCGACTCCGGCGAACACAGCCAGCATCACCCTGGCCCTCACCATTGGCGCAGCCGTGAGCATTGCCGTCACCAATCCGCAACCGAACGCGTATCCGGGCTCTGCTTACACGTCGAATACGTTCTCGGGTTCGGGCGGCAACGGCGGACCGTACAACTGGACATTGGCGGCAGCCTCCGGCTCCTCGGTACCGGCTGGCTTCACGATCGGCGCAGGCCCCTCGGCGACGACCACCATCACCGCGGCCAGCCCCAGCAACACAGGCACAACCACCGCGGCCTACAACGTCGTGGTGACGGCGAAGGACTCGCTGGGCAACCAGTACTCGACCAACGCCACCGTCAACGTCGAGGCCACCCTCAACGTGACCTCGCCGGCGACATTGCCCGGCGTATCGGTTGGCGTCAACCCGAATTACCAGCTCACGGCGGCGGGCGGCTCGGGAACCTACACCAATGGCTGGACTGTGACCTCCGGCACGGCGAGCCTCGCCGCAGTCGGCCTGAGCGTGACTTCGAATGGCGTGCTGACCGGCACCAGTCCCACGGCGGGCACGGCGAATTTTGCCGTGACGGTCAAGGACTCGGAAGGGCACGTCTCAGCCGCGGCCAACCTCACGGTCACGGTGACGAGCGCGTTGACCATCACAACCACCACCCTGCCCGGCGGGAATGCGGGCTCGAACTACTCGCAAACCTTAGTTGCCGCAGGTGGCTCCGGAACCTATTCCAACTGGCAGATCACCTCGGGCGCCAGTACGCTCACGACACTCGGCCTGAGCCTGAACGCCACCACTGGCGTAATCAGCGGCAAGCCGAGTACCACCGGAACAGCCAGCTTTACGGTGCAGGTGACGGATTCGGCAAGCCATACGGCGACGCAGAACTTGACGATTCAGATCTACTCCGCGTTGTCTTTGCCTGCGCCCGATCCTGGTTCGCTGCCGTCGACGGCCTATGCAGGGTATCCCTATAACGGCGGAGGATCTGGAGTGATTATGGGATCGGGTGGCAGCGGGAACCTGACGATCTCCATCGCCTCGGGACTGCCGGCCTACGGGTTGAGCGCCGTAGCCAGCGGAGCCCAACTCAGCGTCAGTGGCACGCCTGCGACCACGCCCACTCCACCCTATACGATCACCTTCGGCGTAACGCTGACTGACAACGCAACTGGAAACAGCATCACGCAGGGCAACTATACCATCGACGTCGTTACCGCGACTCCGGTGTCGCTGCCCGCGCCCAACCCGGCTTCGCTTGGGTCGGCGATTGTGAATCAGAACTACAACGGCTCCATCAATGCATCGGGCGGTGTGCCAGGCTATACCTGGTCGATCAACGGGATACAGGTAGGTTCGTCCGGCTACCCGCTGGGCAACGGCAACCTTGCCGCATACAGCACCGGCGGCAACACGCTGAGCATTACCGGTACGCCGAGCAGCACGGGCACCGTCACGCTGGCCAATGTCAAGGTGGTCGATGCGGCGGGCACCAGCGCCATGGTCACCTACACCATCACGGTCAACGCGGCGCAGCCGCTGTCGATCACCA
>JAJYFA010000068.1 GCA_021790995.1 Acidobacteriota bacterium
GTTCGGCATTTTCATTCACTGGGGCGTGTACTCCGTTCCGGCATTCGGAAACGAGTGGTACTCGCGCAACATGTACGTCCAGGGCAATGCGGCGTTCAAGCACCAAGTCGCGACCTACGGCCCACAGACAAAATTCGGCTATAAGGATTTCATTCCCATGTTCCGCGCCGAACACTTCGACCCCAACGCGTGGCTCGACCTGTTTACCGCGGCTGGCGCACGCTATGTGGTGCCGGTGGCCGAGCATTGCGACGGCTTTGCCATGTACAACTCCGGCGTTACCGATTGGGATGCCGCGAAGATGGGGCCCAAACGCGATGTGGTCGGCGAATTGGAGGCGGCAACGCGGCGCCATGGTCTGCACTTCGGCGTTTCGTCGCATCGTGCCGAGCACTGGTGGTGGTACGACGGCGGAATGAAATTTGACTCCGATGTGCGCGACCCGCGCTATGCCGGCCTCTACGGCCCTGCGGAACCGATGGTGCTGCCTGGCGAAAACGACTCAAAGGAACCGGACCCGGATCACCTGGAACGGTGGCTGCCGCCCAATAAGGCGTTCCTCGACGACTGGCTGGCGCGCAGCTCGGAACTGGTCACGAAGTACCACCCCGACTTTCTTTACTTTGACTGGTGGATCGGCCAGCCTGCGTTTCAGCCTTACTTGCAGCGATTCGCCGCCTATTACTACGACGAAGCGGCGCGCCGCCATCAGGGCGTGGTGCTCACCTACAAGGGGTATGATTTCCCTGAGAACGCTGCGACCCTCGACATCGAGCGAGGCAAACTCGACACGGTTCGCCTGCTGCCGTGGCAGACCGATACTTCAGTCAGCATTCATTCCTGGGGATACGTAAACAACGACGAGTACCGCAGCGCCAAATCGCTCATCGACGAATTGGTCGACGTGGTGAGCAAGAACGGCAACCTGCTGCTTAACGTGGGCCCGAAGCCCGATGGCACCATCCCCGAGCAGGCACGCACGATTCTGCTCCAAATGGGTGCGTGGCTCAAAACGAACGGCGAGGCTATCTACGGATCGCGCCCCTGGCTGGTCTACGGAGAAGGCCCCACCAAAGTGGCCGGTTCATCCAAACACTCGGACGAGCAGCAATTCACCGCACAGGACATTCGCTTCACCACGCACAACGGCGCGCTCTATGCCATCGCGCTGGGCTGGCCCACGAGCGGGGAACTGCGCATTCGCTCGCTGGCGAGCGGCCTGCCGTATCTCAAGGGGCCCGTCTGCGGAGTGAAGCTGCTGGGTTCGGATGAGGAGTTGACCTGGCATCGGGAAGCAGACGGATTGCACATCGCGCTGCCCACGCAACGCTTGAACGAGCCCGCATGGACGTTCCGAATTATGGAACCGGAAGGCAGTGCGCATCGCTGTGGAAACTAGGCGCTTATTGCAGTTGGGAGCAAAGGCGCCCTCAATCGCCGCATGATCCCGATATGCGAGCGAAGGGCCATTCGCTGCAACCCTGAAACTGAATTGCAGATGGCTCAGGATGCAGTGGTTGTTTTGTGATCGAATCGAATTTCTTCAAGTGTTTATGCCCACTCCGCACAATCTGGCGCAGGTTGTTTCTCAATGAAAAGGCGCGATCGCCGCGCCATAAACCCCGCGCAATTCGCCCTTGGAAAGGCTTTGAAAAACGTTCCGCATTGCGGATTGCTCGGCAGGAAAGTTTCGAGCGGTCCGAGTTGCGGTTCCGCCAGACCTTCTCTTCGTTTTTGCACTCTGGGAAAGAGGCGTTTTCTCGTTGACACCGAAATTGAAGGTCTCTTAAGGTTCCCACCGCAACAGCAAGGTAGCGTTCTCCTGTCGGCAAACGATGAGAGCGAACCAGAATCGGAAGGAGGCCTCAATGAGACTGCATCAACTGCGAAATGCAACCCGGTGGTTTATGGTGTTCGGAGTATTCTGCGTGAGCGCGTGGCTGCACGCGCAGAACGCAACAAGTTGTTCAATCACCGGTACTGTGACCGATCCCACGGGGGCGGTAGTGCCGGGAGTTCAGGTCATCGTCACCAACCAGGCAACGGGAATCTCGGCGACCGAAACAAGTAATGGCAGCGGGTTCTACGACGCGGAGTCGCTGGCGCCGGGCAATTACTCGATACGCACCAGCAAGACCGGATTCGAGAGCCAGGTTGTGAAGGATATTCACCTCGATCCAAGCCAACGCCGCGGCGTCGATTTGAAACTGCAGGTGGGCGCGGCAGCGGCGACCGTGACGGTAGAGGCAGACGCGGTTGCCGTGCAAACCGAAAGCGCGGAGCTGGGTGGCACGGTTTCAGAAAAAGAAGTTGCCAACCTGATGCTCAACGGGCGCAACTTCCAGACGCTGGCGCTGATTGTGCCCGGCGTGAGCGCGGCCAGCGGAGCCAATGCTCTGCCAAATTACGGCGAGGGCGGCTACCTGGGACAAACGGAAATCATTGTGGGCGGCACCTCGATCGAAAAGACAAGTTATTCGATTGACGGTCTATTCGACATGGACCCCAACGCTTTGATCAACGTCAATGTGGTGCCCACCATCGACTCGATCTCGGAGTTCCGGATTCTGAAGGACAATTACAGCGCAAAGTTCGGAATGGCCGGTTCAGGACAAATTCTGATCGAAACCAAGAGCGGCGGCCAGCAGTTCCATGGTGGCGGATACGAATACGTGCGGAACAACTACATCGCGACCGCCAAACCCTACGTCACGCCGGCCAGTCAGGGCATTGCGGCGCTGCACTTCAACATTTTCGGGTACACTCTGGGCGGGCCATTGATGATCCCCCACGTGTATAACGAAGACCGAACGAAAAAGTCCTACTTCTTCGCAGGCGGCGAGTGGCGCGTCATTCACTATCCAGCCGCGCTCTATACGCGCAACATGCTTCCACAAGCCATGAGGAGCGGCGACTTCAGCGCCAGCCCATCGCTCACCAACAAGACAGGATGCCCGGGCGGCCTGACGCCCTGCCTGGTACTTACGCCAGCAAGCCAGAGCCTGCTCAGCAAATATCGCGGTCTTGATCCTTCGTCATGTATCAGCGCCGACGCGAGCGGACGCTACGACCAGATCAATCCCAAATGTATGGACCCGACCGCGGTCGCACTGATGAACTCCTACTGGCCGCTGCCCAACACCACGGGAACTTTTAACTACATCAACAACGGAACCGAGCAGGATTCTCAAAACGACTACAACTACCGCATTGATCACAACATCAACGACAACAACCTGATCACGGCGCGCTTGACCACGGAAGAGGTGAACAACCTGCGCCCGTCGAGAAACTTCAACGACCCCGCTCCCAACCCCGGTTCGACGGTTTACAGCCGTGGTCTGAACGCCATGGTGCGCTGGAACGACACCATCACGCCCAACCTGATCAACTCCATGGAAGGCGGCGAGACCTACAACAAGTGGCTGCTTGGGGTTACCAACTATACGATGCCAAAGGGTGCAACGATCGCGCAGCAGTATCCCAACGCCGATCCGTTTAACCGCATTCCCGATCTCGTCATTGGTGGTGCCGGAACCTGGGCTTGGCTCGGAGTCGGCGCGCAGCCGAACTACATCCACGACGGAACGGGTGTGGTTTCAGACGATGTGAGTTGGACCAAAGGCAACCACCTGCTGCAGGCAGGCATTCTTTATCTCTTCACGATTCGGCACGTCAATGCCAACTCCTTCCCGATGGGGCTATTCGTCTTTGGTGGCGCGAACTCCGGCGACTCCGCGGGTGACTACATGCTCGGCCTGGACTCCTCTTACACGCAGACCAACGAACAGCCCTCCGGGCGGTTCCATAACCGCTGGTTCGAGGCGTATGTGCAGGACGACTGGAAGGTCAATCAGCGTCTGACGGTCAACCTCGGCCTTCGCTGGAGCTACTACCGGCCGACCTACGAGGAGGGCGATCAGGTCACCAACTTCAATGCGAGCACCTGGGTCGCTTCTCAAGCCCCGGTCATCAACACCCTCGGACAAGAAACGCTCAATGCTTCGCTCCAACCGCTCACTGCGACCGGAACTGTTGCCAATCAGATCGATGGATTGGTCTTTGCCGGCCAGAACGGCACGTCGCGCGGCTTTGTCAATCCGAAGATCGCCAACTTCGGTCCCAGAATCGGCTTTGCCTATCGCCTTACCAACGACGGCAAGACCTCCGTTCACGGCGGATTCGGCACCGGGTACACGCAGATTGCTCTGCTTCAGACCTCTTCGCTGATTTCCAACCCGCCCTTTGTGCAAAGCACGAGCATCAGCAACAGCCTCCTGAGTCAGCCGACAGCCGGAGGAGCAGCCGGCGCACCGGGCATCCCAAGCCTGACCGTGATTGGGCCGGATTATCGTCCCACGATCACAAGCACCTTCAGCTTGGCGATTGAGCGGGAGGTGCTGCCTGGCGGCGTTTTACAGGTGGCGTACGCTGGCAGCATCTCAAAACATGTAATGGCGGAAGGTTACAGCTACAACTTCCCGCTGAACAAGACTACTTCAGGCACCAGCGCATGCGCTGCCAATCCCAACAATCCGCTCAACAGCACATCTTTTCCTTATGCTGGCCCTTCGGTGAGTTCCTACAGCTACGATCCGTGCTTGAATCCGGGTTCAACATCCACTCTCTACTACGGGCCCTATCCCGGTTATGGCAGCATCAGTGGAACCAACAACGGAGGCATTGCCAACTACAACGGACTTCAAACCGGGCTGGTATGGAAGCATCGGGACTTGACTCTCAACGCGGCCTATACCTGGAGCAAGGCGCTCGAAGATGTGCAGCCTTCGAATCCGGGAGCCAACGGAACCGGCGTCGGATATGATCAGTCGGGGAGTTTCCAAAACCCACGCGATGAGATGCTCGACTACGGCAAACCCGACTATGATCGCCCTCAGGTGTTCACGTCCGCATGGGTCTACGAGATGCCGTTCTTCCGCACATCGAGCAACGTGCTGGCACGCGAGATTCTCTCCGGTTGGGGCACTTCGGGCCTGGCGGTTCTAGAGAGCGGTTTGGCCGTCTATCCGGGCCTCTCGGTGAGTTCGATCGGATTGGCGACGCATCCCAACCAGATTGGCTCCGTGAAGCGTCTCGGAGATGGTAAAACCAACCTCGGACACGCGAGCTATTGGAGCCCGACTTCCTTCCAGGCGCCCGCCTGGGGTGAATTTGGTAACGCAAAGGCTGGTACGATTCGCGATCCGAGAGAGATCAGCTTCAATGTAGCACTCGACAAGAACTTCCCGATCACCGAACGCATCGGCTTCAAACTGCGGATTGAAGCGTTCAATGTCTTCAACCACCCGAACACGATCATGCAGCCAACGTGGACTGGCTCGACCGGAAGCTTCGGCCAGGTCGTCGGCGCCGGCGATCCTCGCGAGACGGAGTTCTCCGGAAGGATAACCTTCTAACCTCCGCTACACAGGCAACAAAGGGGACGGAGACCGCATGGCCGCCGTCCCCAATCCTTTCTTGATCCTGCCTGTCAATGCGCCTCGCTTGGCAGCCGAAGGCGCCGCACGAGACCAAACTTTCAGGCTCGTGACCGAAGCGCCGAAGAATCCCGCGCACACCCGCAAAATGCGGCATAGAGGGTTCTATTCGTCATTCAGCGTTTAAATTTACCGCCAGACAAGCGATAAAGCGGCAAATCCAGCCTCTGAAGTCAATCCCAGCTTCCTGCCCACTTCGACTCCCGACAGCAACGCTGGAGACGAGTCCGAAAATCCCTATTCCGAAAATTAGAAAATAATCGTATACTCTCGAAAATAAAGACACGGCCATTCAATGCATACCGCTACTGTCAATCTGCTGTATAAATCGGCGCCGTCTGTCCCTCCGCTTCCCGAGCGTGTATACGAGCGCACATATATAGTGGCCGACGATCTGACGGGTGCCTGCGACTCGGCGGCGGCATTTCTTTGCGCGGGTTGTGCGGTGCGCGTCTGGCTTGGCGACAAGGCGCTATTTCCGGCTTCGGAACCGGTGCAGGCATTCAACACCGATTCCCGCGCGCTCTCGCCGGCGAAGGCTGCCCGCATCGTGAAGCGCGCAGCCGCTCGCCTGTCGTCTGCTTCCAATGTGCTTTTCTTCAAGAAGATCGATTCCGCGGCACGCGGCCCTTTCGCCGCTGAGATTCTGGCGGCACATAGCGGTTTTGGTTCCCGCGCCGTTCTGCTGGCTCCTGCATTTCCGGCCATGGGGCGCACGGTGCGTAACGGCATTCTGCAGATTCGGGACGCCGCTGGCCAGCGCACTCAGATCAATCTCGTTAGTCTCTTTCCACCCCGTGCGAGAGGTCTCATTCATCTCGTCTCCCGTCCCGAAGAGGTTGTTGCATCGCTCGACACCGGCAAACCCTTGCTCTTGTGCGACAGTTCCACGCAATCGGATCTGCAATCGTTGGTCCGCAATGCGGAAAACCTTCCCGGTCTCCTGTTTGCCGGCTCGGCGGGCCTGGCACAGGCGATTGCCTGCCGGAGCGCCCGAAGGAAGCGCCGCGTAGCGCCGCCCTCTGCTGCGTGTACATTGATTGTCTCCGGCTCCGAACATCCGCTGACGAAACTTCAACTTAAGAATCTCGCTTGCAGAAGCTCTCGCGCAGTCAAGGTTCTGCGTCTCGATCTCAGCCTCCGCGACGGCACGCGCATTCTCAGCGCATTTAACAAATTCTCGCCGCAGGCGCTGATTCTTACAGGCGGCGACACCGCGCAGCTTACAGCCAGCACACTCGGTGCCCACTCTTTTATTCTCCAGGGGGAGTGTGCGCCTGGAATTCCATGGGGTACGGTACAAGGCGGCATCGCCGAAGGGTGCATCGTGATCACGAAATCCGGCGGGTTCGGCACGCCCACGACCCTCAAGGAAATTCTCACGGTGCTTCGAGGTCAAGCATGAGCAGAGTTATACGCATCGCCATCAGCATTGGAGACCCGGCCGGCGTTGGTCCCGAGATTGTTCTCAAAGCACTCCACGATGAGGCCGTGGCTTCGCTCGCCCATTGGATTTTGATTGCCGACTCCGCAGTGCTCAACGCCGCAGGGCGTCTTTGTGGCGTCAACCCAGCCACGTTGCCATGCACTCTGGTTGAAGCTGGCACGTTGCTGCCCGATCACGAAGTTACCTTCGGCCAGTTGCGCGCCGAGTACGGTCTGGCAGCGATTGCTTATGTGCGGCGCGCTGTGGCACTCTGCATGAGCGGCGAAGCCGACGCCATGGTTACCGCGCCGCTCAATAAGGAAGCCGTCACACTCTCCGGCCGCGCCTTCACGGGCCACACTGAATACATTGCCGAACTGACTGGCGCGCCTGAGCCACGCATGTTGCTTTACTCGGAGAAGTTGGCGACGATTCACGTCAGTACGCACATTCCTCTCGCAGAGGCCTGCCGTCTCGATCGCGCGCGCATCGTCGAAACCATCCAGATGGGCAACAATGCGCTCCTCTGGATGCGCCGCCGCGCGCCGCGCGTCGCTGTCTGCGGACTCAATCCACATGCCGGCGAGCATGGACTCTTCGGCGCTGAAGACGCCGCCATCATCGCACCGGCAATCGAAGAGGCGCGCGCCATGGGTATCGAATGCTCGGGTCCACACTCGCCCGACACCGTCTTTGTCCGCGCCCTGCGCGGCGAATTCGATCTCGTCGTCGCCATGTATCACGACCAGGGACACATCCCCATGAAACTCATCGATTTCACAGGCGGCGTGAACGTTTCGCTTGGCCTGCCCATCATTCGCACATCAGTCGATCACGGTACCGCCTTCGATATCGCTGGTCGCAACCAGGCAGACGCCACCAATATGAAGGCCGCCATGCGCCTTGCCGTCAGCATGGCCGAGGGTAAGCTCGCTCTGGCTGGCGCGGCGAATGATTCCGCAAAGTCTGGAGGCGCCCGCTAAGATGCACCTCGCCGACACGCTCGTCATTGCCGCCTACATGATCGTTCTTGTCGGCATTGGCATTCGTGTCGCCGGACGCCAGCGAACCACCGACGCCTACTTCGTTGCCGGACGCTCCGTCCCCGGCTGGGCCGCAGGGCTTTCGCTGCTGGCGACCATCATCACCAGCGTTACCTTCATCGCCTACCCAGGCGCTGCTTACGCGGGTGACTGGAATCTGCTTGTCCCCGGCATTCTCTTTGTCGTAGTGATTCTTTCGATCGGTCCCGTGGTCGTGCCTTTCTTTCGCCACGTCGTATCGATGTCGGTGTACGAGTACTTCGGCAAGCGATTCGGGCCCACTGTGCGCATGTACTCCTCCTTCGCTTTTGCCACCGGCCACTTTGCCAAGATGGGCTTTGTGTTTTATCTGCTCGCGCTCGCTGTCGCAGGCTTCACGGGCTGGTCCATCACATTTCTCATTGTGGGCCTGGGCGTAATCACCATCTTCTACACGTTCATCGGCGGCCTTCGCGCCGTCATCTGGACCGACGTAGTGCAGGGATTTCTGCTCTGGACCGGAATCGTCATTACGCTCGTTCTGCTGCTCGTCTCGCCGCGTGCGCGGCCCGGCCAGATGTTTCATCTGCTCGCTGCGCACCACAAACTGAGCCTGGGCAGCATGAGCTTCGACCTCACGCGGCCCACCTTCTGGACGCTGGCGCTCTACGGTCTCTTCTTCTACCTGCAAAAATACACAGCCGACCAGACAGTCGTGCAGCGTTACCTGGCCGCACGATCTGACCGCTCCGCACTGCGTGGCATCGCCATGGGGGCATCGCTTTGTCTCCCTGTGTGGACAGCATTCATGCTGATCGGCTCGCTGCTCTGGGCCTTCTATCGTCTATCGGGCCAGTCGCTTCCCGCATCGATCACGCGTCCCGATCAGATCTTTCCGTATTACATGGTGACGCAGATGCCGACGGGCGTCGCCGGCCTGTTTCTCGCGGCGCTCTTTGGCGCGGCCATGTCGATGCTCGCCTCCGATCTCAACTGCCTTGGCCTGATTCTGGTCGAGGACTTCTACTCGCACTTCTTCCCCCGCCACACGGACGCACAACGCCTGCGCTTTGGTAAAGTCTCCGTTGTCTTGTGCGGTTTCCTCGCTATCGCGGTCGCGCTTCGCTTGAGTTCCACGCACGGCTCCGCACTGGCGCTCTACTATGCCGCTACTGCAATCGTCGCCGGCGGATTGGCTGGACTTTTTCTGCTCGCATTTCTTTCCCCACGCGCTGGACGGTCTGCCGCCATCGCCGGCATTACCGCCAATCTGCTCTTCACCGCTTATGCCACGCTCACTTTTGACGGCGGCAAAATGCTCAACCTTCATCGCTTTAACTACCCGTGGAGCGATTACACCATCGGCGTCTTCGGCAATCTTCTGCTTTTGGCCGTCGGCCTGCTCTGCTCTGCGATTTATCCCGCTGCGCAGAATCTTTCCTCAACCCACACACTTTGGGGCTGGCTTGCTGAACGTAAGCGCGCCAGCTTGCAATCCGTTTAATCAGGAGACATTTCATGAATCGTTTAAAGCAAGCAGTTCAGGCTAACGGCGGTAAAACCCTTCTCGGCGCTGCCGTCTATTTCTATGACCCCATCTTTCTTGAGGTCTGCGCGCATCTCGGCTATCAGGCGATCTGGATCGAGATGGAGCACGGCCACATCACCTTTGCCGAGGCAGCCGACCTTTGCCGCATGGCCGCCGGCACCGGCATGTTGACTATGCTGCGCATATCCGATGTGCGCCGCGAGAATGTGCTCAAGGGCGCCGAGTGCGGGCCGGATATTCTCGACGTGCCCATGATCGAAACGCCGGAGCAGATGCGCAGCCTGCGCGAATACGCGCGCTTTGCTCCCGCCGGCAGCCGCGGCTTCTTTTCCGTGTCGCGCGCTCTCCGCTACAGCATTCCATCGAGCGCCGTGGCGCAGCAGCAGAGCATCAATAACGACCTTTGCCTGATGGCGCAGATTGAAAGCCGCGCCGGCCTCGATCGCGTCGACGAGTTGGCCGCTGTCCCCGATGTCGATCTCTTCATTGGCCCGGCCGATCTGGCGGCAAGCCTCGGTCTGCCCTCGCAAACCTCGCATCCTGATGTGCAGGCCGCCGCGGCAAGAATCGTCAAGGCCGCGCGCGACAACAACAAGTGCATCGCCACGGCCTGCGCTCCCGACGAATTCGCACTGTGGCTGGGGCTGGGCGTCGATCTTCTGTACTGCGCCAACGACATCTCCTGCCTCAAGCAAGCAGCGGGAGACTGGCTGAATAACGCGCGCGAGATCCTCGATCACGGCGCCGGCAACTGAAAACCTGCGATTGCCCTGAGCCGCGCTCGGCTGGAGTGTATACCGCATTTTCTTTGGTGCTTCAATGAAAGCTGTTCTCCAATTCGTATTGGCTGCTTTGCTGCTTCCCGCCACAACGCTTGCGCAGAGCAAAGCTCACGGGAAGACATTCGCCGTCCTCCACCCCGGCGACTATCGCCATTATGTTGCTCAGTTCGCCGCCGACGAGCGCGAGGCCACCGGCCAAGCGCCCGCGGACGAATGGCCGTGGATCGCCGCCAACGTGCCGCTCTTCGAGTCTTCAAACAAGCAATTCGAGGAGATGTACTACTTCCGCTGGTACGCGTTTGAGAAGCACATCGAACAAACAGCAGACCACGGTTACCTCATCACCGAGTGGACTCACCGCCCCGACCTTCCGCACAACGGCGTGCTGCCCGACGCGGCGCCCTTTCATCTCGGTGAAGCGCGCTGGCTGCGTAATGGCAAGATCGCGGAAGACTACGCACGATTCTGGGCATCTCCCGACGCCAGGCCGCGCACTTATAGCTTTCCCTGGGCCGAGGGTGTCCGCCAGGTTGCGCTCGCCACGGGTGATACAAAGCTCGGTACGGACTTGCTTGACGCCCTCATCGCGAACTACATGGCATGGGACGATCATCTCGATCCGGCCATCGGCTTGTACTGGCAGATCGACACCCGCGATGCGATGGAGAAATCCATTGGCGGCGACGGCTACCGCACGCCGCTGAATAGTTATATGCTGGCCGATGCGCGCGCGATTGCGGACTTCGCGCGAGCCGCGCATCAAATCGCGACCGCCGGCGCATACGATGCCAAGGCCGCCACACTTGAGCGCCTCATCGAAACCAGACTCTGGAACCCGAAGGACCAGTTCTACGAAGACCTTTCACCCACGGCCGACTCTGGCATTCGCAAGCAGAAAAAGTTCAAGGATCCCGGCACGCAACTGAAGTTTTCCAGTGTCCGAGAACTCGTCGGCTACATTCCCTGGCAGTTCTACGCGCCCACACCGAGCCACGACGTGGCATGGAAGCAGCTCTTCGCCCCAAAAGGCTTCGCCGGCAAATACGGCCCGACGACGGCGGAGCGGCGCAGTCCGCGATTCCGCTTCGCATCCAGCGACCAGTGCACGTGGAACGGTCCTTCATGGCCCTACGCAACCACGCAGACGCTGCTGGCGCTGGCCAGCCTGCTGAATGGCCCCGCGCAGCCCTACATCGGCAATCAGCAGTATTACCAGCTCTTCGCGAATTACGTTTTGTCGCAGCACATCAAGCTCGCAAGTGGGCGCACGATCGATTGGATCGACGAAGACCTCGACGCCGACACCGATGAGTGGATCGCGAAAGAGATGTTGATCGCGAAGCACAAGCAGGTGGGCCGCGGAAACTATTACAATCACTCGGGATTCGCCGATCCGTTGATTACAGGGCTGATCGGACTGCGGCCGCGTGCCGATGCGAGGATCGTGATTCATCCGCTACTGCCTCCCGGCGCGTGGAACTACTTTGCCGTGGATGGACTGCCTTATCACGGCCATCTGCTGGCGATTGTGTACGACGAAACCGGCAGGCACTACAAGCAAGGCCGCGGCCTCATGCTGTTTGTTGACGGAAAGAAGCTCGCAAGCCGCGCCACGCTCGGCCCGCTCGATGCTGAACTGCCGCAGTAGGAAACGATCGTAGTGCCTGTTTCCAGACCGGCTGCAGGGGGCGTCCTCGCCCCGCTCATTGAGGATGCTGGAGCATTCCGCTGCCGCCTTGGTGCAACGGAGTGTCATTCTCACTGGAGAAGGAGTATTGACTGTGCGCGCCATCATCCGATCCATTGCACTTTTCGCCATTGTCTCTGCATCTGTCTCACTGCTCGCACAGTCTGCGCTGTCCATCCCTATGACGCGCATTCCCGCCGGCTCGTTTACGATGGGCGCGGACAACGCCACGCTCTCGCCAGCCGTCGTCAACGGCTTCGGCGTCATGTCCACGCGCCCCGTGCACGGTGATTTCGACGAAGTCCCTGCACATCGTGTGACGATCTCGCACGCCTTTTCAATTGCCACCCATCTCGTCACCGTCAAAGAATTCCAGCGGTTCGATCCTTCCTACAACCCCGTCGCGTCCTATCCCGATTACGCTGCCGGCATCAGCTACGACCAGGCCGTAGGGTTCTGCGCGTGGCTCTCGAAGAAGACCGGCAGACATTACCGGCTGCCAACCGAGGCCGAGTGGGAGTACGCCGAGCGCGCGGGCACGCAAACTCCGTTCTTCACGGGCAATACGCCGCCCAAGCCCGGCCAGGCGAATGCATGGGGCGTGGTGATGGGCGAGGGCACGCCGGAGTGGGTCGCCGATTGGTACGGTCCGTATCCCGCGGCCGCGCAGACAGATCCCACAGGTCCACTGCACGGATATTTCCGCGTGGTGCGCGGCGGAGGACTCGATTTTCGCAAGTCTAAATCAGGGGAAATCTATCCTGCGACCGCGCCTTACTTCATGCGGTCGGCCAATCGCGCCAGCATGGCGCCGAGTTACGCATCGAACAACGGCAACATTGGATTCCGCGTGGTCGACGCGCCCTCGCCCTCGCCACATCCAGCGCCCGGCGCGCAGCTTTTCTTCTTTACCGATGTAAAGCAGACACCAGTGAACGTCACCAAAGGCCCCGACCCTGCGAAGCCTTTCTATCACGTACACGAACTGTTCCCGAACCTTAATGGAAAATCGATGCCTGAGGTGGGCTGGCGCGTGGGTCTAGCGCGCGGACTCGGCATCAACTACCACAACTCCGCCGTGCAGGTGCTTGCGAATGGCGACGTTGTCGCTGCGTACTACAACACTCCGAACAAGGAAGACGATCCCGACCAGACCGTCATGGTGATGCGCCGCCGCGCCGGCGCCGAGAGCTGGGACATGCCGGAGCCGTGGCCCTATTTTGCCGATGCAGCCTGCGCCGCGCCGGTCTTCTGGAACGATCGCGGGCATCTCTGGCTCTTCTTCGGTTTTCCCCGCCTGATCGGCGCGCCGCCCTTCGCGTTCACGACTTCCAACAACAACGGCGCTACGTGGTCGCCGATTCAGTTCCCGCACTTCATCGCTCCCATCGGCCGCTATGTCTCGCAGCCCATTAACTCCGTGGTGCGCGCGAAGGACGGAACGATCTATATTCCCACGGATTCCACGGGACGCGGCGCGGGCGGGCTCAGCGCAGCCTCAGCGGTCTGGGCCACCGGCAACAACGGCAAAACGTGGTATGACACAGGTGGCCGCACCGGCGGACGGCACACCACCATCTTGATCGCGAAAAATGGTGATCTGCTCGGTTTCGGCGGGAAGAACTCCGAAATCGACGGCCACATGCCGCTCGCAATCAGCTCCGACGGCGGCAAGACCTGGCGCGTGCAGCCCACGCCCTTCGATGAACTGCTCAGTGGTGAGCGGCCCAGCGTGATTCGCCTGGCCTCGGGCCGCCTGTTCTTTGTCGCCGACTTCAATCCGAACCGCCAGAAGCACATTCACAAGGACGGCGCTTATGTCGCGCTCTCCGGCGACGACGGCAAAACCTGGAAAGAGAAGCGGCTGCCCGCCAGCATTCTCACCGTGGGCTACGTGACGGCCACGCAGGGCCCCGACGGTGTGATTCACATTGTCACATCGAAGAACGCCGTGAATTACGAGATCGAGATGAATGAGGCGTGGGTGCTCGCGTCCGATGCGGCGCAGTCGCCCGAGCCCGCATCGGCAGGCCCGGTGACAAAGCACGTCGAGAAGTGGCCCAACGGAAAGATCAAAGCCAAATGGGGAACAGCGCGCGCCAATGACGGCCGCATTCTGCTTGAAGGGCCGCAGACGTTCTACTTTGAAAATGGCGCGCGGCAGTGGACGGCGAACTTCCATCTTGGCCGCAAGACCGGAGACGAGATCTTCTATCGTGTCAACGGCTCGAAGGAATGGATGAAGACCTACGGCCCGGACAGCGCCTGGATGTGGCGGCTCTTTGATGAGGTGGGAAAGCAAACCGCGGAATCGCACTGGCGCGGCAAGACACTCGTTGACGCGAAGTTAGCGGAGGCGAAATGAACAGGAAACGCAAGCGAATTGGAATCATTGTCGCGGCGCTATTGGCGATTGTCGCTGGCGTTGCATTTGCTGCCGCGCGGGCTCAAAAAAACAGAAGCACAGCGGCGCCGCAAGGAGCCAGCAGAGCGAAAGGCGCGTGGCTCTTCATCTACTTCAAGGAGCCGGGCAATCAGGGCATTTATTTCGCGCTGAGCCACGACGGCTATCACTACACACCGCTCAACGACGGCCAGCCGTGGGTCGCAACCACACAAGCCGGCGAGCTGATGCGCGATGTGTTTCTGACGCGCGGACCCGGTGGGATGTTTCACATGGTGTGGACGTGGAACTGGCGCGGCAACTCGCTGGGATACGCCACTTCGCCCGATCTATTCTCGTGGTCGACGCAGAAGGAGATACCCATCATGGCTGATTTCCCCGCAACCAACAACGTGTGGGCGCCGGAGACCTACTGGGATGCAGCAAAGAAAAAGTGGCTCCTCATCTGGTCGAGTTCCATGAAGAGCTCCGACGAAGGCAACCGCATCTGGTTCTCGATGACACCGGACTTCAGCACCTTCTCGAAACCGGCGATCTTCTTCGATCCCGGCTACGTCACCATCGACGCCACCATCTTCCACGGCAAGACCGGCCCTTATCGGCTCATCTTCAAGCAGCAGACCTATGATCCGCTCACCTTTCAGGAGCGTGTAGCGACAGGACCGGCGCTCGAAGGGCCGTGGAGCAGGATCTCCGGGCCGATCAACGAGAGCTGGTCGGAAGGGCCTTCGGCGATCCAGGTTGGCAATCGGTACATCGTCTTCTACGATCACTATCGCGCGCCGCGCGCCCGCTACGAAGCGGTAGCTACCACCGACTGGAAGCACTGGACGGACATCACCGCCGAAACCTCTCTGCCGCCGTATTCGAAGCACGGAAGTTTTCTGCACATTACGGATGAAGAAGCGGCGCGGTTGCTCGCACGGCACGATGCTGCTCCCTCCGCGTCCCAATCACCGGCGCCCGAGCTTCAAAGGCCGTAGCCACCAGGCGCGAAACCGCAAGCCGGCTGATGGCTACGGCCCAACAGACAAAAGCGGTCTTTATTCGAAGAGCCAGTCCAGATTCGGCGCGCTGCCGCTGTTCGCCTCGGAGAGATTCACACGCGGCGCGACGTGGTAATCGGCGGGAATAAAACCAAGGATCACGTATTGTCCCTTGCCGAGGTCGAGCTCGTTGGCGCCGGCTGGCAGCGGTTTGGCCCAAACAGTCATTGCGGGCATCTTTCGCGCCTCGATGGCGTTCAGCAGCATCAGGTTCCACTGCTCGGTCTCGGGATCGAGAACGGAGTTGCTGCTCGACGCATTGCCGACAAAGCCCACCAGGATCTGCGCCGGCTGCGCCAGATCGAAACGCAGCGTTCCGCCTTGGCGAGGCGCAATGCGGATTCCCTTCATGCCGGTAAGCTCCGGCGCGAGGCTATCGATCGCGGCTTTCACGGCCACAAACAGGTTTGCGCCTTTCTCGACGGTGAAAGCTTCGCCCGCGCCGGGTTGAAGAGTGAATGCGACCTGCGGCAGCGGCTTGGCCGGCTTGTTCTCTTCAATCTTGACGCCGGTGCGCAACTGCGTCAGGCGTTTGTGGAACGTCTTCAATTCTTTCTCATACATGGGCAGGCACTGCTGCCAGTTGGGATACCGATTCATGCCACCGGGAAATGGAATCCTACGCTGCGAAGTCTCCATGCCGGTCGCGGTGCGATAAGCGCGACCGGCAGTCTGCGTGAGTTCGCGGAAGCGATCCACGCTCTGTTGAAGCAGCGTTTCGGCCTGGCTCAGGTGCGCCCCATCATGATCGTACCCGTAGAGTAGAACCTGCTCTGCCGCCCGCGTTTTCGCGTTATAAAACTCCATCAGCAGATGAATCGAGCGCATGTCATTGACGAAGCGATCGTACTCGGCCCTGTTCTTCGCAACAGAAGGCGCAGCCGCCTGCGCCGCGACGACAGCCTTCGCCGAAGCGTCTACGGCTGCGTCGCTCACGCCGATCGGCGTCTCGCCATGGTGCGGCAAGTGCTTCACGTCCTCGGCCACGTAGTCCGCAAGCCGCTCGCCCGGTGGCGCGTCTCCTGTCCACAGCGTCACAGCGGGGTTGAATCGCGCCGGATCGATCAACTGCGGCATCGTCATGCCCAGCGTGAACGCCTGGCGATTGCCCTCCGTAATGCCGATGCGCGGCAAGAGCCGCGGCTGGCAGGGGCCAGCCAGTGTGTAAGCGTCGAGAATTTTCTCGCCGGCTTCGGTTGAGCCGTACTTTTGAGCAAGGCGCGACACCCAGTAGGCATGTTCCTTCGCAGGATCGCGATATGGGTTCCAGGCATAACGGCCCCAGGCAGCAAACCAGATCCAGTCGCGATCGGTCTGTAGCAGAAGCGGATCGGTGTTATCGCCCGCGTAGGGCCAGTCCCAGTAGCGCAGCGGATAGAGATGCAGGCCTTCGATGCCGATGCGCTGGAAGTTTGCCTCGGTCTGCCGGATGAAATCGGGATCGCCCCAGCGGAAGGGCTCAAGATTCGAGAGCAGATGAATGTTGGTGATGGCCACGTTCGAGGATTCGGCGAGCATTTTGAATCGGTCACGCACCGGGCCGCGCACGTTGGTCCAGGTTAGCGATTCGCCGTTCCATTTGAACATGGTATCGATGTTCGCGTAGAGGGGCAGCGCAGCCTTCATCACGGCATCGATGTCGGTCGCGTGCGCGCGCACCACGATCGGCGGCTGCTGGGTGATACCGAGTTCTCTGAGGCCGTCTTTCACGCCGGGAATGATGGTCTGCGCAAGCCACTCCGCGCCGTAGCGCGGACTGAGCGCCTCGCCAAGCGTCATCATCAGGCCGGCGTGCGGATACTCGCGCACGAACTCCGAGATCGCATAGCGCGTGTAGGCGCTGGCCACGGGATTGGGCGCCGACAGGTGATACGGAAGATGATGAGCGCGGGCGAATGCGTGCGAGAGATGGATGTTGTAAAACCCCTGCAGTACCCAGATGCCGCGGCGGTCTGCCTCGGCAGTGAGCCACTTGAACATGGCAATGTTCTGGTCGAGTTGCGCGGTGGGAATTTCCTGCGCCTCAGGATACTTCGGCAGCTTCAGCAAGCTGGTGAATGGATGGCCGTTCCACAGATAGAGCGTGTTGTATCGCTCTTCTGCCAGCATGTCGAGATATTTGATCCACGCGGCTTTGTCGTAGAAAAACGGAAAATTCTGCGGGGTGTAAGGATAGTCGTACTCGGCGCCCTCATAGGTGATCTCCTGCTTCTGCATGCCGATGCAGGTCCCGCGCAGTTTCAGGGCCGGATGCTCCATGTCGTTTATCCCGGCGGGCAGCGCGCCATCTGCGCGGATGCGGTCGGCGAGTTCAAGTTCGCCGTAGAGAACGCCCGAAGGATCGGAGCCGGTGACGATCCAGGTTTTCCCCATCTGCTGGATGAGAAATGCCTCTTCGGCCTGCGGCCAGAACTCGGGAAGATCGAAGCGTTTAAGTTCCGGCGCTCTGCGCACCGCAGCCAGAATACGCGCTCCAGCCGGAGCGGTCTTCAATTCGGCGAGCGCCGAGCGGAGCTTCTGTGCGCCGTAAAGCTCGCGCGGCGTGGAGCCTTTGGCTGTGATGACGCGAACCTGCGCGGCGTGGGTAGTAAGCGTGGAGATGACGACGCAAAGAATGGCCACAAGTCGCGTGGCGTAGTGCCCTGAATGTTTCATCGTGTTTAACCTTGTTGCGCGATTTCTTCGATCGGGGAGTTCCGCAGGGAAAGCATGAACTGCACTGCTTTCCAGCGGGTAGATTCGCGATCGGTTCTTTCGCCCGCTGAAGCGGGCTGTCAGGCCCTAGACTTTCTCAAACAGCACGGCCATGTACGGCTTGCCGGTGAGCGTGATCTTGCTTTTGCCGCTGAAAGTTCCGGGCAGCGTGGTCTCCGTCATCGCCCACGGATCGATCAGTGTGGCCTTGAAATTCACCTTCGGCGGCAGCGGGAAAACGTACTCGCCTACGCAGTGATAGTCGAAGTAATAAAGAATCACCTGGCCGGGATTTCCGGCATTCAGGTAGTACGGATTTTCGACGGCCATCAGGCCGGTGGTGCCGGTTTTCTCCAGCAGCTTGCGCAGGTACGTGATGCGCGCGGGACTGCTTCCATGCAACTCGCCCGCATCGGACCAGACAGGGCTCCCGTCTGCCGTCATGTAGGTCTCGCCGTGCGTTGCGTAGACGCCGTAGATAATGGCTCGCCAGAAGCGATGCGTCATCTCTTCAGGCGAGAGGTTGCCCCAGCGGCGCGCGATGTTGCCTTCGTACTGAATCTCGTCGTAGATGATGGGCTTGTTCCAGGCGGCAAGCCGCTCCGGGGATCTCTCGAAATCGTACTTTTGCAGGCTGGCGTGCGTGCACCAGGGTTTGGAGTAGTCGTAAAATACGCGGCTGTGATGAATCGAGCGTAAACGGCTGTACGGATCGCACTCCTGGACAATGCGGAAGAAACGATCCCAGTCGGCCATCGACTTCGATCGCACAAGGTCAAACTCGTTGGCGATCGACCACCAGACATTCCGATATGCGGAAAGCCGCGCGACCGCATAGCGCAGATAGCGGTCGTCGGCCTCCTGACCCATGGCTTTGAAACCCCACGCATCGTAGGGATGAAAGAGAATGACGTCGGCTTCAATGCCGGCGGCCATCAGATCCTGAATGCGCGCCTCAAAATGCTGGAAGTAAGCCGGATTGAAGAGGGCGAGATTGAATTTTTCCTTGCCCGTACCGCTGCCCGCGCTCAGCTCGGAGCCGGGGCCGATCTGCTCGAAGGGCATGGCGACCGGCTGCAACTTGCCGAGCGGCTTGGGCAGCAAACACATGCGCACCTTGTTAAAACCGGCTTCTTGCAGATTCTTCAGCGTCTCGCCGGCGTAGGGCTCGCCGATAAAGCCGTAGGAGTAGCAGGTCGTTCCAAAGGGAAAGTACGGCGTTGCGTCGGCGTATTGAAAGTGAAACTCGTGTGCCGTGCTGACGGGGCCGCGATTGCTGGCCGCTGGCGCAGTGCACTCGAAAGCTCCGGTGAGGCCGGCAAGGTTCTTGATGTTGCTCGTGGTTTCGTAGCTCCAGCGGCCCACGGTGTCGGGCGAAAATCGTACCTTGTAAATTCCGTTACCGTCGTAAAATCCGGCGGCGGCCACAGTTCGATGGCCGATGGTAAACAGCGCACCAAACTGCACATCGACAAATGGGTTGCCGGCCGCAGTCCCGTTTTCTCCGGGTCCCTTGGCTTCAAACTCAAAAACGCCCCATTGCTCCGTTGGCCTGCCCTGAGTGCCTGACGGCGCAGCCTCAACACCGGAGACAAACCCCGTCATCACCGCCCCTGCGCCCAGTTTGATCAACTCTCTGCGATCCATTGACTTCCTCGCTCCGCTGCGCCCGCAAGTCTCCTGCGCGCAGCAGGTCCGGGCAAAGCCTTTTCTACACACCTTACTTCAGAGTGTCAAACTAAATCTTGAAAAATGGAAATTATTGCGCAAAAGCTTTGCGAAGTGTATACATTGCAAGAACACGTTTCTTGAGCGTCTCAACGCACGTTTTGAACGTCTCAATGCAAAGGAACGC
>JAJYFA010000001.1 GCA_021790995.1 Acidobacteriota bacterium
GTTGGAGCCACTTCCCGCTCTACGGGCTGTACCGGTGGACGCTTCAGCAATTTGATTGGGCGTTCCCAGTTTCTGAGTTTTGTCTGGAGGAATCCGCACAGTTCTGGAAGCTTACAAGCGACCGTATGCGGGTACTTCATAACGGGGTGAATTTGGAGCAATTCAGGTCCGACAGTGCGGCTGGCAATGCGCTACGTGATCGCTTTAATTTGGGGAGCAGCCCGGTTGTCATGTATATCGGCCGGGTCTGCGAGCAAAAGGGCACGGACGTTCTGATTGATGCATACGTGAGACTAAGAGAGCGGATGCCTGAGGTCCGACTCGTGGTCGCAGGTCCGGCAGAACTATTTGGAAATACAGGCTCTTCGCCATTGGTGGAAAGCATTCGAGCCGTCGGTGGCCTCTACTTGGGCCCGGTCGACGAATCCGAACTTGCTGCTACGTATAACCTGGCAACAGTATTTGTTATAGCCACCCGTCGTGATGAGATGTTTGGTATGGCCGCCATCGAAGCACAAGCGTGTGGAAAGCCGGTGGTGTGCAGCAGACAAGGGGGGCTACCGGAAGTTATACCTGAGACTAGTGGCATTCACTTCCCTGTCGGTGACTCTGTGGCGCTCGCGACAACACTTGAACGCGTTCTCACTAACCAGTTTTTATATGACTTGTTGTCCAAGGCAGCGAGGGAGAATGCCATGAGGTTCTCTTGGGATGCAGTTGTTCGCGAACTGGAACAAGTGTGCAGCGAAGGATCTCCTCTACGCAAACCGTAGCGTAATTCTACCCTTCGCATGAGTGTTAATTAGTCGATCCTGAAATGCCTCATAACATATTATAGAATCAATGACATACTGTGATATTTTGTGGTATAATTCCTACAGTTTGAACGCCCATTTCGCCGATAACTGGGGAAAATCATGCGACCGAAGAGCGAGCCGAAGCACCCGCAACGTGAGTTATTCCAGTCGGAGTTGGAGCAGATCATCGACCTGCGTCATCCTTTGGCGCGGCTGGGCCAGTGCATCGATTGGGCTTCGTTCGAATCGATTCTGGGCTCGACCTATCACCCAACGCTGGGAGCGCCGGGCATCTCCACGCGGCTGATGGTGGCGTTGCACTATTTGAAGTATCAACACGATCTAAGCGACGAACTGGCGCTGGCGCATTGGTTGGAGAATCCTTACTGGCAGCAGTTCAGCGGGGAGCGGTATTTCCAGCATCGTCTGCCCGTGGATGCGTCGAGCATGACGCGCTGGCGGCAGCGGTTGGGCGAAGCCGGAGCTGAGCAGATGCTGCGCGAGACGATCGCAGCGGGAATCAAGATGGGCTTTATCCGTGCAGTGCAACTGAAGCGGATCAACGTGGACACGACAGTGCAGACCAAAGCGGTTCGCTATCCGACCGATGCCCGGCTGTATCACCGCTGCCGGGAGCGTCTGGTGAAGGCGGCGCGACGCGAGGGCCTGGTGGTCAAGCAGAGTTACCGGCATGTGGGCAAGCGGCTGCTGCTGGCGTCGAGCCGCTACGCGCACGCGCGGCAGATGAAGAGAGCGCGGGCGGCGACCCGCAAACTGCGCACCCAGTTAGGCCGCGTGACGCGGGAGATAGAACGGAAGGTTACCGCGCCTTCGGAGAAGTTATCCAAGTTACTGGGGACGGCGCATCGCATCCACGCGCAGCAAAGGCACGACAAGAACAAGGTCTACAGTGTGCACGAGCCCGAGGTCGAATGCATCGCCAAGGGCAAGGCGGGCAAGCCGTACGAATTCGGCAACAAGGTGAGTGTGGCCGTTACCAGCCGGGGCGGATGGCTGGTGGGTGCCAAAAGCTTTACCGGCAATCCCTATGACGGACACACCCTGGCCGCGCAGATGAAGCAAGTCGAGGGCATGATCGGAGACCGGGCTCGCGAGGCGCATGTGGATATGGGTTATCGCGGCCACGACTACCAAGGCCAAGCTACGGTGCATGTGGACAAACGAAGCAGAGGCCGAACCTCACGGCCACTGTGGCGCTGGGTGAAACGCCGCGCCGCAGTCGAGCCCAATATCGGACACTTGAAGAACGAACACCGGTTGGAACGCAACCGGCTACGGGGCACTTACGGCGACGCGATCAACGCCGTGCTCGCCGCTGCGGCCATGAACTTCCACAAGCTCCTCAGAGCTTTTGGGCTCGATTTTCTGCGCGCCCTGCTCGGCGTCAGGGGGCAATTTCTGCTCATCCTGGCCTCCCTCGGCCCGCAGATGCCATGCGAGACAATCTAAAAAATCACCTTTTCAGGATCGACTAGATCGCGGATTTGTGGCGGTGGCCCCGTAATTTCGGCGGGGTTTTCCTCTGCAAAGCGCAGTGAAGGACGCATCTTCGCTTACCAAATGGCGGAATTCCTGTCCTATACTGCGTGTAGCGCGAGGAATCCGTCGCGACGGGTTCCTCGCCAACTTCTATGGCTACGCAACTGAATCGGAAGCGCGCCTACGAACCGCCGTCAATCCCCGATCGGCTCTATTTCAAGATCGGAGATGTGGCGCGGCTGTGTTGCGTGGAGGCGTACGTTCTGCGCTTCTGGGAGTCGCAGTTCCCGCAGTTGAAGCCGAACAAGAGCGGAACCGGGCAACGGCTCTATCGCCGCCGCGATGTGGAGCTGGCGCTCGAGATCAAGCGCCTGGTCCACGCGGAAGGCTATACGCTGGCTGGCGCACGCGCAGTTCTCGAAGGGGAGCAGCGCCGCCCCGGCAAACGCCGCGATCCTCAGGCCGCCTTGCCACTACCTGCCAATTCAGGCAAAAAACTGGACGCAGCCGCTGCCGCTATCGGTCACGCACGAACCGAGTTGCGCGAGATCGCCAGTTTGCTGGCCTCGCCGGCGCCGCAGCCAGCGCGCCGCCGCACCCGGGTTACGGCCATTTCGTCCACTACCGGGATGCTGTTTCCAACGTAGTTTCCCTGCAACAGCGACAGAGGATATTTGCTTGCGCTTACACGCAAGCGATGGCCATTGTGTTTCGTCCGCCTGCACCTGCTCCCGGGATTGTCTGCAATGAGGAGACGGAGGGATCTTTGGCTCATCTTCTACACCATTATTTTGGAAGTGATTCTTTATCAGTACGTTGTGGTTTCCAAAATGGCGTAGTGACATGCCTTCCCTCCACGGTGAACTGAAACCAGCCTCAGCATGAGCGCAGCAGCGGCGGCAGAGCCATGCTGCAGGCCTGGAAAACCTTGCCCCTACACCCGGAGCCTGGCCGCGAAACACGTACTCCTTGCCGTTGATCGAGACCTCCATCTCCACCAGGCTGTCCAAGTCGCGGATCACGTCGGCCCATTCCAGATTCCACTGCTTGCGCGCCAAACGATCTTCGAGTTCCTTGCGCAACAGCAGCGCCAGAAACGAGCAAAACACATGACCCGCCACCAGAAAATACGGTAATGTGGAGGGACTTTCCCCGATTAACTGATAGCGAACTGGGGATCATGATCGGAGCTCAGATTGTGGGTAATTGAAAGTTTGCCCGAACGGCTACAATCATTCGGCGGCTGCTTGCTTGAGATCACGGCTTGGCGGCGGCTGGCTCGGGAGTCGACGTGCATGGCTTGCCGCTGCAGAGCGAACTTGCGATGCCGTGGCCTTCATCGATGGTATAGATGCGATCCACCGCAGGAAGCCTGACCGTCTCCTTTGCGCCCGAGGGCCAATGAATCTCCGCCGAGCCTGCGTCCGTGCTATCGCCCAGACCGAAGTGGACACGCAGATCGTTGTTCGAGAGATAGCTGCCGCCGCTCAGCACGTCGCCGCGCTGGCGCATTCCGGCTGCAGTGAGGTAGACCGTCGCCCCGACGGCGTCACGCGGGCTCTTCGGGCCGCCGATCAATTTCATCTCCACCCAGTGATGATGATCCGGATTCACGTTGCGCAGCAGAATCGGCACTCCATCCATACTGTTGATGACCACGTCGATCTTGCCGTCATTGAAGATGTCTCCGAAGGCAGCGCCGCGGCCTACGGTCACAACAGCAAGGCCGGTGCCTTCAACCGCGGGGACGAGCGCGAATTTTCCGTTGTGCAGGTTATGGTAGAGCAGCGGCCGTTGGGCATAGCTCTGGCCCCACTCCGGGTGCTGGTCCACCTGGGGATAAACGTGGCCGTTGATGATGAGCAGGTCTTTCCAGCCGTCATTGTCGTAATCGAGAAATCCGTCGGCAAAGCTGACAAAGGGAATCGAGGATTGCGCGATTCCTGCCTGGTAACTCACGTCCGTGAATGAGCCTGTGCCGTCGTTCTGGAACAGGACGTTGTAATCGTCGGCAAAATCGGTGTTGACGATCGACAAATGGCCATTGTTCTCATAGTCGCCGGCGGCAATCCCCATGTTGGCGATCTCGCGGCCATCTTCGTTGAGTGCATAACCACTCAAGTAGCTGTCATCTTCGAATGTGCCGTTGCCCTTGTTGATGTAAAGATAATTTGGCGTGGAATCGTTCGCCACCAGAAGGTCGGGTTTGCCGTCGTTGTTGACGTCGGCAAAGAGAACTCCCAGGCCGTAGTAGCCGTTGGGATCGTCCACACCCAGCTTCTTGCTTACGTCGGTGAATGTTCCGTCTCCGTTGTTGTGGAAGAGGTGGTCGTGCTCGCCCTTCAGCCCGCGAGGGCCGCACATCACCTCAACACCACGGTACTGACAAAGGGCGTAGTTCACCGCTTTTGTACCCGACAGCGGGGGGTTCTTCAAATCGATCTGCGCATAGCCGTCCACAAACAGATCCAGACGTCCGTCGCCGTCGTAGTCGCCGAAGGTTGCGCCCGTCGACCACGTCCCGATGGTCACGCCCGCTTTTTCCGCCACGTCGGTAAATGTTCCGTCGTGATTGTTGTGGTAGAGGCGGTTCTTTCCGTAGTTTGTCACATAAAGATCGGGCCAGCCGTCGTTATCGTAGTCGCCTACCGCGCAGCCATACCCCCAGCGGCCGTTGGCCACGCCGGCTTTTTCTGTGACGTCGGTAAACGTCCCGTCGTGATTGTTATGAAACAGCGCCGCACGGGGAGGCGCGGCTTTGCCGTCCAGCGCATCGTAGGTGGACCCGTTCACCAGGTAAATATCGAGCCAGCCGTCATTGTCGTAGTCGATCAGGCACACGCCGGGACCTTTGGCCTCAAGAATGAGGCGCTTTTCCGGCGTGCCGGCCTGGTGATGCCATTTCGTCAGTCCGGCGGCCGCGGCCACATCCTGAAAGACGATGGGGCCTGTCTTCACAAATCCGCCGGCTGTGATAGGCCGGTGCAGGCTGTCAAACTCTGCCTCATGCGGGCCGGCGTTCGCCATGCCTCCCGCATTGCTTTGCGGCATGGAAGTTTTCGCGGGGGTACTATTGGCCGAAGGCATCTGCGCCAGCGAAACCGAGGCAAGCGCCGGCAACAGGAATGCGAAACAAGTCACGCGAAGAATGCGTCCCGGCAAGCTGCTTTGTTGGATCGACAGACAACTCACACTCCAATCGCGTTTCAAGGGTTCTGCTCCTGTGTAAAGTCCTTCGCGTTTGCCCAAATTGTACCAATCTGCTCCCAGGAAGCTACGCTCCCGCAAGTGGCTGCACACGCAATCGCCGCACGATTCGGAAAACTTCGATTCGTCTGTTCGTGCAACCACCTGCGCCATGACTAGCCTCTTGCTGCGCAGTGCGGGTGTAGACACGATTGATAGCGAGGCTCAGGGCAGGCGCATTTCACCGGTCGGCTGGAATGCAATTCCCGCCACCGCGGCGCCGGAAGCAAGCACGTCTCTCATGCGGACCGGGTTTGCTCCGCCGCGAACTGCTGCCTGCTCCAGCAGAAGTAACGCCACTGCCGGCTCCGTACCGGCTCGCAAGCGAAATATCCACGGAATGTCAGCGGACGTAAGGGACTTGTCGTCGCTCAAAGCAACCACCGGAACAAAGCATTTCAACGCCAACTGCTCGGAAAGGTGGCTCGCGTCCCGGTCCAGGGCCACGATCGCCACGGCGTGTTCATCCATCAGAGCGTGGACCAGTTGTGTGGAGGCCGCACCCCAGTTCTGCTTGCTATCGATCGGCAGCAGGGTCCATTGTTTTCCGTTGCGGGCGCTGTGCCGCAGCACTGACTGAACCTCGCGGGACTTAACGGCCTCCGCGGCTTGTGGCCCAAAGACAACCACGCGCACCTGTTCTGCCGGCGCGGCGAGAAACGACGGTGGAGCAAGACCGACTCCATCTTCGCCTACGCGCGCGTAGGGCACAATCGCCCCTGACGCGTTCGTCGATGCGTGCTGCACTGCGGGCCGCTCGCTCATCGGCTGCAACCGATAAGTGACCGCGCCGTTGTGCACCGTGCCGATGTACATGGGCGACACGTTTTTCTGATTGGGATCGAAGGTCATGTGGGCCGTGACGCCGTCGTACTCCCGGACATTATCAAGCGCGTCCTGAATGCGCACGCGATTCAAACCTGCCTTGCAGATCGAGTCCAGCAGGATATTCATCGCGTCGTAGGCGAGCGAAGCGAACTGATCGGGCTTTTCGTGGAAGCGGGTCTCGAAACGCTGGTTGAAGTCAATCCAGCGCGGATCGTTGCGCGTCGGGTCGTAGGGGAAGACGGCCTCAAAGCCCTCGGCGGCTGGGCCAGCTTTTGCAAGAAGCTCAGGCCCCAGCGTGCGATAGGAGCCGAAGACTCGCTGTTTCATGCCCATGGCGCGCATCTGTTTCAGGATCATTGCGGCGGGAGCTTCGTCGGTCCAGAGCACGATGGCGTCGGCGCGCGATTCCTGAATGATGCGCAACTGACGCGAGAAATCTGTATCGCTGGCGAAAAACTTTTGCTCGATCACCACGGGATGGCCGAGCCGGCGCGAGGCTGCGCGAAATTTTGGAACGCCCATGCGGCCGTAGCGGTTGTTGATACGCAGGATAGCAACGCGCTTGAGGCCGAGATCCGTGTAAATGCGGCGCGCCAGCGTGTAGCACTGCACGCGATCATCCTGCAGATCGGTGAAGTACCAGGGTATGGAGGTTTCTGGAATGGTGGGATCGGTGGAGGCCGAATTGACAATAGGAATCTCAGCCTTCAACGCTACACGTAGCATGATGTGCGTCGATTCGGAACTGATGGAGCCGAAGATCGCCCATGCCTTGTCGTCGTAGATGAGCTTGACGGCTACATCGGAGGCCGAGCCCCAGATAGCGGGATCGGTAGGCCGGTGGCTGCCTGCGACCGCGCTGGCCTGCCAGTTGTTGTAGTCGCCACGCAAGACGAGCTTATAGGGGATGCCGTTGTAACCGCCGCGGGCATCGGCTTCGTCCACCGCCATCTGCGCGCCTTGCAACATGCGCCGGCCAAAGACGTAGTCCGGGTCCCTCGGGTCAACGGGCGCAACAAAACCAACGCGCACCTCCTTCAAGCCGCTAGGATCGGGCGTGTCCCGGCCGGGACCATTCCAGATCGTTGGCTGGAGGTAGTTGAAGTAGTACGGAGTGATGAACTTGGCGTAAGGGCGCATGTCCTTCGGCTCGCCCGCATAGGGATCGGCAGTCCACGCGCGCTCCGGACCCGGCGGATGAGCGCCGCACTGGCATTTGGATCTCTGCTCGTCCCTGGCCCGAGCCGGTTGCGTCTTCGGCTGCTGGCACAAAACCGTGGCTGCGCCGCCCACGGCGCAGATGCAGGCTGCAGTCAACCACCACCCTTTGCGCATGGCCATCACTCCTTGCCGCTGTCCCTTTTGTTGCGGAACATGGCGATGGCCTCGATCTCGATCAACAACTCAGGGCGGCAGAGAATCGCCTGAATGCCGGTTGAGGCGGGCAGTGGATCGAGCCCCTGTTCCTTGAAAAATGCGGTGCGCTCTTCGTTGAACGCCTCGTAGTCGCGCTCAATATCGCGCAGGTAGCAGGTGGTGCGCACGATGTCATGCCATGTGCAGCCTTCGCTGGCCAGTAAGCCGGTGATGTTGGCAAGCGTGCGCCGCATCTGGGCGCGAAAGTCGCCGATGTGCACACTTTGCCCGTTCTCGTCGATCGAGGCTGTGCCCGAGATCAGGAGAATCGTCACTTCGCCGATGTCGATCCTCATGCCACGCGAAAACGAGCTAGGCTTGCCGTAGCAGTAGGCTTCGTTCAGCACGTTGTGATTGGTGATGGCCCGCTTTTCGATCGGGGCGTGGGCGATGGTTTCAAGGATTTCAGCAAGTGCGTTCATCACGATGACTCCTTTGAAGATTTCTCAAAACGTTCTATCGTTGGCGAATTCCGTGGCTCAGCCCCTTCGCCGTTGCGACCCAGATGTCGTCGCCCTGGAAGTCGATGCCGAGAATGTAATTGTTAGCGGGCGCGGTTGTGACGGGGATATGGGCCACGTTGCCATGGGCATCCCGGACCCACATCTCCGGCTTGCCCGTGGCGAGCGAGGGTGTATAAACAGCCCAGTTGACGCCATCGTAGTAAGCCAGGCCCTTGTCGGTGCAGAACCAGGCATGATTCGCATCGACGCCCTTCACAAAATTCGTAAAGTTCGACGGCAGGCCACTGTCTTTGGTGAGGAAGTTATGCCAGTAACGGCCGTCGTAGCGGCTATCACCGAAATAGGTCGATGCCCACACGATGTTGCCGACATAGCTGACCGACGAGACGATGTCGTGAACCAGTCCCTGATTCTTGAAGAGGACCAATTCGGTTTCGTCGTCAGGATCGGCGTACATGTCCCATCGGCCGGTCTTTTGGGTCAGTTCCAGCAAACCGCTGCCCCACACGGCGAAGTAGACTTTGTCGGGCTGCGCAGAAACGCCGTACACCCAGATCTCGCGCATAGGCGTATTGCGCTCGTTATAGAGCGACCACTGACCGGTTTGCAGATTAAGCCGGCCGGCGCCGGCAGCCGTGGCGACCCACACGTTCCCGCCTTCAACGGAGACGCCATAGACGATATCGTTGCTGAGGCCGGAGTTGAACTGGTTGTAGCTGTCGATGCGTCCGGCAGAGATGCGGCTTAGTCCACCCATGGTGCCGGCCCACACATCGCCGGTGCGCTTGTCGAGTGACAGCGAAAGCACAGCGCGGTGCGCCAGGCCGTCTTTCGTGTTGAAGGTCTTCCATTTGCCATTCTCATAAAGCCCCAGCCCGTCGTCGGTACCGGCCCAGATGCGGTCGCCATCCACCAGCACTGCGTAGACGTGATTGTCGGGCAGGCCGTTGGCGGTGGTGAAGTTCTCGAAACGGAAGCGAGGCATCCGCGGAACAGCCGAGGTCAAAGCGGCCTGGCGCCTGGCCTTCGGCTGCTGCGCGCAGGTGGCCGGAATGACGAGCGCATATGCAACCGCAACGGCTGCAAGCGCCCACGCCCAGATGCTGTTCTTCCCGCTCTTTTTCATCGCGTCCTCAGATATTCGATGAGGTCGTTGAGCTCATCTTTCGTAAGGTCGTTGGTACGTCCGTGCTTGTCGCCGGGGTTATAGATGGTCCAGATCTCTTCCAGGGTGCGCGCCGATCCGTCATGCAGGTAGGGCCCGGTGAGCGCAATGTTCGTCAACTGCGGTGTATCGAAGAGTCCGGAATCGTCGGTGGGCTTCTTTGTGCCCACATCGAAGGATTTTTGATCTGTGCCTAGCGGTCCGCTGTGGCAATAGTTGCAGCGGTTGGCGAGCGGAATGGGATAGCCGAACTTATCCTTCGTCCGTTCGAAGAGTTCCTTGCCGCGTTCCTGTGCCGTAGTGAGTTCGCCTGAGGCCATCCGCCAGCGGTTGGGCCGCGCAGGCAGGCTCAGAATGTAGCCGACCAGATCGGCCAGCGTGACATCGTCATACGTCTCCGAGCGCCAGAAATACTTCTCCGTGCGTGGGCCGCATTCGGTGGGCACATCGGGATTGCCGCCGTTCCACTTATAAGGCGCCGTATCCCGGATGTCCTCTAAAAGCCGGTTGTCGACAATATTGCGCCCGAAGCCATCCGGCTCCAGATCCCATTCCAACCCGTCGAAAGTGGAATCGATGTGGCAGTTGGCGCAGCCGATCTGACCCTGGAAGGAGTAGCGCGCCGTATAGAACGTCTGCTCGCCGCGGCGCAGCGCCACAACCTGTTTGCGCATGCTCAGATCCATCGGCGAGTCCTGCCGATGGCGTTCGTCGATATGGCACTGAGAGCACCGGGGCTTGCCATTGGGCCGGTCGTTGACCGCGGAGAAGATACGATCGCTGAATTGCATCGACCAGAGCTGACGTGAACCGGCGAGCAGAATCGTGGAGATGATGCGATCGGTGCGGGTATCGATCACGCTGATCGAATCGTCGAGCCGGTTGGCGACCAGGAGCCTGCGGCCGTCGGGGGTGAGGGTTGCGCCGCGCGGATCGTGCCCGACGGGGATGCGCGCAATCACATAGTTGGCGCTGGCGGCAAGATCTTCTGCATAGGGTCCGCGGTGCGTGCGGAGATAGCGCAGCAGATGAGGCACATCGATGGCGAGGACGGCCTCCGAGCCGCCACAGGTGACAAACATCCGAGACTTGTCGGGTGTGATGGCCACGCCGAAAGGACGCGCGGAGTAGCGATCGAGTTCGTCGAGAGGAATCTCCACCGATTTGCCGCCCACATCCGCGCCAAAGAGCGTCAGTGTGTCGACGAAGGCTCCGCCGTGCTCCAGGTGCGCCAGCGGAACAAGGTTTTTCGGATGCAGTTCGGCCGCCGCGCCCAGCCGGCCGTCGGCGGAGATGGCCACGTGAAAAACGCCGGCGATACCGTGGAGCGGGATGCGATCGACCACTTCGGCGCGCGCGGTGTCTATGACCGTGATCTCCGACTCGGGCGGAGTGCGCTCGGGGCCCGGATTCGGGTAGATGTGCGTGACGTAAAGACGCTGGCCCTCCGCAGAAGGCGTAATATAACTGGCGCCGCGCCCGGCCAGCAGACGCTTCACCTCTGCGCCGGTGTGCGCATCGAGCACGGCTACATCGTCGGAGATGCGATTGGCGACAAACAGGTATTTACCCGCCCGATCCTCGACCACGCTCGATGGCTCCGCGCCCACTCTCCAGGTAGCAATCACGTCGAGGGCCTGCGTGTCGATCACCGAAACGGTGTCGTCCCAGGAGTTGGCGACAAAAAGCCTGCGGCCATGGGCCGAGAGCGAGAATCCGCGTGGCGAGTGGCCAACCACGATGCTCTTGATGGGTACATAGGTTACGGCGTTCAGTACACGCACCTCGTCACTCTGGCTGGCCAGCACGTAAAGCTGCGTCCCATCGTGAGAAAACAGCATTTCTACAGGCGAGGCATAGTTCAGAATCTCGCCGGATTCGCCGGCAGCATCCACGCGCGCCGTACTGTTCCACGCAGAGGCGCAAAAAAACGTCGCAGCCAGCGCGGCCAGGCAGGCGCCTGCGCTTGTCCTGAACCGGCTGATGGCGAACCGCCTCATTGCGGCTCCTCCACCGTAAGAACACGGTCCACACCCACATTTTCGAGCGTTTGCACGCGCCCGCTCGGCCAGCGAACCGTCAGCTTGTCGATGATATCGGCCGCACCAAGCCCAAAGTGCAATCGGCCGTCATTCTCGGAGAGATAGCCGGAACTGGCAACGCGCTCCGCGGTCCATCGACTGCCGCCGGACAGCACTTCAACCCGGGCGCCGATGCCGTCGCGGTTGCTCTTTGCAGCGGCGCCGGGAGCCCTGCCGTGATCGCCGGCGCGCATCGCGCCTACCAGCTTCAGGTCAATCCAGTGGCCTGTGCCGGTAGAAACATTCTGAAGCAGCTTGCCTTCCGCGCCAAGATTGACCATGAATGCGCCAACTTTGCCGTTGTTCTGGTAGTCGGCGAAACATGCCCCGCGCGCCACCGTGCGGTCGCTTAGCACCTGCCCCGCCTGGCGCGAATCGTCCTCGAACTTTCCGTTGCCGAGGCCGCGAAAGAGTGTGTGCTCCATCGGGATGAGATGAATCAGCCCGCCGTGGAAGACGAGAATGTCCAGCTCACCGTCATTGTCGAAGTCGTAGACTCCTGAACTCCAGCTCACGTACTGCGCATCAGTCTGTGAGATGCCGGCGGGTGCGGTGACATCGTCAAAACCCTTCCAGTCGTATTTTGCAACCGGCGCTCCAGGCTGCGGAGCGCCCAGGTTCTCGAGAAAGCGGTTGTAGCTGCCATCCGTCACCCACAGGTCCAGCACACCGCGGTGCCAGAAATCGGCCGCCACCGGCCCCATGGACGAAGTTGCTTCGCCATCCTGCCCGTAGGCCGATCCGGTGTCGTTGGCAATCTCTTCGAAGGTTCCATCGTGCTTGTTATGAAAAAGAAAGTTCTGGATGCTGTCGTTGGTGACGTAGATATCGTCCCAGCCGTCGTTATCGAAGTCTGCCGCGGTGACGCCCATGGTGCGGCCAATATAAGCGCCGATGCCTGCTTTATCCGTCACATCGGTGAAGGTTCCGTCGCAATTGTTGTGGAACAACCTGTTGGTTTCACCCGCATAGTCGAGCGGCCCCGGATAGTTATCGGCGGCATAGAATGCGCGATAGGTGGGATCGAACTTTACATAGCGGCCGACGAGCAAATCGAGGCAGCCATCCCTGTCGTAGTCGAGCCAGGTGGAGCTGATGGCCCAGCCGTCGACCTTGATGCCGGCCTTGGCGGTTACGTCGGTAAAGTGGCCGTTGCCGTCGTTATGGTAGAGAACCACCTTGCCGAAGCCGGTCACCAGCAGGTCTTCGTTGCCGTCATTGTCGTAATCGCCCGCGGTGGCGGCGATGGAATACATGTTGGGATCGAGACCTGATTCTGCCGTTACGTCAGTGAAATGGCCGTTGCCGTCGTTACGATAGAGATAGTTGTGCGGCGGCGGATTGGGCTTCTCCTTGAGCGGATACGGATGCATTGAATCGGCGAGGGGACGGCCGTTCACAACATAGAGCGAAGGCCGGCCGGAGTTGTTGTAGTCGAACCAGACACAGCCTGCGCCGGTGCCCTCGAGCAGCGAACCCAGTTTGGCTGAGCCGAAGCTGTGCACAAAATGGATGCCGGAGTCCCCGGTTGCGTCCTCGAAGCGGATCGTTGCGTGAGGCGGCGATGGCGCCTCAGCGGACTTCGTTTGCGTTACGGATGGCGCGTTTTGTGCGGAGGGCTGCCCGGAAGGCGCGCACGACGAAGACAGCGGCGCGCCGGATTGCGCCGCCGCAACCGAAACTGTGCTCAAAAAGAACAGAAGACCAAGGCGCATCTCAGTTCCCCTCCTGTCCTGCACCGCGAGATTTGACCGGCTTCGGCGGGACGGTGAGGTCGACAGGCGTCGTGGTGTGCAACAGCACAGCCGGCACGCGGTTTTCCGCTGCGCGCTCAGGCCCGGTGTGGCAGCCAACGCAGATGCGCTGCTCGCCGCCGCGCGCCCAGAACCAGCCGCGCTCGCGCCGCACCACCGCGCCATCCCGATTCAGCAAGGTGAAACGAATGGGCGTGTCGCCCGGAACCTTCACGAAAAACGATCCATCCCGCTCCACGGGCGCCGTGCCCATCGAAATTGCCTTTCCGTTCGCATCCTGCATCTCAAGCCTCACCGATGCGGACGCGGTCTTCAGATCGCCTTCGCGAGACAGACGCGAATCAAAGGCCAGCAAGTTGGCGTAGTTCCAAGGGTGTAGCCCTGAAGGATGACGATTGGGCCGTTCCCTGGGAGTCACAGGCGCCGGCTCGACGAGATCCATGCCCTGTTTCGCAAATTCGGGCTTCATGGTTGGCGCACCCGGCCTCCATAAACGGATCGCATAATGCTCGTCCGCTGCCGCTCGTACGCTCACCAGCCAGGCATCCGCGGCGATCTCAGCAATAGCGCCCGCGTACTCGCCGCGCGGCGCGGCCACCGGCGTCTCATGAGCCAGCGGAGAAGTGAAACGCGCGAGCGACGTGCCGTGGGTGAAGATCGTGTCACCGGAGCTCAATTGCGTTCCGCCCCAGCGTGCGCGGCCGTGATCGCAGCGGTAAGACTCCACCCCGGAACCGTCGGCGTAAACCAGGTACAGCTCCGGGGTCGAGCTCCGCCCAAGAGGAAAACCAGCCTCAAACAAAATGCGCCCATCCTGCAAAACCGCATCTGGAAACGCACTGGCGTGAAGATGCGAGAGCGGCAGAAAACCGGGGTCGGCCGTGGGATTGCGCGGTGGGTTTTTCTGCGGGCGGCCATCGTCGGAGGAATCGAGATCGAATCCACTGGGAGTCCGCTGGGCCCAGACTAACCGGCCGCCGGGAAGATACAACGGGCGCTCGGCATCCGTTGCGGTCGTAACCACGCGTCGCACGGATCGGTCCTGAAGGTTCAGTTCCCAGATTTGCCACGGATCGCTGGCGATTTTCTTGCCTGCAAACAGTACCGACTTGCCGTCGTAGGAGACATCGGCATCGGCTGAAGCAGCAAAGTCCGGAACCAGAGGCTCCGCCTTGCGGTTGTGAACCAGCAGCAGATGCGCGCCGGATGGGAAACGCTCCTCGCCGCGCAACTCGGCAAGCGGCTTATAGACAGGCGCGGAAGTGACAATGAAATCCACACCCGGCGCCTGTTGCGGCGTGGGTGCGAAGCCACACAACGCAATCAAGACAAGCAGTGCGGCGCCCGTAGCAAGCATCAGGAGTCCTGCTCTCATCCTGTCACCGCCTCCAGGACTTGCTTGTCAGTTGTCCGAAGGCCGCGCGGCTCCCGCGCGCGAGCTGCGATCCAGGGCTCAAGATCGGCCATCATTGCGTCGAATTCCGCAAAGTCCAGGGATTGCTCGCCGTCGCTCCACGCTGTGTCAGGATCGGGATGCACCTCGACGATCAGCCCGTCGGCGCCGGCTGCCACGCCGATGCGCGCCAGAGCAGGAACCAGTGCGCGATGCCCGGCCGCATGGCTGGGATCGGCGATTACGGGGAGGTGCGTCACCTGCTTGAGCAGTGCGATGCCCGCCGCGTCAAAGGTGTTGCGCATGGCGGTTTCAAAGGTGCGAATGCCGCGTTCGCACAGAATGACCCAGGGATTGCCATAGTCCAGAACGACCTGTGCCGAATGCAGAAAGTCTGCGAGGGTCGCCACCATGCCGCGCTTGAGCAGGATCGGACGTCCGGACCGGGCAGCGGCTTCAAGCAGCGCGTAGTTCTCCATATTGCGCGAGCCGATCTGCAAAACATCGGAGTATTCGGCCACAAGCGCCACGTCTGTTTCCGACATCACCTCGGTCACAACCGCCAGCCCCGTGGCTTCGCGCGCGTGGGCGAGCAGCTTCAGCCCAGCCAGGCCCAGGCCCTGAAATGCATAGGGAGAACTGCGCGGCTTGAATGCGCCGCCGCGGAGCATTCGCGCTCCACCTCGGCGCACATGATGGGCCGTGGCCATGATCTGACCTTCCGTTTCCACCGAGCACGGCCCGGCGATAGTGATAAATTCATCTCCGCCCAGAAAAAAATCGCGCACCGGTACCCGCGTCCGCTGGTCGAATGCGCCCAGCAGAACATCGGGACTCTCAGCAAACTGCTGCCGCCGGCTTTCGCGCACGCAGAGAACTCCCTCCGACCTCCATCTCTATTGGGGAAGCGCCAGTTTAGCGTGATTGCGATCCCGGCGCCTCCACCGAAAGGTGGAGCGCTGAATCAGGGAAACACGATGGCAGGGGGACGGTACCCGAATGCGGCATCGACAACAGCGGCTATGCCCAGTGCTGTCTCGTCTTCAAAGGGCCGAGCCGCAATCTGCACGCCGACAGGCAGACCCTCCGGCGAGCGGCCGACGGGGACCACCGCTGCCGGAGCGCCCAGTGTGTTGAACCACTGCGTATAGCGAACCGCATCAAGATAGGCAACAGAAGCGCCGTCGATCGTCCAGCGGCGCTCTCCGTGGCGGAATGCCGGAATAGCGGCTACCGGACACAGCAGGACCGGATACTCCTTCATCTCTGCAAGCATCTTTGAGCGCAGCAGATCCATTTCGGCCCAGGCATTGAGCAGTTCCGCGGCCGTGAGCGAGCCTGAGGCTTCGGCGATCATCAGAAACTCGGTGAAGATGGGGCTGAGCTGCTCGCGCCTGCCGCGAATCTCCGGCTCATAGAACATGGCCCCGCACTGCACAAAGAATGTCCACCAAAGCTTGCGCAACGGCTCGAGCGCGCGCGGCCGGAACGGTTCCACGCAAAAGCCGGCGCCGCGCAGCGCAGCCGCCGCGGCATTCACCGCGGCGCGCGTCTCTGGCGTTACAGGAACCAGGCCATCATCCTCGAAGAGGCCGATGCGCTGGGAGCGCAACTCATCCAGGCTGCGCTCTCGATACGGAAGCGGAGGACTTGCAGGATCGAGCGTGTCCTGGCCGCAGAGCGCGCGGAAGAGCAGCGTGACATCGGCAGCGGTGCGCGCCATGGGCCCGATGGCGCCGAGCGTGGAGAACGGCCCCACGCACGGCGGCAGATGGCCGCGCCCCGGAATCCGGCCTGGCGTGGGCTTGAGCGAGCAGATGCCCGTAAAGTGCGCCGGAACGCGCACCGACCCCCCGCTATCGCTGCCCAACCCGCCCGCCGACATCCCCGCGGCAATCGCCGCCGACTCGCCTCCGCTCGACCCGCCGGGCGAGCGATCCAGATCCCACGGGTTGTGGACGCGCCCATACAGCAGGTTCGCGGTTTCGTAGGCCATCAGGAATTCAGGGCAATTCGTCGTGCCCAGAATCAATGCTCCCGCCGCGCGCAGCCGCGCGACGACAACCGCGTCCTCGACCGGCACATCGCCCTTGTGCAGCAGGCTGCCGATCTCACAGCGACAGCCCCTGGTCGCAATCGACGATTTGACCGTGACCGGCAGGCCGTGCAGCGGACCACGTGGTTCCGGCGCCGCGTCGAGCCGCTGCGCCTCTTTGCGCACGCGGCCTGCGTCGAAGTCGGCGAAGACGTTCAGTTGCGGATTCAGCCGCTCGATCTGGAGGATATGCGCTTCGGCCAGCTCGGTCACGGTAACTTGGCCTATGCGCACCAACTCGATCTGTTTCGTCGCCGGGGCCAGAACGAGATCGCTCATGGTTGCATGCCCTGTGTCGCGCTACGCGGCAGATCGCCGCTCGGCGTCGAGGGCAACGGCTGGTAGTCGAAGTAGTGCAAGCCCTCCGGATCACCTGAGTTGAAACGGTCGTTCCAGTTCAACCGGTAGTCGAGCTCTGCTGCACTGGCAGGGTGTTCTTCTTTGGGATAAGGGTAGGCGCTCATTCCATGGAATGGCATCTGCGCCACGGTAAATGGCGAGGCGTCCCACCAATCCATATCTTTCACGAATCCGTTGGCGTAGAAGAAGTAATCACGCTTCCAGTGCGCAGGCAACGAAGGCAGTGCAGACGCGTCGAACTCGGCCGCAATGCCTTCGCCGCTGCCGAAAATCGCAAACCGATTGTCGACGCCTTTGAGAAGCGAGGTGACATCGCCAAAGTGCGTATAGCTGCCGCGCTCACTCTGAAAAGGGCCCGTCAGGCTCACGAGGTTGTAGTCGTAGGTGAGATCGCCGGGGCTGGCGAGGTCGATCTCCTTCGGGTAGCCGCGGAAGTGCAGGGTCGCCGTAGCCAGCGGAACCTCGGTGGCGCGCGCTTCGGCGTTCGCGCTTTGATCAATCAGCGCCTGATCCCAGTAAATTTGCAGGTTCGTCATCAGGCGGATACGGCGCGTGCCCGCGGGCAGCTTGCCGGTCAGGTCCATCACGATCGTCCGCTCCAGTCCGGCCGGGAATCCCGCATCGCCCGTGACTCGCTTCCAGGTTCCGTCAGGCAGCGCGGCCTCGACATAGGGCGGAATCTCCTTGATGCCCGCCTGCCAGGCAGCATAGAGCGAGGTGGCGCTGAAGTAGTTTACGTAGCCGGTCATCAGCAGCCGCAGCGGAGCATGAGAATCGATCGCGCCCAGGTCAAGCGTGAGCGCGTGCAGATCGGCAAATCCGTCATAAGGAAGTGGATGAAAACCGCTCGCAAACACATGATCGCGGCGGCTGAGCTGGTCGAGCACGTCGCGCCCGTCGCCGTCCCAGGCGCCGATGGGCAACCGCACGCCCTTGCTGGCCACGACGCGGCCCGAGGCAAACGGCGGACTGTCGAGGAACCGCTCGTCGGGGTTTACCTCAACGTCCTCGGGATGGTCGACCGCAACCATGCGGAGCTGGTCGATATAGTTCACCTCTTCCATGGGCTCCATGAAGCGCACACTGATCCTGCCGTTCACCAGCGCCACATCGCTGCCGTCCACCTTCACCCATTCGCCGGGATTGGGGATGTTGCGCCGTGTGGGCGTGAACCAGTGCCCAACCACGGCCGCACCGATCACGTCGGTAACGAATTCGTAACGGCGCCCGTTCCACACAAACAGGACCGGGCAGGAGCTGCCCCGCCGGTCGGCCTCTTTCATCGCGATGACCTGCTGGTGCGGAAGATCGATCTCGTCTTGAAGCACGCCTGTGGGCCACAGGATGCGCAACAGATCGATTCCCGGCGCCTGTCCCAGACCCACAAGAATCTGCGGCGGCGCCTGCGTCCGATAGCCCGACGCGCCCGCCAGTTCCCACTTCTGCCAGAGTCCGTCGGCAAACACTTCTACCTTTACGCCCAGTGCTGTCTTGTTGTCGGCCAGACCGCCCAGATCGAGGCGCACGAAGTGGTTCTTGTTGGCGCCCATATTGCGCAGCAGCACCGGCGGAGCATTTTTCTGAATCACGATCAAATCGGGCGCGCCATCGCCCACCACTTCAGCGGCAACCAGCCCGCGCGGCGCAGTGAGCCGTATGCGGTCAAAACCCAGCGCGTGGCTCACGTCTTCAAACGTGCCGTCGCCGCGATTGCGGAAGACACGCACCCGCGGACCCGCTCTGGTCTGCACAATGGCCGCGAGATCAATCCATCCGTCGTTGTCGATATCGATGGGCGCGAGGCCCCAGCCGCGGGTAGCGCCCTTGAGCGGCAGCGCGACACGCTCGAAGCGCCGCCCGACTCCGTCCGGCCCTGCAACGTTGCGCCACAGCGTCAATCCCGGCGCGCCGCGATGCGTCACGGCGATATCCATCCAGCCGTCTTTGTTGTAGTCGAGAACGGTAATGCCCTCGGTCGGCGGCAGCTGGGCGTCTTCGTAAAGCGGCTGCGCGGGATACTTGCCCTCGCGCGGGTTCACATAAATCACGGGCGCCGAACCGCTGCCTGTCACCGCCAGATCCACGGCCCGGTCGTTATTGAAGTCGGTCAGAATCGCCGCTTCAGTTTTGCCGCTTCCGCCCAAGCCCGTCGGTTCCGTTTGTTCAGTGAAGGTACCGTTGCCGTTGTTGCGCCACAACACGTCCGGCTCGCCGCCGGACGGGAGCGGCGCTCCGGTCAGGAATAAATCGAGATCGCCGTCGTGGTCGTAATCCACAAAGGTGATGCCCGTGGGCCGGTTACGCGGCACAATGCCCGACCGCGCGGTGACATCCTGGAAATGTCCGTGCCCAAGGTTCCGAAACAGGAGCACGCGATCGTTCATGGCCACAGCCAGATCGTTGAGTCCATCGCTGTCAAAATCGCCTACGGCGCATGCCGCAGCGTGGCCACTGGCCTTGAGCCCCGCTGCCTCGGCATCCCATTCGGAGAATTTTCCGCCGCCGGTATTGTGCAGCACGCGGATGGCCTGCTTGCCCGACTGCATCAACACCAGATCCATCTGGCCCGAACCGGTAGCGTCAATCATGCAGGCGCCGCCCGTGGTCGTGAATGCGGGTACGGAGGCTGCTGCAATCAAAGGCTGCGCCACGAGCCGCACCGGGATCATCGCACGCTCAATTGTCTCTGGCTCTGCAACAGTATTGACTGTCGAATAGTGCCCTTGCTCTCCATAGGCCAACCCCAGCGCCGACGAGATCTTGGTGCTTGTCAGGTGTTGAAACCTCGCAAAGTGTTTCCTGGCATCCGGCGTGTCGCCCATGCGTTGCAGAGAACGTGCCAGCGCGAACTCTGCCGATGCGTGCAGCGGGTTGATGGTTAGCACCTTTTCGTAGATCGGAACTGACTTGTCAAACTCCCGCATGGCCTGATAGCAGACGCCCTCAAAGTAAAGCGAGTCCGCGTCTCTTGGGTCAATGCTTGCCGCCTTCTGGAAGCTGGCCAGCGCGGCGGTAAAATCGGCGTCCGCATGTTGCGCGAGACCCAGGTTGTACCACGCCTGCGCACTATTGGGATCGAGTGTGATTGCCCGTTCGAGCGCCTTCCTGGCTCCGTCCAGCTTCTGCAGCGTGAGCAGCGCGATACCCTCGTTGATGGCGGCCTGCGCCAGGCTGGGATCTTTTTTGAACGCGGCGGCAAAATCGTCAGCCGCGCGCTGGGTAAACTGCTGGCTCATCAGCGCCACGCCGCGATTATTGAGGCGGATCGCTTCGCGATCGAAGCGCGGCTGCGCGCCGCAAAGCGCCGCAGCTCCTGACATAGCGAGGAGTATCCATCCCCAGCCGCTTCTCATCGTCTTCACATTCACCTGAATACTTCTCCCTCGCATGGAACTCACCAGTATACGGAAACGCTCACCGTGCCATGGCCGCGCCAGCGCAGGGCAAATGCGGCCACCGCGCGTCCGCAATTTATACTGCGGCTGTGGTTCCATCGCTCGATTGCATCGATTGGCGTGATTTTCTTTGGCGTCCGCTCTTCTCGCAGCCATCGCCGCAGATTCTGGATTCTTTTGCGGATACACCGCTTCTCATCACTGGCGCAGGCGGCTCCATCGGTTCCGCGCTGGCGCTGCGCCTGGCGCGCACAGGCCCATCCCTCATGGTGCTGCTCGATGCCAGCGAAAACCATCTTCACCGGCTTCAGCAGGCGCTCGATGAAGCAGGCGCGGCGGCTTGCGCGGAGTTTGTCCTCGGCAGCGCCGGCGATCCGGCAACCCTTGATCAAATTTTCTTGGCGCACCGCCCGCGCATCGTCTACCACGCTGCCGCGCATAAGCATGTTCCCTTGCTCGAACGGCAGCCGTTTGCCGCCATTGCCAACAACGTATTCGCGACGGAGCAGCTTCTCTCCGCCGCGACACGGCATGGCGCGCGCGTGGTTTTACTTTCCACCGATAAAGCCGTTCAGCCCGCGTCTGTGATGGGAGCAACCAAAAGAGCCGCCGAAGAGATGGCGCTCGACAGCGATGGGATCGTGCTGCGGCTGGCGAATGTGCTGACCTCAAGCGGAGGCGTGACCGAAATCTTCGCGCGGCAGGCTCTGCGCGGCGATCCGTTGACGGTCACCGATCCGGCGGCGCGCCGCTATTTCCTCACCATGGCGGAAGCCGTGAATCTTCTGCTCGCGGCAGGGCGCATCGCAATGAGCGACGGTTCAAATGCGCTGCTGGTCCCGGATCTGGCAACCGACCACAGCATCGCTGAGCTGGCTGTCTTCATCGCGCATGTATTGGCTCCCGGCCGTGAACCCGCAGTCCAATTCACCGGCCTGCGTCCCGGCGAAAAGCTCACGGAGCGGCTCCGGGACGACGGCGAGCGATTGAGCCAGGCAACGGACGGGCTGCTTACGATTCATTCGTCCCGCTCCAGTCCCTCTGACCTGGCAAACCGCCTCAGGTCACTGCGGACGGCCCACAGCCGGCGCGACCTTACCGCTGCGCTGGCGCAGCTCCGCGCGCTGGCTCCCGGTTTTCTTCCCAGCGAAACCGTGCAAGCCCTGACGCAAGAGAACGCTCAGTGGGTGAACGCATGAGCGGCGTGTCCGCAACATCGGCAACGCGCCGCGTCGGTGTCGTAACCACGTCGCGAGCCGACTATAGCCATCTCTATTGGCCATTGCGCGAGCTTGCCACGTGCCCGCGGATCGAGCTGGGCGTCTTCGCGCTCGGGCCTCACCTGGCGCCGCGGTTCGGCAACACGGTGGCCGAAATCGAGCGCGATGGATTTCCGCTGAGGGCGCGCATCGAGTGCCTCCTCAACTCCGACAGCGACACGGGCATGGCGAAGACCATCGGCGTGGCGATTCTTGGCCTCGCCGATGCGCTTACCGCATGGCGGCCCGATCTCCTGCTGCTCATCGCCGATCGCTACGAGATGCTCGCTCCGGCCGCAGCGGCGGTTGCGCTGCGCATCCCCATCGCCCACATCGAGGGCGGCGAAGTGAGCCAGGGCGCCATCGACGACCAGGTGCGCAACGCTCTGACCAAGCTCGCGCACGTACACTTCACTTCGACAGAAACCGCGCGGCGCCGCGTGATCGCCATGGGGGAAGAGCCGTGGCGCGTGCATCGCGCTGGAGCGCCCTCGCTCGACCATCTGCGCCGCTCCACACTGCTCGATCGCGCGGCGCTGGAGACACGGCTCGGCATGCAATTTACGCACCCCACGATCATCGCCGCATGGCACCCCGTCACCATCCTGCGCGATACCAACGCCGAGGCCGACGCCTTTTTTGCTGCTCTCGAACAGGCGCCAGGGCAGTTGATTTTCGTTTATCCGAACTCCGACGCGGGAGGCCTCGCTCTCATCGAGCGGGCACATGCGCTTGCGGCGCGGCGCGCACACACCCATGTCTTCGTCAATCTCGATCCAATCGCTTACTGGAGCCTTCTTCGCCAGGCCGATGCGCTCATAGGAAATTCGTCGAGCGGCATTATGGAGGCGGCGTCCTTGGCATTGCCTGCGGTCAACGCCGGCATGCGCCAGCAGGGCCGCGAGCGTGCGCGCAATGTCATCGACGCGCCTGCCGAGCCTGCGGCAATCGTTGCGGCGCTTGAGCGCGCTCTCGATCCTGCGTTTCGCGCGAGCCTGGCCTGCATGGCCAATCCTTACGGCGATGGAACCGCGGCTGAAACGATCGCCCGCGTGCTGACGACAATCCCGCTTGAAGGATTGCTCATCAAGCAGCCGGTACCTTTAGCGTGCGTTTCCGATACGCCCCAGGAGCAGCCATGAGCGTGCGCATTCCTCTCTCCGCGCCCGATATTACCGAGGCCGAGATCGCGGCTGTCACCGCAGTCTTGCGCACGTCCCGCCTGAGCCTGGGCCCGGAGCTTGCGGCCTTTGAATCGGAATTGGCCGCTTATCACGGCGTAGAAGATGCGGTCGTCGTCAGCTCCGGCACAGCCGCACTGCATCTCGCGCTGCTCACGCTGGGCATTGGCGCTGGGGACGAAGTGATTGTTCCCTCATTTGCCTTTGTGGCTGTGGCGAACACCGTGCTTCAAGCGGGCGCGCAGCCGGTCTTTGCGGAGATCGATCCGCTCACGCTCAATCTCGATCCGGCGGCCGTGGAGCGGGCAATTGGCCCGCGCACACGCGCCATCATCGTCGTGCACACCTTCGGCGTACCTGCGGAGATGGATGCGCTTTGCGAGCTGGCGAGGAAGCATCGGCTTGCGCTCATCGAGGATGCTTGCGAGGCCATCGGCGCGCGCTTCAACGGGCGCAGAGCGGGCAGCTTCGGCGATCTCGCGGTCCTGGGTTTTTATCCCAACAAACAGATGACGACGGGCGAAGGTGGGGCTGTGCTCGCCCGCGATCCGGCATATGCCGCGCGTCTGCGCCGGCTCAGGAACCAGGGCCGCGACGCGGACGCCGATTGGCTCGACCACGCCGAACCGGGATATAACTACCGTCTTGCAGAACTGGCCTGCGCGCTGGGCCGCGTGCAACTGCGCCGGATCGACGAATTGCTGGCGCGGCGCAGAGAGGCAGCCGAGCGCTATAACACGCTGCTCGATGGAATCCGTGGACTGGAGCGCCCGCCGCTCGCGCTGGCGCGCCGTGAGATCAGTTGGTTTGTCTACGTGGTTCGCCTGCCTGAAGGCGTGGATCGCAGCCGTGTACAGGCCACGCTTGCGGAAAATGGCATCGCCTCAGGGCGCTATTTTGCGCCCATCCACCAGCAGCCGGCATGGCGCGCCCGCGGCGGCGCGGAGCATTTGCCGCTCACTGAAAGCATCGCGCGGCGCACTCTGGCGCTGCCCTTTTTCAACCGCGTCACAGACGAACAGCAGCAGGAGGTCGCGGCCGCGCTGCGCACGGCGATTGCGCGCGCCATGTAACGCGACGGTACTCCGGCAGAATCACTTTGAACCCACTTGCCCTGCCTTTTCGGGGGCTTTTCAGTGAGCGTTACGTCAATCTCAGGCCCTGCGAAGATTGTGGGACTTGATTTTGCGGGGCAACGGTCCGAGCTTTCTGGGCAAGCTTCCACCGATTAGGCATCCTGGCTGCAAAAAGATTTCCGTCTCAGCTTCAAGGCAACGAGCCTGTTATACTTCTGGGGCAGTTCGATCGGGGAGGACTCACGATGCAGTTGCAGACGATGACAAGAGTGATGACCTGCGCGGCCGTCATGGTCGTGCTGGGGGCGTCAGGCTGGGCAAGTGCTCAATCTGGCGCGAATACTGTGCTGAAGCCGGCTGAGCTCCAAAAGCTGTTCCCGGCAACTGTGTATTACGACGGGCAAAGCGCGCCAGTGCAGTTGCGCAATTCCGCAGGCGTCAAGTTCACCGATGGGCATTACATGCTGGCCAGCCTGGTTGACACCAGCGGTTATTCCTCCGGATTGGCGGCCAAGTATCAGGGCTATCTGATCGCTGAAGTTCCACTGAAGATCGGTGGCAAGCTTTTGCCCGCAGGCGCCTACGGCTTTGGTTTTCTGGGTGGCGGCAGGTTTCTGGTGACCGACTTGGGTGGCCACGATGTGCTCACGGCGCAGTCGGTGACGGACACCGCCATGAGCCGGCCCCGTCCCATGCAGGTGACCGTCGATGCTAGCCGTGGCTTCCGCCTTTATGCGGGTCGCAGCTACGTGCATTTCAGCCGGTAAGACAAAATAGCCGTGAGCCTCTGCCGGCCCGGTTTCCGCGATGCGCGTTGCGTGTGGGGATCTGGAGGCAGAGGGCTGTTTGGAGTCACAATCCAGCGCATCGTTATCCCCGTGCTTCTTTGCTGGGCAGTAGCCGCTATTGCTCTTGAGCCTTCCACGCCTCTTGCGAACTATGGTCGGCAGGCATGGTCCATGGAAAACGGCCTGCCACAGAATACGGTCCAGGCTTTGGCGCAGACCCGGGATGGATTTCTGTGGCTGGGCACGGAAGCCGGACTGATCCGTTTTGACGGTGTAAAGTTCCAAATCTTCGATCGCAATTCCAATCCGGCCTTGCCGGGCACTGATATTCGCGCGTTGCTTGCGACGCGCGGCGGTGCCCTTTGGATTGGGACAGACGCTGGATTGGCACGGTGGAAGGGCGGATCGGCTCGCGTGTTTACGGCGAACGACGGGCTGCCTGACAACGGCATTGTAGCTTTGGATGAGGATGCCAGTGGGACGCTTGAGGTGTGGACGGAGCAGGGCGCGGTTCGGATGGTGGGTGATCGCTTTGTTCCCTTGACTGGAGGTGCGATTCCTCCGACGGCGCTCCCTGCGCCGGGACAGTACCCCGGAGTCACACTATTTGAAGCGCAGATGCCGAACGGGATCTCGCTGACAGGCGATCGAAGCGTTCTGCATCTTGCTTCGAGCAGAAAGGCGGCAGGCGTGGCAACTCGCCTGGCCGTGGGCAGGGAACTTCCCGGCACACGGATACAGGCAGTTCTGGCCGACCGCGAAGGCGCGCTCTGGATTGGCACCAACGCGGGTCTCGTGCGGTGGACGAATGGCAAAGTCGAGCGCTTTCCCTTTACCGATCCGCTGTCCACGGCATCGATTTTGGCGCTGAAGGAAGACCGCGAGGGAGATCTGTGGGTAGGGACTGAGACAGATGGTTTGGACATCCTGCGCGATCAGCGATTCCACACACTGGATACGCGGGAGGGACTCTCTTCCGACCGCATCACCACCGTCGTGGAAGACGCGGCTGGGTCGCTGTGGGTGGGGACGCAGTCAGATGGAGTGAATGTTCTCAGGCGTGGCGCAGGCTCGGCGGAGTGGCGCGTCACGCGCACCCTTACGGTAGCGAACGGCCTGGCGAGCAACGTGATCCTGTCGCTGGCGGCGGCGCCAAATGGCGATGTTTGGGTGGGCACGCCCGATGGTTTGAACCGGATTCACGGCGGCCACGTGGACACGTTTACCTCGGCCGATGGATTGCCCGACGATTTTATTCGTTCGTTGCTTGTTGATTCCGATGGGTCGCTCTGGGTCGGCACGCGGCGCGGATTAACGCACTGGGAGACCGGCAAGAGTGGGCCAAAGAACTTTATCTACGGCGCGCGCATGGAAACTTATACGCACGCGAACGGACTAGGCAGCGACCTGGTGGGCGCCATGGCGCGCGATGCGGGCGGCAAGCTTTGGGTGGCGACCTTGGCTGGGCTCTCGCAACTCGACCGCCATACAATCTCCAACTTCACCACCGCGAACGGACTTTCAAGCAACGTGGTGACGGCGCTTTTGCCGCGTAGTGACGGAACGCTGTTGATCGGCACGCAGGATCACGGATGGGAGGTGTGGGACGGCCGGAAGTTCTCCCGCGCGATGCGTGACGGCCTGGAACAGACCACCATTTACGCCATCCTGGACGATGGCGAAGGGCATCTTTGGTTTGCCACAGGCAACGGCATTGCGCGCTGCGATTGTCGCGCGATCGGGGGGAAGGATCGCGCGCAGGGCCTTTCCCATTCCATGGAGTTCGGCACGGCCGATGGGCTGCGCAGCCGCGAGACGGCAACCAACAGCCACCCTTCGGCCTGGCGATCGCGCGCGGGGACTCTTTGGTTTGCCACCCCAAAGGGACTGGTGGAAGTGGATCCCGCACACTTTCCTGTCAACACGATTCCGCCCGAGGTGGCTCTGGAAAGGTTCGCGGTCGACGATGTGGCCCAGCCATTGCATGGAGCAGGCTCCTGGTTGAAGGTGCGGGCGGGACGTGTGCATTTCGAGTTTGACTACGCAGGACTGAGTTTTGTCGCGCCGCAAAAGGTGCGCTACCGCTACATGCTCCAGGGCTTCGACCGCGGCTGGACCGAGGCCGGCGCGCGCCGCGCTGCATATTACACGAATATTCCGCCCGGCCGATACACATTCCGGGTGCAGGCGGCCAACAACGACGGAGTGTGGAGTACGGCCGATGCCGAGCTCAGCTTCGAGTTGCGCCCGCACTTCTATCAGACTCTCTGGTTCTATCTGTTGCTGCTGGCAGCCGGAACAGGAGCGGTTATGTTTGTGTGGAGGCTTCGGCTGGGGCGCGCCCAGCGGGAGTTTCAGGCGGTATTGGCGGAGCGCAGCCGGATCGCGCGGGAGATCCACGATACGCTGGCGCAGGGTTATGCAGGCGTATCGGTCCAGTTGGAGGTTCTTGCCGAACTGTTGCGCCAGCACAAAATGGCAGACGCCGCGAAGCAATTAGATAAGGCCCGCGAGCATGTGCGGCACGGGCTGGCGGATGCGCGGCAATCAATCTGGGCATTGCGCACCCAGGATCCGGGCGAAGATACGCTGCCGGTGAAGCTGCGGCGCATCGTGGATGCAGCTGGGGTCAACGGACTGATTTCGCACTTCAACCTGTTTGGAGCGTACCGGCCTCTACCGGTCGAGATGGAGCGCGAATTACTGCGCGTGGCGCAGGAAGCCATTCATAATGTGAAGAAGCATGCCAGCGCCGGCGATATCTGGGTTCATTTGGAGTACGGGCCTGAGGCGATCGTGCTGGAAGTCAGAGATAACGGACGGGGCGGCGCGATGGAGTCTGCCGCGGAGTCCGGACGGACACAGTTTGGACTCGTGGGCATGAGGGAGCGTGCGGCAACGATCGGAGCCATATTGGAAGTGCGAAGCGAAGCGGGCGAGGGAACGATGGTCCGTTTGCGCGCGCCAGCTCGTGGAGGAGCGCGTGAACAGGGGAGGAAAAAAGAGTGACAACGGAATCGATCCGTGTACTGATCGTCGAAGACCATAATGTGGTTCGCGAGGGATTGGTGGCGCTGCTGAGGGTGGCAAGCGGTTTGGTGGTGGTGGGCGAAGCCGCGGACGGCGTGGAGGCTATCGCGCAGTTTCGCAGGTGCCAGCCTGACATCACGCTGATTGACCTGCGGCTGCCTAGACTGAGCGGCGTGGACGTGATCGAGCGCATCCGCATGGAGACGCCTCAGGCCCGGTTCATCGTGCTGACGACCTACGACGGCGACGAGGATATTTACCGTGCTCTGAAGGCAGGCGCGCGGGCGTATCTGCTGAAAGGAATGACCAGCGAGGATCTCATTAGCACTATCCACGCAGTCCATGCGGGCAAATCGCATATTCCCCCGGCCATCGCCGAGCGGCTGGCCGAGCGCATGGGCGCGCAGGATCTGACTCCGCGGGAGTTTGACGTGCTGGAACACATCGTCGGCGGCAACAGCAACAAGGAGATTGCAACTGCGCTGGGAGTCTCCGAGGCGACGGTGAAGACGCACATCAACAGTCTGCTGGGCAAGCTGGGTGTGACGGACCGGACGCAGGCGGCCACGGCGGCCATTCAGCGCGGTATTGTTCCGCTCGAATCGTTGAAGAGGCTCAAATGACAACTGGGAGCAGGGTGAAAAGCGCATTGTGGTGCGGAGCTTTTCTGTGGGTGGCGGCGCTGCCGGCGCCGGCGCTGAAATCGGCCTGGCGGCAGGCTGCGCCGGCGGAACTCCAATCGGTGCTGCCAGCGCGAGCGCCTGTCCAGAGCGAACACATCGAGACGGAGATGCGCACGGCCTCGGGAATTGTGGACGAGCGTGGACGTTTTATTGCCGGCGTTGTCCTGATCACGGCGGGCTACTCAGCAGACGGCAAGTACTCCCACTATCTGATCGTGCAGGTGCCTGTGCGCATCGGGGGCATCGCTCTCAAGCCCGGTGAGTACGCGTTCGGCTGGACCCGTAGCGACAACGGCGAGACGCTGAAAGTGCACTTCAATGTGGCTGCGACGGGCGCGCTGGTGGGCACGACCGAGGCGCACAGAATCCCCGGTTCAAACCGTGTGGAGAGCCTGCACATCTGGCCACCAGACGACAAGCCTCTCGTCCAGATCGGAAGGTTTGGGATCCCTTACAAGCTGGGTGACAGATAACCGCACGGCCAATCCGGTCTCCACCTTTCGGTCGATCCTGCTTTTCATTCTGTCCTCGTATACTTGCTGCGATGCTTCTTCCCCTGCGTGCTTCCCTTTTGTTTGGCCTGATCCTGACGAGCGCCCCTGTGCTGCTTTTATTACAGGTGGCCGATTCCGCTCCCGCATTCGGCCAATCGGTCTCGTCCGCAGATCAGTCTGCCCAGTCGCCGGCAACCGGCGGCGAGGCGACGGGCCCTCCGCGTCCGGCCCAGTTTGACGAGCAGCACCGGCCGATCACCGCGGGAGGTTTTGTGACGAGCGGGCCGGTGATCTTCGAAGACATCTCCGAGAAGGCCGGGATCACGCACTGGACCCACAAGATGGGCACCAAAGAAAAGAAGTACATCGTTGAGACCAACGGCTCGGGAGTCTGCCTGATCGACTACGACAACGACGGCTGGCTCGACATTTACCTCGTCAACGGCTCGACCTTCGATGCGCTGGACGGCAAGGAGACGCCGCCGCACGCCGCGCTGTTTCACAACAACCACGACGGCACGTTCACCGATGTCAGCGCCAAGGCCGGCGTCACCAACGACCGCTGGGGATTTGGCTGCGCCGTAGCCGATTACGACAACGACGGCTGGCCGGATCTCTACGTAACCAACTGGGGCAAGAACCGTCTTTATCACAACAACCATGACGGCACGTTCACCGACGTTGCCGAAAAGGCTGGAGTGACACTAGGCAACTGGTCCACTGGCGCCACCTGGGGCGACTACGACGGCGATGGACGGCTCGATCTGTTCGTGCCCGGCTACGTGCACTTCGACCGAAACAATTTGCCCTCGGGTGGCGCCAACGGCGTTCCGGATACGTTTTGCACCTTCCGCGGCGTCGAGGTGAACTGCGGGCCGCGCGGTCTGAAGGGCGAGCCGGATCATCTCTTCCATAACAACGGCGACGGCACCTTCACCGACGTGAGCCAGAAGGCCGGCGTGGCCGACAACCCCGGCTACTATGGGCTGAGTTCCTTGTTTGTCGACATCAACAATGACGGCAAGGTCGACCTTCTCGTGGCCAACGACTCGACACCCAACTACCTTTACATCAACAAGGGCGACGGGACCTTCGACGACGTGAGCTACCCGTCGGGCTATGCCGTTGACGAGGCGGGACACGAGACCGCTTCCATGGGGATTGCGGCCGGCGACTTTGAGAACAGCGGCATGGTCGACATCTTCAATACCACGTTTTCCGACGATTACAAGGTGCTCTATCGCAACGAGGGCGACGCCAACCTGACCGACATCAGCTTCCAGTTGGGGATCGCCGAGATTACAGTGCCATTTCTTGGATGGGGTGATGCGTTCCTGGACTACGATAACGACGGCTGGAAGGATCTGATGATGGCCGACGGACACGTGTACCCGCAGGTCGATCAGCACTCCTGGGGCACAAGCTGGGCTCAGCGGCCCATGCTGTTTCATAACATTGGAGGGAAAAAGCTTGAGCCGGTTCCGGCCGTCGAGGGCACCGGGCTTGCCGACGTGATCTCCGGGCGCGGAATGGCAGTGGGCGATCTGTTCAACGACGGCAAGCTCGATGCCGTCATCAATGCGATCGACAGCCACCCGGTGCTGCTGCGCAACGTAAGTCCGGACCACAACCATTGGTTGGAGCTGAAGCTGATGGGCGGAACGAAGAGCCCGCGCGATGCGGTCGGCGCAACCGTGTATCTGACCGCGAGCGGCATGCGCCAGCGCGAAGATGTGCTGAGCGGAGGAAGCTACGGCTCGACAGGCGACCCGCGGCCACACTTTGGGCTCGGCCAGGCAACGAAGGTCGACGACATCGAAGTGCATTGGCCCAGCGGAAGCATCGAGCACTTCACCGTGCCGGGCGTGGATCGCATCGTAGCCATCACCGAAGGAACAGGAAAGCAGGCCGTAAGCCCAACGCCCGCAGCCAAGAAAGCGGCCAACTAAAACAGCAGCCGCGTTGTAATTGCGATCCCGTGGTTGTACGTGTGGAAGCTGCTGGTTGCGATTTGCATGCCTCCGCCAACACAGAGACCGAGCCGCCCGTCAGTCTCACCGTGCCGGTGCTTGATGCTCAGCAGAAGTCCGGGAGTGGCGAAGGTCTGGTTTTTGCCGTCGTTCGGACCTCCGCTGAACCATGTGGAGTTGAGCTCGATCTCCGGCCAGAAATATTTGGCGAGATGAAGCTGGCCTGCGGTGTTCCACGCGATTGCCCGACCCAGCGTGGCCGTATCCTCGACCGGCAGGCTCGCGCCCAGCGTGGTTTGCACGTCGAATGGTCCGAAGCCCTTGCCGAATCCCAGATTCGGCGAGATAGTTGCGTCGGGACTGCCGTTTTTGTAACTTCCGGTGGGAATCGTAGACGCCAGAAACGCGCTCAGGACGTAATTCCCGTGCTCTGCATTGCCGGCGAGAGGACGATATTTGAGGACAAACGACATATCGCCCGCGCCGTTGGTAACGGTCGGCAAATTGTGCAGGCAATACGCCGGAAGATTCACGTCGACTTCCGTATTGGCAAATGGGATCAGGTTGAGACCTTTGCTCCCGTCGAGGCTCCATGTCTGTACGAGGTTCGTAGCGGTCTGGCGGATGAAGTCTATTCTGGCGACCTGGATCAATCCGACATAGGTAGTGATGATAGGCGGCGGCCAGGCGGGTTGTCTGGCCTGCGTCGCGCTGGCACGCTGCTCCCAGCGCCCGGTGAAGCTGTTCTGCGCCGGGAGGTGCGGAGCCCATACAAGAAGTGGCAGTAACATGAGAGTCTTGCGCCGCATGGTGACCTCGTCTAGGGAAAAAGCAAAGGAGCCACTTGAGCATGACGGGCAGCCCGCGCAGCGCACAAGCAACTTTCGATGGAGATGGCGCTCCAACCACTGAGAAACACTGACGGCAACTCACGCGGGAGTGAGCCTGCCGCATCCCGCGAGCGGCATCAACCTATTGGTTGAGATTCATCCGCATCCAAAGCAGGATGCCAGCGATCACTCAGGTCCATAGAATTGATGACGCGATGCTTCCCCGAGCTTCTGTCAACCAAAGTCTGCGCCTTTCAAGCGGTGTTCTGCTTGCTGCGGCACTCGTTTGCGTATTTGCCGCGTGGCGGCCGGCGCCAACCCGCGCGGCCGACAATCCGGCTGCGCAACGGGCGGCGTATTCTCAGGCGGTTTCCGCGCACTACAACTTTCCTTTTGGCGCCGGGAAGCCATTTCTTCCTTCGAACGCGACGACCGATACGGGCGAGTTCATCGATCCCAGGAGCTTTCCGACTGCGCAATATTGCGGCCACTGCCACCGGCAGGCCTATGCAGAATGGCGCCAGAGCGTGCACGCCAATGCCTTCCGCAATCCCTGGTACCTGAAGAACGTCAACCTGCTGATCAAGGAGCGCGGAATTGAATACACGCGCCACTGCGAAGGCTGCCACAATCCCATCGCACTGGTTTCGGGCGCGCTGACCACTGGTTCGACCATTGATCGTGCCTTCGATGCCGATGGCGTCACTTGCATGACCTGCCACTCGATCCAAAAGATCAATCCGCGCGGCACCGGCAGCTATGTGATGGGAGTGCCTGCCGTGATGGTGGACGAAAACGGAAATCCCATCTACGGCGAAGTTTCCGACAGGGAGATTCTGGCGCATCTCGATCGCCACTCCAAAGCGGTGATGAAAGACTTCTATCGCACGAGCGAGTTCTGCGCTACATGCCACAAAGCCGCATTGCCGCGCATGTTGAATCACTACAAGTGGCAGCGCGCGTTCACGGTCTACGACGAGTGGCAGCAGGCTTCGTTCTCCCGGCAGAATCCTCTTCCGTTCTATGTCAAGGATCAAGTCTCCAACTGCCAGACCTGCCACATGCCGAAGGAGAGCCTCACGCTCCAGGACTATGGCGCCGAGGACGGCAAGCTGGCCTCGCATCGCTGGCTGGGCGGCAATACACTGCTCTATAAGTACTACGGCTATGACGAGCAACTCGCAAAGGCCATAGACTTTCTGCGCAACGGCCCGCAAAAAATCGGGGTGCTGAACGTCGATCTGTTTGGCCTCCAGCGCAATAACGGCAAACCGATTGCTCCACTGGGCGGTAAGGCCTTCAAGATTGCCCCCGGAGACGTGCTGACGGTCTACGTTGTCATTCAGAACAAGGGGATCGGGCATACTCTCGTCCCCGAGCAACGCGACTTTTACGAGTGCTGGGTGGAGTTCGAGGCCAAGGACGCGGCAGGCCACACACTGATGCACTCGGGCGGACTGCTTCCCGACGGCTCCCTCGATCCCAGCGCTCACAGCTTCACCAACCGGCTCATCAACGATCGCGGCACACTCAACGATCTGCACCAGGTCTGGAAAACGCGCGTCGTCGCTTACAACAACACCATTGCCTCGGGCCGCTCGCAGATTGTGCGTTATCGATTCAAGGTTCCGGGCGACGCGACCGGGCCGATCTCGATCACTGCGAAGGTCAATTACCGCCGTTTCAACCAGCATTTCATCGACTTTGTCTTCGGCAAGCACTACGACATGCCGGTGGTGGAGATAGCTGCGCGCACGCGTACGCTGGCCTTGGGCGCCAATGCCGCCGCGCCGCCCGACCCGGCAGACAATCCGGAGTGGATGCGCTGGAACAACTACGGCGTCGGATTGCTCGACGCGCAGCAGTATGCCGAGAGTGCGCGCGCCTTCGAGCGTGTGGTTCGGTTGCGGCCGGACTACGCCGACGCATACACCAACGTGGCTATCGCCGACTACTCATGGCAGCGCTACGGCGATGCGCGGACCCATCTCGAAAAGGCTCTGCGTCTGGCTCCGCACAATGCCCGCGCACTGTACTATCTGGCGCTGATCGAGCGCATTCAGGGCCATCCCGACGCTGCGATCGCCGATCTGTTGGAAGTGATTACGCAATTTCCACGCTCGCGCGACGCACACCGCGAACTAGGCTTCTCGTTTTATCAGCAGCATAAGTATCAGGAAGCGCGTGCGGAGTATGAGGAAGTGCAAGCGATCGATCCCGACGATCTCTCCGCCCATTACATTCTTTCCATCGTCTATCGGCGTCTGGGAATGAGAGACAAAGCCGCGCGCGAAGCCGCGGACTTCGCGGATCAAAAGGACGATCCTACCGCGAATTTTTACGCCCTGGAATTTCTGCGCAAGCATCCTGAAGTGACGGCAGAGAGCGTGCCCTGGCATATTCACAGCAACGTGGAGACGGATCGCGCGGGACGCGGAGACGGAAGCGGTCAATGAAACTCCGGCTGCCGATAGCCCTCTTGCTTGTGGTCTGCTCGTCGCTCGCGTTTGCTTTCTCGCGCAAGCAGCGCGCGCGCGGCGCTACGGTCTTCGAGGTGAGCGGATGCCAGCATTGCCACACCATCCACCATGTCGGCGGGCATAAGGGCCCCGATCTCTCCGGCGTGGGAAGACGGAGATCGAAGACGGAGATTCGGCGGCAGATTGTCTACGGCGGCAAGGGTATGCCGGCCTTTGGACAGGTTCTGGAGACGGACGAGATTAGCGATCTGATTGTCTACCTGCATGCATGCCGTGAAAAGCCCTCGAAAACGGCAGTGCAAGTGGGTTCAAAGTGATTCTCTCGGAGTACACTCTCTTCCAATACAAGATGAGCCTGAAGGGCCGTCATGCTGGGTAGTGAACATCCGCATGGACGGCGCAGAGAAGCTGAGTTTGGAGGCGATAGGCCGGTTTGTTGCAGGTAGAGAGGATATCCGGTTTGAGGCCGAAGACCGCCGGCAACTCGATGTCTCCTCCGGGTGCGCAGCTTGTGTGTCAATCGACAGTGACGGCAATCTGAGCCGTCTGTGTGACGCCTGCGGTTGAGCCGGCCGCTGTAATAGTTACGGTTCCGGTGACAGGCTGTTGTCCTGAACCGCCGCCGCTGCCGCCGCCACAGGCAGTAAAGCCGGCCGCCGTGGCCAGCAGAAGCAGTACAAGCAACAGACGCCGGAAGGCGGCAAGGCGCACAAGTCGCTTGCGGTCATATCCCCCCAGAAGCAGAATGGCTCCTGCCGGCAGCCAGCAAAGAGAGATGCCGTCGAAGCTGCGGCGCGCGTGGCGGGGAATCGGACGAAGCAGCGCCATGGTCGAGGATGACGTGATGGTTACCGTGCCCGTGAGCGCGGCGCTCGACCCGTTGAATGTGTAGGACGTGGGCGAGAAGGAGCAGGACAAGCCGGCGAGCGTCGAGGAGCAACTCATGGTGGCCGTGCCTTGATAGGCGCCTTCCGGCGTCAGGGTGAGCGAGATGCTTCCGTTCCCGCCGCTGGCCAGCGTGAGGCTATTCTGGTTTGCTGAGAGCGTAAAGTCAGGCTCTGTGACCAGAAAGACAAGGGATGTGGATGCCGCGAAGTCGGCATTGGCTGCATAAGCAGCGGTGATCGAGTCGGCTCCCGGAGACAAAGTTCCGGTGTAGGTGGCAACGCCGCCGGCGTTCAACGCGGCGCTGCCCAACTGCGTGGCGCCGCTCAGGAAGCTCACCGTTCCCGACGGCGTAATGGTGGAGGATGAGGTTACGGTTGCGGTGAGTGTGACGTTCTGGCCTGGATTCACGGTGGCGGCAGACGCGGTGAGTACGGTTGTGGTCGGCGCGGTGGTGACGGTCAGTGTTCCCGGTGTAAGAACGAATGTATAGTTAGCCGCGGCCAGCGTGCCCGTTGTAATGCCAATGCTGTATGTTCCCGGCGCAGAGGTGGTGACCGCGGTGGTTGAGAGGACCGGCGCGCCAGTTACAACGGACTGCGGATCGCCGTTGACGAAGCCGGTGATGATATACGCGAACGCCGGATTCGCCACTCCGTAGATGCGCGAGGCGTTCTGCGCGGTGACTGCGAGAGTTGCCTTTGTCACGCTTAGGCTTGCAGTGGTGCTGGCGAGTCCGGCGGCAGAGGCCGTGAGCGTGTAGCTTCCCGTGGCGGAAAGCGTGACGCCGCTTAGGTCGAAGCTGGCTACTCCGTTCGTGCTGGACGCGGTGAGGTTATCGGTGTAGCTGTTTGGCCCGGTGATCCGCAGCGTCACGCTTGTGGAAGGAGCGAGCACCAAGGAGCCGGAGTTGTCGAGTACGTTCACCTGGACCGTGCCCAGTGTTGCGCCATAGGTCGCGGTCGAGGGCGTGCCGGAGGCAAAGCTCAACTGCGACGCTGTGGCTGCTTCCGTGATATGCATAGGAATAATCTGCCAGAGCTGCGTCTTATCCGCGGGCGTGATCCAGTCGATGCTGGTGCTGGAAGGCGCTTCCTGTTCGACTCCGCCGGCAGCGGCGGCCAGAACCAGGCCGCTCGCTTTGTTCACCAGTGTATAGTCGCCGTTGCCGGCGGTGACGAGGTTCCACTCCTGCGAGGCCGTTCCTGCTGCGGCATCCTTCAGCGCAACGGCGCTGCCCGCGGTCGTGGTTCCGGAGTTATCGAGGACTAGCGCCGTTGTGCCCTGCGCAGCGCCGAGGTTGGCAATCTGCAGGTAGCCGTCGCCATTGCTGGTGATGGACCACTGCTGGCCCAGGGTTGCTCCACCGTCGCCGGCCGCCGTGCCCAGCGGAGTACCGGTGGCGGTGGCGAGGCCGGCCGTGCCCAGAATCTCCCCGGTCGCTACGTTGACCAGTGCATAGGCTAGCGTCGGATCGATTTTGCCGCCCAGCGCGTCGGCGCCGCTGAGAATGGCCGCATAGTTGGTTGCCGTGGAAAGTGATGTCCCCGAGGTGTCGGCATTATCGAAGAGCGTCAGGCCGTTCCACACATAGGTGCCGTCGGTACGCCCATCGCCGTTGGTAAACCCGCCGCCGTTGCTGGTTGTGTTCACACCCTCCGGATCCCAGTACTCCATGCCCATGCCCAGATTGCCCGGCAGGCCCTTCAGCACGGTGTTCAGGTCAATCAAAAATTGCCGCTGTCCGGCAACTGTGGCCGGATACCAGGGATCGTTGGAATCGAAGCCATTCTCGTAGTGTTCGCCCGCTTCGATCAGAAAGATCGGAACGCCCAAAGAATTGGCGGCGGTCGTCAGCACACTTTGCTCTACCGGCTGGTTGTTTGGATTGGAAGCCGCGGCCTGCGCCGAGGTGAGGGGGCCGTGATAGATGGGGTAGTAACTCTGGCAGACGGCGTCGAATGGAATGGAGTTGTTCTTCGCCTCAGTGAAGAAACTCGTCAGATTCCAGGCCGGCGTGACGTGAATGCAGCGAAGCGGCGGCGGAATGGCCGGGCCAAGCGTTGTGTCCGAGGCTGCATCCAGCACCGCCTGCATTGCTTTCTGCTCTACGGCGGCGAAGTTGCTGAAGCTGGTTCCGGGTGAAGCCAGGGAGCCGAAGAAGCCCGTATCCACCTCGTTGCCGATGGTTACCATATCGACCATCACTCCCGCCGAGCGATAGGCCTCCACCTCGGCCTTCACATAGTTGTAGACATCGGTTTCGAGTTCTGAGAGTGAGTCCGAGGACCACGCTCCGGGAGTGGCCGAAGAGGAACCGCCGTCAAAGAAGAGCGTAAGCTCGACAGACATGCCCAACTGTTTGGCGCGTTTGGCCAGGTCCAGATCGGCGTCGTCGGTCTCTGCGTAGCAGCCGTTGCCGGAGCAGGTGGCCGGCACGGCGCTGGCTCCATCCAGAGTAAGAGTTTGGTAGGGCGGTGCAGAGGTCGGGCGGATGCGGACCATATTCACGCCGTGATTTTTCAGCATCTGAAGCAAGTCCTGCGTCTGACCTGCATCCTGCCACCAGGGAAGATTCGCGGAGAGCCGATCGGCCTCCTGCTTTTCGAGCAGGGCATTATCCACGCCGCGGAAGAAGACGGGCCGCAGCAGCCACTGCTGGCTTTGCGTGGGCGCGGCCGAGGCCGCGGTCTGATTCAACGCGGCGCCGGCCGATGCTGAGCCGCCGGTTACATCCAGCGCCAGCCCCGTTCCCTGATTGGTCAGCGCCGCATAGCCGTTGCTGGTGGCTGTCAGCGTCCATTGCTGCGTGGCCTTTGCCGGCGCACAGGTATTTTGCACGGTTGCCGTTGCCCCGCTGCTGGTTGCACTGTCGAGGCAGAGCCCGTTGGACAGATTGCTGATGGCCCAGTTTCCGCCTGGCAGATGCGTCAGAGCCCAGCGCTGGGTAAGGCTGGTAAAGCTGCGGTCCTCAAGAACAACCGCCGCGCCGGGCGTGGTTGAGCCGCCGTCCAGATCCGCCTGCAATCCTGAAAGCTGATTGATGAGAAAGTAGGTTTCCCCGTTGATCGGGCTGGCATCCGCGGGCTCCGTGGGTTGTTGCGCGCGTGCCGCAGCGGGCAACAGAACGGCGGCCGCCATCAGCGAGCGAACTACGCAGGCAGAGAGAGGGCGCAAGAAGAGTCGCGGCGTCTGCGGTGTGGATGCATGGCGGGAAGGCATGGGATTTCCTTTGTGCGGACGATGGATGTGCGCAGACACATTCCTCTGTTCCAGTTGCTGAACGCAACGGAAGGGGCGCATTTCTGTGCGATTGTGAGGATACGAGCGTAAGTCAGGAACCGCATCCGACAAAAGGCGGATTGGAGGGCAGGGAGCCGGATGCCGAGCGCATTTTGCCGCCGATGGACACGCGGCTGAAAAGCATGCAGCAAGCCGCTTGAGCCACAGAAGATGAGGCTAGAGAACCCGAGCTCAAAACCGGCAATCGTAAGAATACAAGAGATTTATTGCGGCCGCGCGAAAAATGAGGCACAATCCGACTTTAGTTGGATGTATGTGCTAACACAGGAGAATACGCTCCTGGACGTGTTGAATTTTCTTTTTTGGGGAGGACATTGAAGCGTGAAAACGAATACAGTTCGATGGATTGCCGCACTGGTGGTGACCCTTGCTGTTTCCGTGGCCTACGACGCCTACGGCCAGAACGCGAATTCAGGAGAGATCAAGGGACTGGTGACGGATTCCTCGGGTGCGGTGATTCCGGGAGCTTCCGTTACGATCCTGGATATCGGCACAGGGATCACGACAAAGACCCAAACCAACAATGCGGGTCTATACGATGTGCCGTCGTTGCTTACCGGCCAGTACAAGATCACTTTCAGTGCCCCGGGCTTCAGGGATGAGGTGCGGAATGGCATTACGCTGCAGGTGGCTACGATTGCGGTGAATGCCCGCCTGCAGATTGGCCAGGCCTCGCAGCAGGTGGTGGTGACGGCAGAGGTCCCCTTGCTGCAAACAGAAGATTCGGCGCAGCACCTGGATCTCGATGCCAAGGCGGTGCAGAACGCTCCCATCGTGGGCGGCGTCTGGTACAACGAACTCACCAATGAACTGCCCGGTGTGAACGGCGGCGGTGGCCAGGATGCTTCAGGGCAGGGAATTGGCGTAAACGGCACCGAGGGTTATTCGGGCACCTTTCTGATCGATGGTTCGATTGCCCAGCAGCCTCGCGATGCCAACGCTAGCGACAACTATCCTCCGCCCGACGCCATCGGCGAGGTGAACATGCAGACCAGCAACTTCGGCGCGCAGTACGGGAACGGCGTGGCCGCGTTCAATGTGCTCATCAAGAGCGGCACCAACAAATTTCACGGCTCGCTCTTCGAGTTCGATCAGAACGACGCGTTCAACGCAAGGAGTTATTTTGACCGGCCCCCGCTCATCGTTGCGCCGCTACACTGGAATGAATATGGCGGAAGCGTGGGCGGCCCCATCGTCAAGGACAAGCTGTTCTTCTTTTTCACGTTCCAGAACAATCCCAATACGTCTTCGGCGGTTTATACGACGACCGTGCCCACGCAAGGACAGAATGGGACGACCAACATGAATACCGGCTGCTTCCCTGGACCGGTGAAGAATCCCAACACCGGGACGAACTATCCAGGCAATTGCATCAACACGGCGCTTGACCCGATCGCAGTCAACATTCAGAAGTACTATCCCGCGCCTAATTTTCTGCAATCGGGCAGCAATCCTTATTTGAACAACTACACGGCAGTTGCGGGCAGTCCAACTACTTCCAGATGGTATGTAGCAAAGGTGGACTATACGCCCACGCCGAAGCATCGCCTGTCGGCATCGTATATGTATTTCCCTATCAGCCTCGATTACAACGTCGACCAGTTCTGCTCGCTGGGTTTCGATTGCACCATAGGGAACAATTACAACGAGGACGGCCAGGTTACGGATGTGTGGACGATCAACGATTCGATGGTGAACGAAGCCCGCATCGGCGGCGTGCGCGAGGTGGATAAGTATATTCCGCCGACCTACGGCAAGGGCTATCCAACGACCATCGGCCTGGAGCCTACCTACGGAACAGACGCCCCTGCGGATATCTTTCCCGGCATTACGGTGAACAGCGGCGGAGGCGTTGGCGGAATAGGAATCAACGGCGGCATCCATGCGGTTCTGGCCGACGGGGCGCTTGTGGAATCGGATGTCTTCACACTGATCAAGGGACGGCACACCATCAGGATGGGCGGTGAGTTCGACAAGAGCTACCAGAACTACACCGGCTGGGGCGACGTAAGTTCCGGTAACTTTGTCTTCAGCGGCGTATCGAGCGGCGTTCCCTATGCCGATTTTCTGCTGGGCGAGGTGTACGGCTGGTACGTATACGAGTATCCGGAGACAGGAGCGCGGATGTGGAACATGGGCGCTTTTGTCCAGGACGACTTTCAAGTTATGCAGAACCTGACCCTGAACCTTGGCTTCCGCTATCAGCGTCAAGGCGGATGGGGCGAGTCGCAGAATCGATGGGGCACTTTCAGCCCCTCGGTGGTCAACACCGGCCAGTATGCGCCGCCAGGAACTCTCGGCGCCATGGTCTACGGTGGCCAGGACGGACGCAACACCATTCAGGACGGCGTCAACCAGTGGGTGCCCCGCATCGGCTTCTCGTGGTCGCCGGCGCCGAAGTGGGCGGTTCGCGCCAGCTACGGAATCTCCGATCAGCCTTGGTCTGTAGATCCTTATACGGCGGCCTATGGAATCGGCTTGAATCCAAACGGGAGTAAGGGGTATGGCAACTCCGCGGCGTTTCTGCTCAAGAACGGACCCGGCCCCGGAGCCGTTGCTTTTCCCACGCTGGCGAATCTATCCAACTCGCAGTACAACTATGATGATGTGAACTATTATCCTCGGAAGCGGCAGAGCGCTTACTATCAGGAAACGCTTTTGTCGGTACAACATGAACTGCCGCTGCAGATGCTGGTAGACGCCAGCTACGTGTTCACCAAGGGAACCCACCTGGGCTTTACTCGGGACATCAACCAGGTCCCGGAGAGCCTGCTGTCCGGATACGGGACGAAATATACGAGTTGCTACAACGATCCGAGCGCGTACCCACTGTTTTGCTCCATCGAGGGGGCGTTCTTTGACGGCTACTCGAATTACAACGCGCTGCAATTGCGGGTTGAAAAGCGCACCTCGTATGGTCTGAACTTCATGTTTAACTATGCGTGGTCCAAGAGCATGGATACGGGCACGGGTTCGGGCAACAACGCGACTGCCGACGTGTGGCAGAACGCATTCGATGTGCCGGCCAATTACAGCCTGTCCGAACTGGACATGAGAAACTCCATCAACGGACAAGCAACCTACGAGCTACCCTTTGGCGCCGGGAAGAGGCACGTGCTGCACGGTGTCACCAACGAAGTCCTGGGCGGCTGGCGTGCAACCGGCATCTTCCAGATCCACAGCGGCATTCCTTTCACGGCAAGAACCTCGGACAATGGCACGGACAACAGCGGCTCTGAGGCAACCCAGGGCGGCAGCGGCTATTCGTGGCTGCCCAATGTTGTGGCGAGCCCATCAGTGTCCAGCCCGTCGGTCAACGAATGGTTCAACCCGAGCGCATTTGCCACTCCGGCGACCGGATCCTTTGGCAACGAGCGGCGCAACATGCTTATCGGGCCCAACTGGCGCGATCTGGACCTGAGCCTGGGCAAGTCCTTTCAGTTGATTAAGGGAATGAATCTGGAAATTCGGGCGGATTCGTTCAATGCGTTCAACCACCCGAACTTCTCGCAGCCAAACACCTCGACGGGAACGGGTGTAGTGGGAGGCGGAGTGATTACCAGCACCGCCGCCGGCGGGCGCGATATTCAGTTGGGAGGCCGCCTGACCTTCTAACCGAGATGTATCGGCAACAGCAAACCGGGATGTGCGTGGGCGCAGGGATGTGCCCCACATCCCGGTTTGCTTCTATTTTGCCGGCGCAAACCTTAGCGCCATGTAGCTTACAATCACCTGGACAGGCCTTTCCTATGCGTTCCCGCACCGATCGAGACAAGCGTGAGTCCCCGATTCCCGAAGCGACGATCTCGACCCTAGATCCTTGTTTAATCCAGGGTGAGAGTGCGTGCTCTGTTGCCGCGCACGGTATGTCGCGCATCCGCAAAGCGCCGGCCGCGATCTTTGCCCGGCTGCTTTGCATGGTTTTTGCAGCGCCGCTGCTCAGTGCGCAATCTGCTGCGCCCAGCGCGGCCCTGCGGGCGGATCTTGAGCGCGGACAAGCCGCCTTGCAGGCAAAGAACAACGCGCAGGCAGCGGAAGCGTTCCGCGCCGCGCTTGAACTGGACCCGCGCAATGTGGAGGCTCATGCCAACCTTGGGGCGATAGCCTTCTTCCAGGGAGACTGCCCAGCCGCGGAGCATGAGCTGCGCAGCGCGCTGCAATCCGCCCCCACACTGATCAAAGCGCAGGCGCTCATCGCCATCTGCGAGAAGCGCACAGGCAGTCGCGCGGCGCAGGCTGATATGGAGAGCGCCTTCGCCAAATTGAAGGATCCCAAGCTGCGCGTGCAAGTGGGCGTGGAACTGGCAGATCTCTACTATCAGAATGGCGACCTGGACCATACGCTTCCAGTGGTGCATGAGCTGGTGGCACTGGATCCGGACAATGTGGATCTGCTCTTTTTTGCGCAGCGTATCTACTCTGAGCTGGCAGACGACACCATGAATAAACTGGCGCTGCTGGCTCCAAACTCCGCGCGTATGCAGCAGTTGATCGCCGAGCGCCTGATCAATGGCGGTGATCTGCAGGGAGCAGTAGATCACTATCGCAAGGCTCTGGCGGAGGACCCGCGCCTGCCAGGGGTGCGTTTTGAACTGGCCGAAGCAATTCTTGAGGGCTCCAATGGACCCGGCGCGCAGGCGGCGGCATTGCAGGAGTTGGATGCCGCCGTGAAGGCAGATGGAGACAGCCCCGGCATTGAATGTGCCTTCGGTCGCATCGCCCTGCTGCGAGGCAAAAACGATGAGGCCTATACCCATTTTGAACGCGCTTACCGGATGGACCCCAATAATGTTCAGGCGCAGCTTGGGTTGGGCAAGATTCTTTCAGACGAGAATAAGCCAGAGGAGGCATTGCGCTATCTGCGCCAGGCCGTCGCTGCTGACCCGATGAACGCGAGCGCGCATTATCGGCTGGCCCGCGTTTACCATGCGCTGCATTTTGCAGACAAGGAGCGCGAACAAATCAAGTTGTATCAGGAGATTCGCCAGGCCGATGATCGTGTGGCGCAGTTGTACGGCCAGATGAATCGCAAGCCGGAGCCGCAGGACGCCATGCCCGGCGAAGAACAGCCGCAATGAGGATTTGGCGATCCGTGGTGCGGAGCGAGTGCGATTTTGTGCGCGGCGGCGCGCGGGCGGAGCGATGGCTGCCTGGCTTGTGCAGTCTGATTGTCGCGGCATGCATGGCGTACTCTGCGTATGCTTCCGCGCCCTCCGGTTTTACAACCAAGGTTTGGCAAACCCAGGACGGGCTGCCGGAACAGACCGTGCAGGCCTTTGCGCAGACTCCCGACCATTATTTATGGATAGGAACGACTGGCGGCCTGTTGCGCTTTGATGGGGTACACCTGACCGTCTTTGATGACGAGAACACGCCTGCCCTGACAGGAAATAGTGTCTTTTCGCTGATGGTGTCGAGCGACGGCAGCCTATGGATTGGCACCGAAGGAGGCGGCCTGCTGCGCTACGCCGGCGGCAGGTTTCATGCCTACGGGATCAAGGATGGGTTGAGCGATGGATTTGTCCGCGCCTTGCTGCAGGATCGTCAGGGAACCATTTGGGTCGGTACAGATAATGGTTTGCTGCGTTTTGCCGCGGGACGGTTCGAGCGCATCGACGGGGTAAATGGGACACCTGCCATTGCCGTCCATGCCATTGCCCAGGATCACAGCGGGGGGTTGTGGGTAGGCGGCTCGCGCCTTCTGCGCTTTAGCGGCGATTCCGCGCACGAATATCATTTGGGCGGCAGCGCCAGTCAGAATCGTGTCAAATCGATTCTTGAAACGTCGGATCACACTGTTTGGGTGGGCACTGTTTCAGGCTTGTACAGGCTGCGCGCGGGCAGAAAAGCCTTCGAGCGCGTTCCGGGTATTCAGGGCACGGTGCGGGTACTGCGGCAAACGACCGACGGGGCTTTGTGGATTGGCATGATCGGTGAAGGCATCCGCACCATCCGCGGCGCGGAATCGGTGGCCATGAGCGCCCCTGACGCATTGCCCAGCAATACGGTGCTGAATATCTTTGAGGACGACGAGCGCAACATCTGGATTGGCACCCAGGCCGGCATGGTGCGCCTCACGAGCACGCCGACGCGCATTTTTCCCCTGCCCAAGGATGTCGACTCCGACTTCGGCACCATCTTTGCCGATCGCGACGGAACGCTTTGGGTAGTCTCCATGGATGTCTTTCGCATGCGTGACGGCGTGATCCGGCCGTACACATTTCCCGGCCTCGGCCGCGTGCCCGTGCGTAATGTGTTTCGTGACCGTGCAGGCGCGCTGTGGATCGGCACCGATGGCGAGGGCATCATCCGCATGGATAAGGGGAAAAATCTCTGGATGACAAGCAAGAATGGGCTGGTGAATAATTTCATCCGCGCCATACTGCAGAGCCGTGACGGAAGCATGTGGATCGCAACCGACGAGGGGGTGAGCCACTGGACCTCGCATGGGTTCATCAATTACCGCATGCTCGACGGACTGTCGTACTTCAGCACCCGGGCGCTGCTCGAGGACCGCAACGGCGATCTGTGGATCGGCACGGATCGCGGTTTGAACCGCCTGCACAACGGCGTGTTCGTCCACGATGCGGCCACCGAAGGGCTAAGCCAGAAGAAGGTATGGGCCATCCATGAAGACAAGGACGGGGGAATATGGTTCGGCACGCGCGATGATGGGCTGTACCGTTGGAAGCAGGGCAAGCTGACCCATTACACAACGGATCAGGGCTTGGCGAGCAACAGCATCTATCAGATCCTCGAAGATGCCAGGGGCGGCTTCTGGATCAGCGGACCAAACGGAATTTCACTGCTCAACCGGCACGAGCTGGATGCCGCTGCCGATCATCCATCGCAGCATCTGGCGCTTACGTTTTATGGCATCTCCAATGAAGTGAATGCGGCCCAGATCTACGGCGGCAGGCAGCCGTCCGGCTGTCTCGATGCACAGGGAGAGGTCTGGTTTCCCACCAATCGCGGCCCGCTGCACATTCTCAAAGTGAGTGCGCAGAGTCTACCCCTGCCCCCGGTTGTGATCCACGATGTGCTGGTAAATGGACGGCCTGTGCCTGTCAACTCGCCCGTAGTGATCAAGCCCGGCAACAGCCGCCTGGAAATTGCCTACGCGCCTATCCTTCTGCGCTCGCAGGACGGCGTGCGCTTTCGTTATCAGCTACAGGGTTTTGACGCCAACTGGATCGATGCCGGCACGCGCCGCGTTGTGTCGTACACCAATCTGCCTGCCGGCAAATACACCTTCCGCGTGGCTGCGTTCGAGGTGAATAACCCGAAAGCTATCTCGCAAGCTGCCTTGGCCATCGTGCAACAGCCGCACTTTTACCGCACGCCGTGGTTCATAGTCTCCTGCGTTCTGCTGCTGGCGGCCATCGTTCTGGGCATCTATCGATTCAGGCTGTGGCAGATCAAGATGCGCTTTGAAGCGGTTCTGGACGAACGCGGGCGACTGGCGCGCGAGATGCATGATACGGTCATTCAGGGATGCGTAAGTGTCTCTGCGCTGATGGAGGCGCTCTCCAGCGTCAACCAGGGTGGCGATCCATTGACGCAGAACCTGGTGGAGCATGCGCGCACCCAACTGCGGAGCACGATTGATGAAGCCCGCGAGGCGGTGTGGGACCTTCGTTGTGACAAAGCCGCTGAAAACTCCTTTGGACCGGCCCTGCAGCGGATGGCAGAGCAGATCGTCATGGAGTCGGGCATTCCGATCAGTTGCGAGCTGACGGGTAAGCCGTTCGTGCTCAATCAATTTGCGACGCATGAGCTGCTAATGATGGCAAGAGAAGCAGTCTATAACGCCGTGCTCCACGCCAAACCCGGCAGAATTGAAGTGCACGCCTGTTTTTCCCGTAACGGCCTGACTCTGGAGGTGCGTGACGACGGTTCGGGCTTCGACCCCGCAGCCATTCGTGCACACAAGGACCATCATTATGGACTGGTCGGCATGCGGGAGCGGGTGCAGTCCGTCGGCGGGCGCTTTCTCCTGCGAAGCGCCGCAGGCAAGGGAACGGAAATCCAAATCCAGATTCCGCGCAAGGTTTCAATTGCGCGAAACGTAATGCAGAGTGCCTGAACATGGATGAGCAGAAACAAATAAAGGTGCTGATTGTCGATGACCATCCGATTATGCGCATCGGCATTGCGGCTATCATCAATGCCCGCGCCGACATGGTAACGGTGGCTGAGGCCGGAAGCGGGGAGAGCGCCGTGGACTTGTTTGAGAAGTATCGTCCGGATATCACCCTCATGGATCTGCGCCTGCCCGGGATCAGCGGCGTTGAAACCATTCGCAGGATCCGCGCGCGGCATCCGGAGGCTTGTTTTGTGGTGCTCACCACCTACGAGGGCGACGAGGACATTTATCAGGCGCTGGAAGCCGGGGCGCGCGCGTACGTCATCAAAGGCATGCAGCATGAGGCGCTGGTGGATGCTTTGCGCCGGGTGTATGCAGGCGGCCGCTTTCTTCCCTCGCCGGTCTCGCGCGCCCTGGCTGCGCGCACCCCGGATTCGGACCTGAGCGCACGCGAGCGGGAGGTCCTGCAACTGCTGGCGCAGGGCGAAAGCAACAAGAGGATCGCATTCCTGCTGGGCATAACGGAGGCGACCGTCAAGTGTCACGTTAGTGTGATCCTGATGCGGCTGCAGGTGGAAGATCGCACGCAGGCCGTGGTGGCGGCTCTGCAGCGCGGACTGGTTCACCTGCCGCGCGAAGCGCACTAACCGCGGTCGGTTGTCAGTATCCCTTGCTGCTCAATGCGAAGCCCCTATGCTTCCATGGTGTTCAGGAGCAAGCTGGCAGAGCGCAGATTGGGCGAGGATGCAGTAATCCTGACTGCCCCGGCCCGTGCGGTGGCTTGTACGATCGCCAGGCACATTCCGTTGAATGCTTGCCGGTGAGCGCCCTTGTAGCCCTCGTGGCTGAAGGGGTTGCCGTTGTCCACGCCGATCAACCTGCCTTCACCCTCCACCGCAAACGCGATCTCGTTCTCTGCAAGGGGGACCATGCGGCCCTGTTCATCCAGAACCTGTACAACGAGATGAGAGACATCGCGCCGATCCGCGGCAAGGATCATCCGGTCTGCCGATAGCGCAATCGCAACCGGAGAGCCGGTGGTCGCTACTGCGGCGGTAGAGACCACGCTGCCGTTCTTAACGGCAACAGCTTTCAACTCCCCAGGCTCGTAGGGAACATCCCACGACAGATGCAGGTCGGCAGTGGTTCTGAGAGTCTTTGCGCGCGCAGGGAAGTTGCCATAAGTTCCTTCCATGCCGATGCGCGGAAACTCATATCCCTTTACGCCGAAGGATTTGCCGTTCAGGAAAAGCTCCACGGTATCGCAATTGGTGTAGCAGGTCACAGGAATGACCTGTCCTTCTTTCCCCTGCCAGTTCCAGTGCGGAAACAGATGCAGCATGGGCTTGGCCGCCCACTGGCTCTGATAGAAGTAGAAGCTGTCTTTCTTGAATCCGCAGGTGTCGATGGCGCCGCACAGGGAGCTCTTCATGGGCCAGAATGCCTCGCCGAGATAATCGATGCCCGTCCACATGAAGTCTCCGGCGACATAATCGCGGGAGCCGACAAACTTCCATAGCTGCTCTACGTCGATGTTCAGATTCTGCTGGAGAAGCATCATGTGCCGCGGCGCCCGCTCTGCGGAGGCAAGCAGGCTGCTATAGTCGCCGCGGATACCGCCCATGCCTACGCTTTCCGTGCCGATGACGCGGCGCATGGGAAATGCGGCGTGGTCGATGCTGTAGTAGAGCTCCGCCCGTTCATGCCAGCGGTCCACGTAGTTGTAGCCCACGATATCCAGCTCGGCAAGGAACTCCGGGCGGACGCGATTGGAGAGCGGGTCGGAGGCAATGCGGTCGCAGGCCGCGGTTACCGGCCGCGTGGGATCTTCGCGGTGAAAGATATTGAGCAGTCCGCGCAGAGTCTGCGCTCCGTCGGGCGCGGACTGATCGCCAATCTCGTTGCCGGCGCTCCAAAGAATGATCGAAGGATGATTGCGGTCGCGGTGCAGAAAATTGGTCAGGTCACGCTCGTGCCACTCATCGAAGTACAGGCTGTAGCCATAGCGAATCTGCTCTTTGGGAACCTTCCACTCATCGAAGGCCTCGGCCATGACCAGAAAGCCCATCCTGTCGCACAGATCCAGAAACTCGGTTGCAAAGGGATTATGGCTGGTGCGAATTGCATTGCAGCCCATCTCGCGCAAAGTCTCCAGCCGGCGCTCCCACACGCGCTCTGGAACCGCCGCGCCCATGCAGCCGGCTTCATGGTGAATGCACACCCCATTCAGCTTGATGTGCTCTCCATTCAGTTGAAAGCCGCGATCCGCATCGAAGACGGCATCGCGGATTCCGATGGGCGTGTCATATACGTCCACCACGCGGCCCGATTCGCGCACCGTGTTGCGCACCGTGTAGAGATAGGGACTGACAGGCGACCACAGGCTGGGCTTCTCCAAAGTCATCTGCTGCACGAACTCAAAGCTGTCATTTGCTTCCACGTTTTGCACGTTGACCGTGCTTTGAACTGTCTTTCCATCGCGATCGAGAATGGCTGTCATGAGCGTGCATTGTGCCGCGCCTCTACCTCCGTTGGCAATCCGGGTTCGTATTTCGACCGCAGCGGCATCCTTTGACACGCGCGGGCAGAACACAAACGTTCCCCATTGCGCCACGCGGAGGGGATGCGTGACCTGCAGCCAGGTATGCCGGTAGATGCCGGACCCGGAGTACCAGCGACAGTTGGTCTGGCGCGAGTTATCCACGCGCACCGCCACCACATTTTCGCCGCCGAAGTTCAGGCGCCCCGTGAGTTCATAGAAGAAGGGAACGTAGCCATAGGGGCGCAGACCGAGAGAGTGGCCGTTGATCCATACCTCGCTGTTCTGGTAGACGCCGTCGAGTTGGAGCGTGACGATCCTGTCGCGATACGCCGCGGGCACATGAAATCTCTTGCGATACCACCCGATTCCCGTGGGCATATAGCCCCCCGGACCGCTGGACGCTGCGTCCTCATCCATAGGCCCCTCGATGCTCCAGTCATGGGGCAGATTCACATCGCGCCACCCTCCGTCAACAAAGTCCTGCAGATGTGCATTTGCGGCGTCGCCTTTCATAAACTTCCATTGGAAGTCAAAGCTCTGCCTGATCCTTTCTGCAGCGACATCGCCGGCCAGCAAGTATTCCATCGGGCGAAGATACGGAGCCGCGGTTGCCAGCGCCGCGCCGCAGGCGGCTTGGGTCAGCACTTCGCGCCGGCTAAAAAGCAGGCCGGATGTTTGACTTGCACTCGACAGGAGAGCTTTTCCGTGGCCCATTCTTGATGTACGATCCTTCCCGCTGGCGAAAGCAAACCGCATGTGTGGAAATGAGTTGTTCTGCGACAAAGACACTTCTACTTAATGAATTCGAACACATACCAACTCCCGTGAAATCCGACTTTTGTCGGATTGATGCCGCAGATTGATGGTATAGAGTGGCTGCGGAGAACAGATGGAAGAAAATTTGTCCGGAAATTTCCGGCGGATGGGATTTCAGCCCCTGCCGCAGAAGGAAATCACATGCGTATTGCTCTGGTTGCTGCTCTCACACTCGCCGCTGGCGGACTGACATTGCAATCACGCGCTCAAAGCGCCGGCGATATGGTTCCCTTCAGCGTGGATTACCAGCGTGCGCTGCAGGCGCGCTCGCCGGTGGATGTGTCATTCCTTCTCGACGCTCCGGCGGGCAGGCATGGCTTCCTGAAGGTCGTCAACGGCCACCTGGCAACGGGCGATGGACAGCGCATTCGCCTATGGGGCGTCAATATCACTGACTGGGCCAAGGGATCGCGGCAGATTCCCGCAAAGAAGGATGCCGCCTTTTGGGCGGCCACACTGGCGCGCTTCGGCGTGAATTGCGTGCGCTTCCAGTTTCTTGACCTGGAGGCGCCGCGCGGTCTGATTGCCGCTGGCCGTCCCGATACGCGCAGCCTCGATCCCGAGCAGCTCGATCGTGAGGACTATTTCATCGCGCAGTTGGAGAAACGCGGCATCTATATTGACTTCAACCTTCTGGTCGGCCGGCCATTCAAGGCGGGTGATGGCGTGGAGGACGCCAATCTGCTCCACGGGGGCGCCAAGGGAACTTCGCTCTTCGATCGCCGCATGATCGAGATGCAAAAGGAGTACGCGCGGCAACTGCTGACGCACCGCAATCCCTACACCGGGCTTAACTATACCGATGATCCTGCGGTGGGCCTGGTGGAGATCAATAACGAAAATGCGCTCAACATCGGCTTCCGCCCTCCTTCACCGTTTTATGGCAAGGAGCTGACGGAGATGTACAACCTGTGGCTCGCGGCGCACAGAACGCCGGCGCAGATTGCCCGGTTGCGCGCGATTGCCGGCGCATCGGGCGATCAGGCTGAAGTGCCGCTCATGTTCTGGCGAGGCCAGGCCGCTTCAGCGCCTCCCGAGCGGTTCTACGCGGAGGCTGAGTTTTACAACGACACGCAGCGCAACTACTTTGCAGAGATGCAAAACTACCTCGAGCAGACGCTCGGCTTGCATGCGCTGGTGATTGCCACTGCCGATCACAGCCACTCCGGCAGCGGCTATCCGATTCTAATGGCGACCATCGGCAGTGACGTCGTCGATGGGCACACGTATTGGGAACACCCGGAAATGTACGTGCGCAAATCGCCAATGGTGGATGATCCATCCAACTCCACAGTCGTTGAGCTCTCCCGTTCCGCTATTGCAGGCAAACCATACACGGTCAGCGAGGTAAACAATCCCTTTCCGAATGATTTCGACAGCGAGGGAATTCCAATTCTGGCGGCGTATGGCGCAATGCAGGACTGGGACGCGATCCTCTGGTACACCTTCGAACCCAAGCAGGACACGGCTTGGAAGCCATATATTGGCGATCCATTTGATATTTCTCAGGATCCAGTGAGGATGTCTGAACTGGCGGCAGGCGCGCTGCTCTTTCTGCGCGGCGATGTCGAGAAGGCGCAGCGTGTTATCGCGCGCTCGTACACACAGCAGCAAGTCTTCGACAGCATGTTGCTCCCATCCGCTGAGCGTCCATATTTCACTCCTGGATTTCCGTTGCAGTTGCCCCTTGAGCATGAGATGCGCATCTCTTCCTTCACTGGACCGCCCACGCAGAGATTCGCACAGTCTGCCATGCCTGATCCGATCCGCTCTGATACCGGGCAACTGGCCTGGTACCACTCCGCGCCAGGGGCTGGGATGGTGACTGTCGATTCTCCAAGAACGCAAGCCCTGATCGGATTTGTCCGCGCTCATGCGCAGACAGACAGCAATCTGGCCGCTGCGGTGGAGAACAAATTCTGCGTGCTTCAACTCAGCTCGCTGGAGGCGAAGCCTATTGCCAATGCCTCCAAGCTATTGTTGATTGCCGGCAGCCGGGTGGAGAATACCGGCCAGCGCTGGAACTCAGCGAATACCGACGTGACGCAGTGGGGCGTAACGCCTACCTTGATGGAACCGGTGCGTGGAACCTTGCTGCTGCGTCATATGTCGCCGGCGCGCGCTGTCTCCTTGCAGGCCATGGATGGAGCCGGACAGCCGCTTGGTCCTCCAGTCGCTGCCATCCGTACCGCAGCAGGGTGGAAGATGCCGCTCGGCAATACAGTGACAACATGGTACGAAGTGACTGTGACACGATAGGCTGCCTCATCCAGCGATGCCTCGCCGAGGAGCTAAGCACGATCTGAAGTGCATCTTGAGGACGCGGCTTCACTGCTGTGTCTGTACTGCGATCTACTTCAATTCTCCGGTTGTGCCGAGAGCCGCGCGTGGCCAGCCATTCAGCCAGGTCAACGTTGAGATCTGCAGCGCCGGTTTGCCGGTTTTAGCGTCGTAAGCGTGGAAGACGATCAGGTCGCCCTCAGGCCGCTGGAGGATCGACTCGCCGCCGGGCCCCAGCCAACGGCGGTTCGCCGTGAGCAGTTCGGTTCCGCCGCCCTGCAGCATGGGCTTGCCGGAAGCGTCCAAGTATGGCCCGGTCACGTGTGTGGTGCGGCCAACCATGATGCGATAGGTGCTTTTGACGCCGCGGCAACAAAGGTCGAAGGAAACGAACAAGTAGTAATACCCTCCGTGACGCACGACAAACGGCGCCTCGATCGCCTGCCAGTCAGGAGGCAGCCCGGGCGCGGCGGGATCTGCGTCTGCAGGTTTCACGCGCGCGGCCAGCGCATATAACTTTGGATGCGCTGGGTCGACCTTGCCGGTTCTGGCATCGATGCGGCGCATCTTGATCCCGCTCCAGAAGCTGCCAAAGCTCAGCCATGGACGGCCTTTTTCGTCGAGGACGATGTTTGGGTCGATCGCGTTGAAGTCGTCTGCTGCGGATGAGGCGAGAACCAGACCTTCATCCTTCCAATGATAGGCAGGGCTTGCGGGATCAAGCGTTACGTTCGTGGCCAGTGCGATGCCGGAGGTGTTGACCCCAAATGCAGAGTACGCATAGTAGAGATGATACAAGCCGTGAAAGTAGGAGATATCGGGCGCCCAGAGTTCCCTGGTACGAGGACTTATCTTTTGAATCCAATCGGGAATCCGGTCGAAGACGTGTCCGCAGAGTTTCCAGTCGGACAGATTTTTTGAGCAACGCACGGCCAATTGCCCGCCGCCGGGAGCGAATCCAGTGGCAAAGACATAGTATGTGCCGTTTTCACGCGCGATCGAAGGATCGTGAGTCATGGCGTAATCCCCGGTGAGATGAATCGCCTGGGGCGACTGACAAACGAGAATCGGTGTCAGCGCAAGAACAAGCACGGTTGCAGAAAAGCGGGTCCACAGCATTTGAGTAGCTCCAATCAAGCATGAAGAGACGAAATTTCAGGGCACGATACTCGCAACGACTTGCAGCGCAAAACTGCTCGATACCGTAGGCTCCACTTCCAGCGCGGTGCACGAGTCTCGGGCGCCGATATTCTGTCGATATATGTTCCGGCGGTGGTGCGTAGCAGCGAACCGCGGAGTGACAGGAGTTTTTGTGCATTCTGCCCTTTGAGATAATCGACAATTTGCGCGGCACACTACGCGAGAGGCGTGAGATCGGTGGAGAAGATTCTCGCGGTTATGGGGCAGCTTCAATATAAGGCCAGCCGTCAGAGGTAAAGCTCAGCGGGTTGATGCCTACGGTGGGCGTTCCGTTGTTGTTTCCGTCGTAGTAGTGATAGACAAGGGTGGGCTGCGATCCGGTTCCGTCGGTACCGGTATCGGTGAAGACGCTGGCCCCGCCGGGTCCGTAGATGTTGCCGTGTGAACTGATCAGGATGGTGCCGCCTCCAGAGGTCAGCGCGATTCCGCCGCGATCCACGAACGGCCCCGTTGGCGAAGTGGAACGGCCTACAATCTCCCGATAAGTGCTGGAGGTTCCCTGGCAGCAGACATTGATCGGCGCGAAGTAGTAGTAATATTGCGTGCCGTTGAAGACGTAGGGATAGATGAACGGCCCCTCTTCGCCTGCACTGCGATAGGCAACCTTGGTCCAGGTGGATGTGTCGGTGGAAACAGGAAAGCCGACAGCGGACCCGGACTTTGCGGAGGACGGGGTTTCGAGTTGCAGGACGCGAATGCCGTCCGACCACGAGCCAAATACGAGCCACCAGTTGCCGTTCGCATCGACGAAAGGCGCCGGATCAATCGCATTCCACGTCGTACCTGCGGTGAATCCCCAGGGATTCGGAGAGGGCACCGCACGGGTAGCGTTGGTCCACGAGGTGACGACGTAGCCGTCGTCATTCCACGGTCCGTTAGGCGTCGTGCTCGTGGCCAGGCCGATGACGGCCTCGGCGCCGGTCGAAGGCTCATACGGAATTGCGTAGTACAGGTAGTATGTGCCGTCGGCATAGAGCAGACTGGGTGCCCAGACATCGATGTTCTTGCCGTTGTTGTCCGATGGCGGTGTCTGCAGTCCATTCCAGGAACTGAAATCCGGCCCAATGATCGGGCAGTGGTTATCGTCGATTAGCCAGTAGGTACCCTCGGCTGCATTGCAAGCGCCATAAGGCGTGCTCGCCGTGGTATACGTGAACGTGCTTCCGTCGGTCGAGTAAGCCAGCGTCTGGTGGGTACCGTAGAGCCAGTAATAGTGCGTCGCCGGGTCTTGCAGCATGTAGGGGTCGTGAACGTAGATCCCTGTTCCTGTAACTGCTTTCGGAGCGGGGTAGGCGGCATTGCCCGTGTCGGTAATCTTCCACTCCTGACACGCACAGCCTGGGCCAGAGGAATTGCGCTCCCCCTGATCGATGGTTGCCGAGGTGGAAGTTCCGGAGTTGGCAACCTCCAGATATAGACTACTGTTGCCGTTGCGAATCAGGTAATTGCCGTCCGTGAGCTTATAGAAGAGCCAGAGGTGATCTTGGGTTCCGTTGTCTGAGTACTGCAGAACCTGCGCGCCTGCGGATGTGGAGGCGTTGAGAACGCCCAGCACCTGATGAGTCAACATGTTTTCAATGTTGTAATCTCCGTTGCCCATGGGCATAAAATGCCAGTCGCTATCGCTGGTGGTCGTACTGGATGCTTCCTGGACGACGTAGGCTCCGGCCGTCTGACTCTGCCCGGAGATGCCGAGCACCATGCTGCTGACGGCATTGGTCAATGTGTATTGGTTAGAGTCGCCGACCGTGGTCTCTGTGCCCATGTCATAAGTCTGTCCATTGCTGCCGCTGCCGCCTGTTCCTCCACCCGAAGCGCCGCCGCCGCAGCCGGAGGCCGCCCATGCCATCAAGGCGGCGATCAGCGCCGCCGCTAATGAGAATCGCAAGATCATAATTGAGGTGTCCTGTCTGACGATGAATTAGATTTTGAACGCATCTCCGGCGTTCTTGAGAACCCGCCTGGAGAGTGCAGCATGGTCATAGTGAGTGGTCACTGCGCCGGTTATCGACCCTGCCCGACCGGCTAAAGCTCTATCATCCCATCCTTTCCGCTGAAAGCGCGGAAAGGATGGAGTACGGAGCTTTGGCCGCGATGGGCAGGACCGACAAGGTTGCATTTCAAAAACAACATATGGAGCGAACCGCAATCAGAAGTTGAACTTCAGCCTGAATTGCGAGGTTCTTGCTCCCGCCATGTCGCCGCCGATCTGTCCATCGGTCAATCCGCCGACGGCCATGTTCGAAACCGGCCGGGCCCAGTAGTGGCGGTTGAATACGTTGAACATATCGGCGCGGAATTCGATATTCATACTTCTGGGCATGCCAAAGGTTTTGACCAGGCCCATGTCTTCGCTTTCCCACGGAATCCAGCGAATATCCGCGGAGTTGCGCGGCATGTCACCGAACTGCCACGGATTGCCCTGCCCCGATGCGCCCACTCCGTTCGGATCGCGGTCCTGGAAGAGGTTCGGATCGTAGAAAGCATTGCAGTTAAAGTAGCCGGTCGCGCACGCCGAGGCATACGTCGTTGAGTTGAAGTTGAGAGGATTCTTGAACGCGGCGTTCTTAACAGGCTGTCCTGTGACGCGATTGAAACGAACGCTGGAGTTCTTTCCCGGAATGCCGGTGGCGCCAAAGATGCTCATGGGCTGGCCGCTCTCGTAGTGCAGAATGCCGCTGTAGCTCCAGCCTCCAATCAGCGTATCTACCAGACGCGAATCACTGCCGAGAAACTTCTTGCCCCTGCCAATCGGCAGTTCGTAGATGTAACTCACTGCAAGGTTGTTGGGCGTATCTTCGCTGCTGACACACTTTTCTGCGCGCAGGTTTTCAGGATTCTGCACCGCGCCGCCGTTTTGCAGCGTGCTCCAGTAGGGCTGAATCACGTCGGCATCGGTGAGCGTCTTCGAGAAGGTGTACGATGCCAGAATGTTCAGGCCGTTGCTGAATCGCTTGTCGAGTCTTGCCTCAAGCGCTTCATAGGTGGACTGTCCCAGGTTCTGCAGATAGCTGTCCATGTTGATGTAGCCAATCTGCGGGAAGGGACGCAGCGCCTGCGAGATGGGCTCGTTGATCGGCCAGGTGCAGGTGGGTGGTCCTGCCGGACAACTGAAGTTGGAGTAGGGCTCTATCGAATTGACACCGAAGCCGCCCTCGGCATTCGGCGGGTAATAGGCCCAATAATTCAACCAATCGCCTAACTGCATGTACTTATCCGGCAAGTCGTTGTAGAAATCGAGCATGGCGTGCAGATGCGTGGCGTGATTGCCCATATAGCCTAAGGTGACGGTGGTGTTCTGGCTGACCGCATACTGCGCTTCGAGAGCCCAGTTTTCCACCATAGCCGGGCGCCCGTTACTTTTCGCGATGTAGTCTGCGGAGATGCTGCTACCATCCAACTGGTTGGGATTCAGATCCGGAGTTGTCGGCAGAGAGCCGAGTCCATTGTCCAGCGGCACGCCGTCGAGCGGATCGGCGGTGAACAAGGCATTCTGAACGGTAAAACCCTGCGCTGTGCCCTGCCCATAGTCGGCATAGACCAGCGGTCCATAGTAAATGCCGGCGCTGCCGCGCAGCACGGTCTTGCTGGTGAGCACAGGTGGTTCCCACGCGAAACCGACGCGCGGCTCGAAATCTTTCCTCCAAACCGATCCCCAGGTCTCGTTCACGCTGCCGTTGCGTCCCGGACCCTTACCGGCAAAGACCAGAGCGCCAAGAGCCTGCCCGTACGGTCCACCATTCGTTGCCGCATCGATCATGCTCGGATCCCAGATCGACGTATCGCCCAGGGCTTCGTGACGCGGCGTCTCGTAGCTCCAGCGCACGCCGTAGTTGACGTTCAAGTGCGGGTTTACCTTCCAGTTATCCCCCGCAAACAGCGCGCCATAATGCGATAGCCAGCGCGGCGCGTGCAAGTCGTTAAGGTTGGAAGCCAGACCGGTTTCGCCGATCAGAAAGGCAGCAAAGCCATTGCCATCCTCTCCCCAGAAGTCCTCGTCCGATGCGGTCTGGTTGGGCCAGAACTGGAAGCAGCCGGCATTGCCCGAGCAGGTTCCACCAATGTGGCTGACCCAGGAGTATTGGTGATACTGCGCTTCTCCGCCGAATATGAAACTGTGCGCGCCGTACTGCCAGTGGAGCACGTTATTCACCGCGACGGTGTTGTCCACATCGGTCGAATCCTCCTGTTGGCCAAAACCTCCAAAGGTGAATCCGATGAACTGGAAGACCGGAAAGTCATTGCTGAATCCGTTGGCAATGCCGAACTGCTGATCCCAGTCCGTCCCCATCTGCGAGGCCTTCGATTTGTTGATGTTGTTGGAGCGGTTGCCGCCTACGGTAAGGGCGTTGACCAGATTTGGAGCAGGCATCCAGGTCCAGCCTGCACGCAGATAGGAACCTCTTTGGTCGATCGTTCCGCAGCAGGTCTGAATCGGCGGCGGCAGATTGGAGTTACCGCCCGTGTCGGTATTCTCTCGAAATTGCAGAAATGCCCAAACCTTGTTTTTTTCGCCAACGTTCTGGTCGAAACGTACGCTGTAGGCTGTGTTTTCGGTCGTGCCGCGGGAACCGGGACCGTTGTACACGTAGTTGTAAACGCTGCTGCCGGCGACTTCCTGTTGCGCCAGGGGCATCAGGTATTTGTTCACAAACATGCTTGCGATGCTGCTTGAACGGTTGATCGGAATCTTGTTGGTCGGCATTCCTGAAACGGCATACTTGCCCGCCGATCCGGTGACTGTCTGTCCGAAACCGGCATAACGGCAGGGTATGGTCGTATTGTCGTACTGCGGATCCATGATTTCGCCTGGGTATACCGTTTCGCCGCAGGGCGATTTGCCCAGCGGCGTCGAGCCGAGCAGCGACGAGAAATCATAGAATTGGCCATCGCTGCCCAATTCGGCAGGTGTCGGCAGAAGACTCGTAATCGGTCCGCCATAGCTCTGATGCCACTGTTCGAAGTTGAAAAAGAAAAAGCTCTTGTTGTGGCCGTTGTAGAGAGCCGGAATGCGTATCGGGCCTCCGGCATTGGCTCCATAATCGGCCTTGGTATCCGCCGGCTTCACAAGCTGTTCTGCACGCGCGGCTCCCGTCTGCTCAAAAGCCTTTCCTTTCTGAAACCAGTCGAGCGCGTCAAATGCGGCGTTTTTGTAGAACATGTACGCCGTGCCGTGATAGTCGTTGGTGCCGCCTCGGGTATTGAAGTTGGTCAAACCGCCCGTGGTGCGGCCTTCGGAGACGGGAAGGTTGGCGATGCTGATGTGAAATTCATAAATCGCCTCCATGGAGGGATTGACGATGCCAAAACTATTTGAGCCGTTTTCTTCACGGTTCGTCGTAATGCCGTCCAGCAGAAAGTCGGTACCCATCTCCTGACCGCCGGCGATTTTGATTGTGTCGGTGCCTGCCGACGACTGGCCAAAACCGGCCACGCCGGGAGCCAGGAAGGCAAGTGCCTCGGGAGAACGGAAGCCAGCCACTGACAGAGGCAGTTTGTCCACCTGTTCGGGAGAGAAATTGGCGTCGATCTCAGAGGAATCGGTTTCAAGCCCCGATTCACCTGCCACCACATTGATGGTGGTCGTCGCCGCGCCAACTGCAAGGCTGACATTGAAGCCGGTTGTGGCGCCAACCGCAATCGTCAGGTCGCGATTGACCACAGTCTTAAAGCCCGTAGCCGTTACCGTTACTTCGTACCTTCCAGGACGGACTGCCGGCAGGCTGTAATACCCACTTGCTACGCTTACGGTCGAGTAGGCTGTCCCCGTATTGACTCCAGTGATCTCGATTTTCGCGCCCGGCACCGATTTGCCTGCCGGGTCGAGTATGGTTCCCGCGAGGGCTCCGGTATCCAGTTGGGCCAATGCCGTTGTGGGGATGCCCACAAGCAGGCTCAACAATAGCGCGCACAGCCATGTGCGTGCTGTGGACCGCCGCTGCGGTTTGCAGAATGCGCGCCTGTGATTTCCAAACCGTGTCATATGCAAATTCCCTCCAGTTCTATGGCCTCCGGTCGGGGTCTTCTCCCGTGGAGCTTGATTTTTTGCCGCCATCGTTACTGTGGCGCCATTTACTTCAGCGCAAACCCAAAGCAGGCGGCTGATTGCATCGGGTTGCTACGCTCTCCGCTCAGTCCAAATGTTGTTGAGTGTCTCCGTCATGTACCCTCGGCAGATGTACCGGATTGTGCAGGAGCGCGCCGGCCTGGTAAACGCTTACCCATCTGCCGCCTGAACGCCCCTTCGTCTTCGTGTCGCATTGCCCATCTCCTCCCGCCGCCTTCCACGCCGAGCGGCTGTCGCCTCAAGCCCCAACTCGTTCATGGGGTATTTGCTGTCATCGAAACTCGTTCCGGATCTGCCACTGGCAGCTCCGTGCGTTTACGCACCATGTTCGCAGTGAAGCTGTCTCGCCGCGTCTGGTGCTCGCTCCGCATCTGCAGGAAATGATCGAGCGCAGCCTGTGCCTGTTTCTGGTCGTGCAGCTTGCGGAAAATCTGCGCCAATTTGTAATAGGAACTCATGGCGCGGTCGTTCGCCGGATCGGCGGCAATAGCCTGGTCGAACTCGCGGACGGCGTCTTGGAGTTCTCCCATCTTTGCCAGTCCATCGCCGAGATAGTAGTGGGCATCGCTCAGACCGGGATCCGCTTTTAGTGCCTGCCGAAGAAGCTGAACGCCCTCGGCAGGGTTCTGGTTGAGCACCAACAGGCTGCCGAGCTTATATATCGAGGAAACTGCGTAGGGATCGATATCGAGTTCCTCCTGGTAAAGCACGGCGGCCTTGTCCAGTTGCCCGACAACCCAGTATTGGTCGGCCAGCGATTCGTGGAGACCCGGCTGCCGAGGAGCCATCTTCACCGCAACCTCCAGCTCGCTGATGGCCTCTTGATTGCGATTGGCCTGCGCGTAGGCATCGGCCAGCACCTGATGCACACGCACCGAGTCGCGGTCGAGCTGGAACATCTCGGCATACGACGCATTCGCCACGCGGTAGTAGGCCCGTCCGCGTTGATAAAGAATATCGATGTTCTTAGGGTCGAGGGCATAGGCTTTGTCGAGCGCTACAATCGCCCGCTGCGGATCGTTTTCAGCCAGCAGGCTGATGCCCAGCCACAAATAGGCGTTGGCGCCGCCCGGGTCGATCGCGGTCTCGCGCTCCAGCCGCTTCTCGGCTTCCTCGAATCGGTTCTGGCGGTAGGCGATAATACCCAGAAAGAGATTGGTGCCGCGTAGTTGGGGCTTCAAGTTCAGGGCCTTTTCCAGGGCAGCGCGAGCCTTGTCCAGGTGGCCCGCCTGGAACAACGCGAGACCCAAGTTGAGATGGCCTTCGGCAAAGGCGGGAGTGGACCGCGTGACAGTGGTGTAGGCTTGGATTGCCGCGCTGAAATTGCCTGCCGCCATGGCTTCGCCGCCTTGTTGCATGGCTTGGCGAATGTTTTGATCCGTTGCCGCCTGCGCAAAGACCAGATGCCCTATTCCCAGAACAGCAGCGCCAAAGGCAAAGAGTAAACTCCTGCGCAGACATCTCTGCAGCGGCTCCTTTGCCTTGGGAACCTTTGAGTCGGGGTCGGACTGGATGAATGGCAGATGGATAAACTGGCTCCCGGGTGCGCTCGATTCAGCCCGACTTGCGCATGCTGGACGAAATCTGCATACCCCTATCAAAAATCACCAAGATTCAATCACCACTTGCCCTCATTTGTCACGCTCTTAACAGCTTTGCGGCACGTTAAGCGGGCAACTTATTTATCCTCAGGTTCTTATACGAAGTTGCCGAGAAGGACGCCGATACAAAACCAGGACGTTAAGCGGGCCAAAATTCGCAATTTGACCGGTGGTATAGTAGGGAACTGGAGAGGAAATGGGACAGGATGCCGACAGCGGGAAAATCCGCGCTTCGGGAACCCGAGATGCTAGGCCCGGATCGGGCAGCGCAGGTCCGTCAACATCTCGAGGATGTATTGGCGAGCCACGCGTTTGCAGGCAGTAAGCGCACCCAGGATTTTCTCCGCCTGATCGTCGGGCACGCTCTCCACAGCGAGACTGACCTTCTTCGGGAACGCATGATCGGGGCGGAGATGTTCGGCCGCCCTGTCGGCTATGACACCGGGAACGACTCCATCGTGCGCGTTCGAGCAAACGAAGTTCGAAAAAAACTTCATCAATACTATAGCGAACTGATAGGTGGGGGGCCTGCGGTTAAGATTGAGCTGCCCAGCGGCTCCTATGTCCCCAGGTTCATCTTTGAACCCGTTGAGGCGGCGCCGGCGCCGCAGCAGAACGCTGCTGTCTCCGCGCCTGTTGAGCAGCCGACACGAACCCCCAATGCTGCCGCCGGCTTTGCTGCCTCCATACACAACCACCGGCGCGCCCTGCGCTTTGCCGCAGGTGCGGCGCTCGCTCTTATGCTGCTGGCCACGACAGGCTACGTTATCTTCAACAGATGGCAGGGCAGCTCAAATTCTCAGACGGGGCTGCGCTCCATTGCCATCCTGCCCCTAGCGAATCTTTCCGGCGAACCCCAGCAGGACTATTTTGCCGACGGAATTACGGAGGAGCTGATCAACGATCTTGGTCAGGTTTCAAACCTTCGCGTCATTTCACTCACGTCTTCATTGAGCTACAAGGGAACGCATAAGAATCTTCCGGAGATTGCGCGTGAGCTGAACGTGCAGGGCGTGGTCGAGGGGGGTGTCCTGCGCGATGGCAATCAGGTTCGCATCAGTGTTCAGTTGATCGACGTTAGAAAAGACAGGCCTGTCTGGGCGCACACTTACATCCGCGATCTTACCAGCGTCCTGGCGTGGCAGGGAGAGGTCGCACGCGCCATCGCCGATGAGATCAGCGTCGATGTGACTCCGCAGGAGCAGGCCCTTCTCGCCCACAAAGCCACAATCGATCCCAAGGCGCAGGATCTCTACTTGCATGGAGTTCTCATGCGCAACAAGGATGACTGCAAGAGCGCGATCGAGTATTTTAACCGTGCCATCGAAGTTGCTCCCGGCTACGCCCAGGCGCATTCGGCCCTTGCCACCTGTTACGGCATGCTCGGCGAGTCCGGTCGCATGACCTACGCTGATGCGCTGACACAGCAAAAGGCTGAGGCGCTCAAGGCCATCGAGCTGGATAATTCCCTGTCTGAAGCTCACGCGGAACTCGCCAATACAGCCATGACGCGCGATTGGGACTGGCAGACAGCGGACGCTGAATTTCGCAGCGCGCTCGCTCTGAACCCCAATTCGGCAACAAACCACGAGAAATACGCCTTCTACCTGGTGCGCACGGGACGTCCGAAAGAGGCTATGGCTGAGATCGAGCGTAGCGTAGATCTCGATCCGATCTCCAGCAGCACCCTCCATGCCGAGGGATTCATCTACTATTTTGCTCGCCAATACGATCGTGCCCTTGCGGTGACCCGCACCGCCCGCGGGCTCGGGATCAACCTTGCCGACTGGAGTTTTCTTAAGGGCGATATCTACACCGAGATGGGCAGGTATTCTGAATCGATCGCGGCATTCATCAAGTCCGGTAGCGGCCCTTATTCCCTTGGTCATCTCGGCAACGTCTACGCGCGCGCGGGCAAAAGGCACGAAGCATTGCAGGTCATTGCGCGTCTTCAGCAGGACGTTCAGAAAAACGGAGTAGGGCGATATGAGATTGCGCTGGTTTACGCGGGTTTGGGCGACAAAAAGAGTGCTTTCCAGTGGCTTGAGAATGCCTATCGCGCCCATGACGTAGGTCTCGTCTACCTTGCCGTCGACCCTTGCCTCGATCCCTTGCGCAGCGATCCGCGCTTTGACGGCCTGCTCAAGGCGGTCGGACTCCAGGCTGCGCAGGCGGCAGGCAAATGATTCCTATATGGCAGGAGGCGTTGTCCTGAATCAGAATCGCTCCTTGCCGGCGGTACCGCAGAGCGAGTTGTTCGAGGAATCCGAGGTACGTGCCGGCATTGAAGACGGTGTCCTGGCGGTAGTCGAACCGTGTGCGCCAAGGTTCGATGGTGCCGAAAATCTTCACACTTTTGCGTTTTCCGGTTACGGGGATTTCCGGTGGACGCCCGACGCGGCTCGGGCGGAATGCGCTTCAAAAGAAGCGATGGAATCCGCTGACTGATCGAGACCAGATTACCCCAGCTTTTGCGTGCGGCGCGAGAGTTGGGGCAATCGCTTTAAGACGCTTTCTTACTGCAACTTGTAGGGCGTTTCCGGCTGGGAAACTGCATCAGGAACCTTCGGCAGCTCTGCCGGGTCGATCGCGGCCGCGCCCGCCAGTCCCACGCCCGTCACATTCGAGATGCTCAGAAGCGGCCCTTCAAGACCTGTCAGCTTCACGTTGTGAATCACCACATTCTTCATGTTCGCAAGCTCTATTCCGTGTTTGCATGATCCCGTAACGCTGGTGAGTGAGAAGCCTACCAGCGGCTTGCGCGGATGAATCTCTGTGGCCTTTACAAGCAGAGGCAGGTCGGTGACGCGAATGTTCGAGAAGTGAAACTCGCGGAAGAGCGGAATGCCCGCGTCGCCGGGAACGGGAAATTCGTCCTGCTTGCCGCTGTTCAGATTGTTGATGCGCAGGAATCCCTGCCTCGCGCCCGAGGCTTCAAAGCCATTGACCACGATGTTCTCGACAAACGCACCGCGCCCCGGGCGGCTCTTGATGTAAATGGCGTGGCTGCGCGCGCTCAGGCACTTGCATTGCTCAATGACGACGTTGCGGATACCCGCCGAGGTCTCACTGCCGATGCCGATGCAGGCGAAGTACCTGTCACTGAAGGTGCAGTTTGAGATGCGCACATTTTCGCACGGGCGATTGATCGTGTTCCCTTCTTCGCCCCGGCCCGACTTGAGCGAGATACAGTCGTCGCTGGTCTCGAAGGTGCAGCCGTCTATGGTGACGTTGCGGCAGGAGTCCACGTCGATGCCATCGGCGCCGCTATGGAAGACAACATTTTTGAACGTCACATTCTCGCAGTAAACAGGATGTGTGGACCACATGCCGGTCTGGATGGTGACGCAGTCTTCGACGCGCACATTGCGGCAGTTGGTGAACTCGATCAGCGCGGGCAGTCGCATCCGGGTTGTTCGTTCCACACGGCCGCGGATGGCGTCGCTGGCAACGATCCGGCCCGGACCCACGATGCCGATATTCTCGGCGTCCGCGGCGGAGATGAGCGCGCCGTAGCCCTTGATCCAGCGGCCTTCCCAGCGCACCTCGGCGATTGGGTAGTCGGCCATGCTCCCTGAGCCGAGCAGGCTGGCGCCATCCTCAAGACGCAGCGTGACATTGCTGCGCAGCGCGAGTGCCCCGGTCGCATAATCGCCTGCGGGAACCACGACCTCGCCGCCGCCCAGCACCGAGCAGCGCTCGATGGCAAGTTGCAGCGCCACGGTGTCGCTGGTTTTTCCGTCGCCGGTTGCGCCCAGATCCTTCACGTTGAGCGTTACCTTTGGTCCGGCCGCCGGCTTCGCGGAGGCGTGCGCGGCTCGGGACTGCACCGGTTGCGCGAGTCCAAGACTGGCCAATCCCGCTGCAACTGGTCCCGCCGCAACAGGCGCTGCAACGGCTCCGCGCACCGCCGATTTCAGAAACTCTCTTCTGTTTGCCAATGTGCTCATCGTCTCAGATCCCCCAAGTCATAAAGACGAATGCCACGTTCCTAAAGCCGCAAAGGCTCGCAGCCTGGCCAAGGAGTCTGCCGAAAGACCTTGAGGCCGCTTGCAAGATTCGCCACTCTGCGTTGCCGATCGTTTCCTGCTTTCGGCGCATACTCTTTTTACGGCACTCGAATCAAACCCGAGTGCGTATTTGCATCCACGAACCACGGTCCACCGGTTTACTGATCACTGACCACTGTCATTTGCTCCTAACCCCAATGCCATCAGGATTCTGGCTGCAAACCACTGAAAGGAGAGAATTTGCCTCATTTAGCTCTCGCTAAGGCCAAGAAAACAAGGAGCTTCTATACAGAAACCGTAGGGGGGGGCGCCCTGTTCCACGGATAAAGTAGCCTCACGATGAGGCTATTCGACAACCTGTGAAGCCGCCCCTTTCAGGGCCAATCTTTCGCCCCCGGCCGTCTCTCCAACATTCCGAGGGGGTAAACCTGCTGGTCCCAAAGCGTTACCAGACGCATTTTCATCGTTGCAAAGCGAGCAAAAGGCTTTTAAGATGCGTCAATTGAAGGAAATGTCTCTCACTGTCTCAAACACGCCTGGATCGAAGCTCGCAGCAGCCCCGGCAGCGCTGCGCCTGCGTGTGGGCAAGCTGTGCATCGCAGTCCAGGGAACGGACCAGAAGGAGCTTTTTTCGCGCGCTACATCCGCGCTTAATGACTCTATTTTCATTGAGTTCCGTCTCGACAGCCTGGCGAAGCCGGCGGCTGCGCTGCCCGACCTCAAGGCATTTCTCGCCCGTCACCGCGAGGTAACCGCCATCGCCACCTGCCGCCGCAAAGCCTTTGGTGGCAACTTCACAGGTTCGCTCAGCTCTGAGATCGAGATTCTTGAGAAGGCCGCCACACTGGGCTGTCATATCGTCGATCTCGAGGTCGAGTCGGCCGAACAAGCCACCCGGCCGCAACTAGCCCGGTTCCGCGCCACTCTCCGTGCTGCCGGAACCGCTCTCCTGATCAGTTCCCACGACTTCAGCCGCACGCGTCGCCCCGACGGCCTGATCCAGACCGCCCAGCGCATCGTCGCCTTCGAACCGGAGTTCGTGAAAGTCGTCTCGACCGCACGCAGCCTCTCCGACAACCTCTCCGTGCTGCGCATGGTCGAGGACCAGTCGCTCAATTCACATATGGTGGGCATTGCCATGGGCGAGGAGGGACTGATCAGCCGCGTGCTCAGTCCACGGGCTGGCGCCGTGTTCACCTTCGCCTCAGCGGCCGAGGGAGCCGAAACCGCTCCCGGCCAGGTTTCTGCGCGCACCCTTCTGGATGTCTACCGTTTGGAGCAACTCGACCAGGCTACGCGCATCTACGGGGTCGCGGGCAATCCCATCGCACACTCGCTTTCGCCCCTCATGCACGTCACGGCGTTTCGGCGTGAAAACCTGAATGCCGTCATGTTGCCGCTCAAGGCGCGCTCGGTCGACGATCTGCTCACCGTGATCCGCGAGCTTCCGCTGGTTGGCGTGGCCGTGACCATGCCGCTCAAGCAGGAGGTGCTGCCCCACCTGGCCAACATGGACCCGCTCACGGCGAAGATCGGCGCGTGCAACACGCTGCGCACGGGCGCGGACGGCAAGCTCTATGGTTTCAACACCGACGTGGCCGGCGTGGTACGGCCGCTCGAACGGCGCATGAAGCTCAAGGGCGCGCGCATTCTCGTGCTGGGCGCCGGGGGCGCGGCACGGGCCGCTGTCTTCGGGCTGGTAGAGCAGGGCGCAGAAGTCTACGTCGTCAACCGCACCCACGAAAAGGCCGTGGCTCTGGCGCGCAAGGCCAAGGCGCACGTCCTTAAGCAAAACGCACTCGCCAAGCAGCATTTTGACGCCATCGTCAATACCACTCCCTGCGGCATGACCGGCATCAAACAGCAGTTGCCGATCAACGAGGACGAGCTTAACGCTTCGCTGGTCTTCGACATGGTCTACACGCCGATTGAGACCCCGCTGCTCCAGCTTGCCAGGGCGCGCGGACTCACCGTCGTCAGCGGCGTGGAAATGTTCGTGCAGCAGGGCGCGCGGCAGTTCGAGATCTGGACCGGCAAACCGGCGCCGGAAAACGAGATGCTGCGCGTGGTTGAGCTCGAACTTCGCCGCCGCGCGCAATCCTAGCCCCGCTGGCTCTGCTGCTTCTTCCGCGCCAATCTTGTGCTCGGAGGCACTTTCATGCGCGCCGCCGTCTTCGATTCCACGTCCGCAACCTCACCCGGCGCCTGGCTTTCGCTCGAAGAGACTCCGCGGCCTGAGATCGGACCCGGTGAAGTGCTGCTCAAGATTCTCGCCTGCGGTGTCTGCCGCACCGATTTGCACATCGTCGAACGCGACCTTGCGCCCATTCAGCCGCGCCTCATCCCCGGCCATCAGATCGTGGGAGAAGTGATAGAAGGCGCAACCGCGGCCCTCCCCGCCGGAACGCGCGTGGGTGTCTCCTGGATGGGAGGCGTCGACGGCGATTGCTGGTTCTGCCGCCATGGCATGGAAAATCTCTGCGATCGCCCTGTCTTTACTGGCTTTTCGGTGAACGGCGGCTACGCGGAGTTCGCGGTAGTGCGCGCCGATTTCGCCAACCCCCTGCCCGCTGGACTCGAACCGATCCACGCCGCGCCGCTGCTCTGCGCAGGCATCATCGGCTTCCGCAGCCTGCGTGTGGCCGGCGTCGAACGCGGCGAGCGCGTGGGCCTCTATGGCTTCGGCAGCTCCGCCTCCCTCGCCATTCGCGTTCTTCGCGCCTGGGGCTGCCAGGTTTATGTGGTGACGCGCGGCGAGCAGCACCGCAAGGCTGCCGAATCGCTCGGAGCCGAGTGGGTGGGCGGCGAGGACGCGAAGCCACCTGTCCCGCTCGATCGCGCCATCACTTTCGCGCCCGCCGGCAAAGTTGTCGTGGATGCGCTCTCGGCGCTGCGCAAGGGCGGCGTGGCCGCCATCAACGCCATTCACCTCGACCAGGTGCCCGCCTTCGACTACGACCGCCTGCTCTGGGGTGAGCGCCAGTTGCGCAGCGTGGCCAACATGACGCGCCAGGACGCGCGCGACTTTCTCACTCTTGCGCGTGAACTCAATTTCCGCCCCGCCGCAGCCGTGTTTTCTCTCGATGAGGCCAACCGCGCTCTCGAAGCTGTGAAGCACGAAACCGCGGACGGCTCCGCGGTCATTGTGCCATAGAACGAGCGTGCATCAGCCTGCGTGCGCACGAAGTACCGGCGTGCTGGGTATTGAATCACACTGCTGGACGCTCAGCCGAATTGCTAACGCTTTCTGCTCTTGCACTACTTCACGAACTTCCGCGCCCTCTCGTTCGCTCTCTTTGCCAAATGTTTCTTGCCGGACTCTTGTTTGGTCGCAATTGGCGCCATGTCGGGCCCGATGCGTTCGACGCGCGTGTCGACCATCTGATAGCTGATGGTGCGTGGAGTCACGGGCCGGGTAATGCTGGTTGCGGGATCGGTGGCAACGCTGGTGCCGTTGGCAATTTCGAAACTGAAGGCGGGAACCATGCCGCGCGCTGTCTCTTGCGTAAAGACGCGCACGGGCAGGTAGCCCTGAATGGGACGCAGGCGAAATGCAGTCTCGTAGCGGTGGTGCTTCAGGCTCCAGGTGAAGACGCGCACCTGGTCGAAGTCATAGGGCAAGCCGTTGGTGGGCGTCGACAGCGCCATCAAGTACTCGGGGATCTCGTGATTTGCGAGGTCGGGGTCAGGGTCGTTTACTTTCTTCAACACCCACGCGCCCACGATGCGCTGGCCCTCGGCATATTGCGCCACGTCGTCGGGCACGTCCACATCCAGACGGCTCGCGAGCAGCCAGCCCACATGACCCTGTGCGTCGCGCGCCAGCCACCAGTCGTCCATCTCGGGCGGTGCGGTCTCTTCCGCGGCCGCCGGAGTCCTGGCTGCGTCCGCTTCCCCCTGTGCGTTCGACGGTGCGCTCCCGCCTGCTTTGGCTGGTCTCGCAGGTATCGATGGCGTCAGCGGCCTCTGGGTTTCTGCGGGCTTTCTGAACGCTGTCGCCCGCGCGAGGAGTTCTACTTTGCTATTGCCGGGGATCAGATAGAATCGCGGCGTTTTGCGGCCGGGGCTCAGGTGCATGGCAAGGTCGTCGATCAGGATTCCCTTGGCCGCCACCGGCGTGTTCCTGGTTTCCGCGGCCAGCTTCACGAACCCCTGGTAGGTTTGCTCGTCGATTGTGGCCAGCTCTTCGATCCAGCCGATCTGCTGCTTGTCTGTCTCGACTTTGAGGAAGCGCCGCCGGCGCTCCAGAACCTGGAGCGGCTGCCCGTTGATGACCTGGCAAACGCGCGTTGAGACCGGCGCCACACGGTCATGAAGATAGATGGGCCGCACCGTCGACACGTAGACCATCTCGCGTGGCTTTTGGTGAAAGCGGTTGCAGCCGGAGGCCCAAAAAGCCAGACACAATGCCACCAGAAGGGCGGCAAAAACGGTTCCGAAGCGCCGAAAATTGGCGAGAAGTGAGATGGGCGGAAGAGTCGACACAGGCCAGATGTTTGTCTTGAGAATAGCACCACGGAGCGCGGAGTTCATGCTCCCTGGTGCGCTGTGAACCTGCATTAAGGTAACGCGGCGATGGCCGCTGCTCCCACGGGGTCGGTGCCGGTGGCCGAGGTAATCGCCGCAGTCAGTGCTCCCGAGCTCATGGTGTAGGCTTCAAGATCGGGGTTGCCGCTTGAGGTTGAGCCGCCGCTGGAAACCGCCAGCACAAAATTCTTGTTGCTATCCTCGGCCAGGCCCAAAGGCTGAATGCCTGTGGCGACGGAGCTGCCCGCGGCAATGGTATAGGTGGTTCCTGAAGCTGAGATTGGAAACCAGGCGACGTTGCCGGATCCACTGGTGCCTTGCCCGTTGGCCACATAAACGTAATTGCCCGAGGCTTCGGGCAGAATGTCATTGGGCGCCAACCCTCCGCTTGCAATCGGCGATCCGGAGGCTTGCGTAAGGGTTCCGCTTAACGAGCTGTAGTTGAAGGCGCGCAGCCCACCCGAGCTGGCCGAAGAGCTTGCCAGCGTCTCGCCGATATAGAACAGCCGGTCGCTGGGGTCCACAGCCACCGAAAGCGCCGAGCCGCCGGTATTGGCAACAGGAATTCCTCGTGCCGTCGCTCCCAGCGGACTCGAGCTGCTGGCGGTAAAGGGAACAATAATCGTGCCGCCGGCTCCCAGAGCGACGAACAGATTCTTGCCGTCCGGCGAAAGCGCCATCTGCTTGACGCTCGCATTGGTAATCGTAAAGGCGACCGAGGGAACGTTGGCGCCAATGAGATATGTGCCGCTTGAGTTCAGAGGAATGGCATCCAATTGAACCTGGCCGCCGGTATTGATGAAAGCATCGATCAGCCATGTGCCGTTCGGGCACACCTGCATGGCGTTGGCTATATCGCTCGAGATCGGGCTGCCACCATTCGCGATGCTCAGGAATCCATTTGTTGTAATCGAATAGGCATAGATGCCTGACACAGTGCTCAAGTAGAGATACCCGCCGCCCGGTGCAATGGCCATGGAATAGGGAGTGGCGCCAGGAGCGACACCACTCGAGTAGGGACTGCCCGATAGCGGCGTCAGCGTTCCCGACACGATGCTGTAGGCGGCAATCTGCATCGCCGTCTGGTTCATCACATAGAAGACGCCGCTTGAAAGCGTGGTGGGCGTGGTGGAAGTCGAGGACGAAGACGAGGGAAGGTTCCAGAATCCCGAGCAGCCGGCCAGCAGCAATGCCGCTGCCAGTAAAAACACTGCACATGCGAGCTTCATTGTCACAGCTTGCAGACTCGTCTTCCCAAAACCCTTCATCCGGCGCCACTCAATCGGAATGCATGAGAATGCATTCGCACAATTCTGCTCACAGAGTAATGCGTTGCGGCGCTTCTTGTCCTCTATGGGATTTTGCTCTACGCCCATGGAAATTGATGCCTTATCCAAATGGACGCAGCGAAGGAAGATTCGCTCGGCGGGAGCAGAGATTTGTGGCAGCGGGAGCCAAACGCGCCAGCCAGGAGTACGTATCCCGGCCGGCGCGAAGACTCGAAAGGAAGAAGATCAAGTGATCCGTATTGCAGGGCTGTTCTGCGCTGCGATCAGGCTCCGCCCTTTTGCCCGTGCGCATTCCGCGCTGCAATGGCGAGCGAAAACTGAGTCCGATCAGCCAGCTTTACCTCGTCCTTCTTCTTCGACACGAAGACACCTGAGTTCGGTCCGGCAATCATGCTATGAAGGTCGAAATCCGAAACAGCATTGATTTGATCAATGTTGAGCGTGGTTCCGTCCCAGGACTCCAGAGGTGTCGTGTTGTCGCCCGACTCCCAGTCTATGGGCTGAGAGACACCAATAATGGTGGCAACGACGGGGACGGTCTTGCCATTCTTCATATCGGCTTGGGTGAATCGCAAAATCAGCCTCGAGGTTCCATCCGGCTTCATGGCATCCTTCGCAATCGTGCCAATCAGGATCGTTCCCTTCGGGAAAACAGCACCGTTCTTCAAGTGAACAGTCTGCGTGAGCCGGGCGCGAAACTGCTGACCCGAATGCATCTTGCGGGCGTCAATCTGTTGAGCCAGCACTGCCGATGCAGGCACCATCCGCGCCGCCTCACGCTTTGCGGCGACCATGGCAGATGGGGCATTTGACGCTGAAGTCTTGGCCGGACTTCCTGCATGAGCGGCCAGTGGGCAGAAAAGAGTTGAGGTTGCAACAACAGCAGCAAGAGCAAAATAGGTTCGACTTTTCATGGGGCAATACTCCTTCAGGGGAATGAGTTTACGAGCGCCGGAAGACACAGAGTCCCCGCTGGCGCATGCACACTTGTTTGCGCAAAGCCAATCATTGTCGCCCGCAACGCTGCGTCGAGGACAACGCGGTCTCAGTTTTCTTTGAGCGCCTCCGCGCTTCCAGCGATCCGGAGGCATCGTGAATACTAAGTTAGATGAGGTGTTCCGCTGCGGGGTTTTCTATTGGCAGAAGAGGCTGCGACGCACGCCTTTGCGCGTCGGGCAAAAAGGGACTTTCTCTTGTCGATTCATGCTTCAGTTCGGCCGGCCGCCGGATGCGGCGCGGCGGCGGAAACGCTCGTCGACAGGCTGACGGCCCTGAAATCCGCCGTCCATCGTGTGCCAATGCTCGATGGCAGGTTCGCCCATGCGCCAGCAGAGCAGCACGATCTCTTCGCCGAGCCGGCAGGGAAAATCGAGCAAGCCAGTCTCCAGATCCTTCACCTGCACCCCGATGGCGTCAATCTCTGCAACGACTTCGCGCGTGCGCTTCAGATGCGCTTCCATTTCCGCGCGCCGCCTGGCGATTTCCGCCGAGTCAACCCTCATGCCGCCGGAGAAGTAGATGCGCTGCGCCAACTCATTCAAACCCGACTCGACCATCTGTGCCGAGTTTTTGGCGTCGATCGCTCTCTTGAGCAGCGACTCAAGCAAGGGAAGCAACGATTGCGCTTCTTCAATCGTAAAGGTTTTCATCGTGAGAAGAATCTAAACATTTACAGCATACGACGAAATCGCAAAAATCGTGCAGGAAACATGCGTCCCGCGCGCTTTGTCTTCTGCTGCATTTCTCCTCCAACTAATGCCTTGTCAGCGTGCCTGCCGGGTGCTGATTCTTGCGTAACTATCCGGAGCATTTCGCTCCCTGGGTGCATCCCGCCGGCCTTGCGGCTTTGGTTGTAGAAGTCCAGGCGGTTCGCCGTTGCCGGGATCCTCGGGAGCAACGGACCACCAGGTTCAGCCTCGGACCGGCTGGTGAGCGGTGTACATGAATAGGTGGGAAATGCGGTATTCTGTTGAAGCGCGCCCGTAGCTCAGCTGGATAGAGCGAATGCCTCCGGAGCATTAGGTCGGGAGTTCGAATCTCTCCGGGCGCACCATCGCCTCAGGTCTGGCCAAGGCTGTCTGAAAGTGGACCCTTCGAGTACAAGTTTGACCAGTTGTCTTGCTTTCCGTCTTCTACTCTCAGGGGCTGGCCGCGTTATTCCCTCATTGCAAAGGCCGTGCAAGGTTTTCTTCTTATCGGGAGTATGCCGGCCATGAAACACGGCACAGCCATCGTCATTGGAGCCGGTCCGGCGGGATTGACGGCCGCCGTTGAGCTCCAGCGCCGCACTGCCATCTGTCCCATTCTTCTGGAAGCAACGCAGGAGATAGGCGGCATTTCGCGGACCGTCCGTTACAAGGGCAACCGCATGGACATCGGCGGCCACCGCTTCTTCTCGAAGTCCGACCGCGTCATGCAGTGGTGGCTCCAGATGATGCCGATCGAGGGCGATGCGGACCAGGAAGGCCATCTGCGCTATCACGGACAGGAGCGCGGGCTGCCCACATCCGGACCAGGCCCGGACCCCAAAAACGATGACCTCGTGATGCTGGTACGCCAGCGCAAAAGCCGTATCTATTTTCTGCGGCGTTTCTTCGATTACCCGATCCGCCTCACCGCCGCCACCTTTCGCAATCTCGGTCTGTGGCGGACGATGGCTTGCGGCTTCAGCTACCTGCGCGCCGTTCTTCTGCCCCGCCGCCAGGAGCAGACGCTCGAGGATTTCCTCATTAATCGCTTCGGCCGCCAGCTTTACCGCACCTTCTTCGAGTCCTACACCGAAAAGGTCTGGGGCGTACCCTGCCGCCAGATCGGCGCCGAATGGGGAGCCCAACGCATCAAGGGGCTCTCGCTCAGGAGCGTGGTCGCGCACTTTTTCCGCAAGCTTTTTGCCGGCCGCGGAGATGCCGGCATTGCACAAAAACAAACCGAGACCTCGCTGATCGAGCGGTTCCTTTATCCCAAATTCGGCCCCGGCCAGCTTTGGGAACACGCCGCGGAGTTGGTCCAGGCAAACGGAGGAGAACTCCACCTCGGCATCGCCGTGGACCGCATTCACATCGAAGGCAACCGCGTGGTAGCCGCTGAAGGCGTCGACGCATCGGGTCAGCGCGCCACCTTTCACGGCGACTACTTCTTCTCCACCATGCCCGTCCGCGACCTGATCCGCGCCATGGGCGGTTCCGTGCCGCGTGAAGTTGCTGAAATCGCCGAGGGACTCGTTTATCGCGACTTCATCACTGTGGGTCTGCTGGTGAAGAAACTTGCCGTTGCGGAAAAGGACGGCTCGCCCCTGCGCGACAACTGGATCTACATTCAGGAGCCGGACGTGACCGTGGGTCGGCTGCAGATCTTTAATAATTGGAGCCCGTACCTTGTCCAGAACCAGGAAAAGATCTGGATCGGGCTGGAGTATTTCTGCAACGACACCGACCGCATGTGGAAATACAGCGATGAAGAGATGGTCCGGCTGGCCGTCGAAGAGGTTGCGCGCATCGGCATTGTGAAGCCCGCCGACGTGGAAGACTCGCACGTTGTTCGTATGCCAAAGACCTACCCCGCCTACTTTGGCAGCTACTCGCGCTTCCCGGAGATTCGCAACTTCCTTGATGGCATCGAGAACCTCTTCCTGGTGGGCCGCAACGGCATGCACAAGTACAACAACCAGGACCACTCGATGCTCACCGCCATGACCGCCGTGGATAACATTGCCAGCGGCGTCACGGACAAGAACAATATTTGGGCGATCAATACCGAAGTTGAATATCACGAGGAAAAAGCGAAAGCATAGCAAGCCCCAATCCGTCGATAAGGCCGCAAAGAGGCGGGCAGAGTAGTGATGCGGGATGAATTCGGTGGCTATGGCGGCCGTCTGGGGCCACCGCCCGAACCCTCACTGCGGGATTGCAGCGTCACGAGAGACCGTGAACGGCGCCGGCCTTGATGAGCGAAGCAGTTGTCCCTGCGCCTTTCAAAAACCGGGTCCGCAAATCCGCCGATAAGAGCCGTTGGTTATCTCGAGTGGCCCTCGCCAATAACCGCATGGTGATCCGTCTCTAGGCGTTCGGCAGAATCGTACCGACGTTCATGCGATTGCCCTGCCGCAAATGCTTGCAGTCGGGTGCG